>NZ_JBFAIN010000025.1:0-116135 GCF_040654735.1 Saccharopolyspora sp. NPDC050642 | reverse complement strand
GCGAACCCACCCAACTGCGCACCCGAGAAATCCTTCAGCGACCCCAGCAACCGCCCCATCGGAGTACGCGCCCCCGCCACGATCACAGAACCGCTGCCGCTCCGTGCACTGTTCACCGCTCTACTCCCCAATTCCGTCCATCGCGGCCAAGAACTGCTACGCCTGCTCGGAAAATCACGCCGTCGCGACCGGCTGCCGGATCTTGGCGCCGGTCTTCTCCCGGACCTCGTCCTCGGTGACGCCCGGGGCCAGCGAGACCAGGCTGAGGCCCTCCTCGGTCACGTCGAGCACCGCCAGGTCCGTGACGATCCGGTCGACCACGCCCGCACCGGTCAGCGGCAGCGTGCACTGCTCCACGATCTTCGGGGTGCCGTCCTTGGCCACGTGGTCGGTGAGCACGACGATCCGGCGGGCGCCGACGACCAGGTCCATGGCGCCGCCCATGCCCTTCACCAGGGCACCGGGGATGGTCCAGTTCGCCAGGTCGCCGCCCTCGCTCACCTGGAGCGCGCCCAGGACGGCGATGTCGATGTGCCCGCCGCGCATCATCCCGAAGGAGACCGCGGAGTCGAAGTAGCTCGCCCCGGGATTGATCGTGACGGTCTGCTTCCCGGCGTTGATGAGGTCGGCGTCCTCCTCGCCCTCGTAGGGGAACGGCCCCAGGCCCAGGATGCCGTTCTCGCTCTGCAGGGTCACCTGCACGCCGTCCGGGATGTGGTTGGCGACCAGGGTCGGGATGCCGATCCCGAGGTTGACGTAGTCGCCGTCGCGGAGTTCGGCGGCGGCCAGCGCCGCCATCTCGTCGCGGGTCCAGGTCATGGGTTGCTCCTAGGTCGTTTAATAAGCGGCGGTAGCCGCTTGCGGTGTGGGACTCAACTCGCACCGCCGCGGGTTCTCAGATGGCTCCTCGCGAGGACAGCCCCGACGTGGTGAATTGGCATTCATGATGTCGGGGATCCCACAGCGAGGGGGCATCTGAGGTTCCGCCACCCGCACCGCCACGCAAACCAAATTCAACACAATCTCTAGTCGGCCGGGGTGGTGGCGCGGGGGCGCACCGTGCGCTTCTCGATGTCCTTGATGCGGGGCCGGGCGAGGACCAGCCGGTCGACGTAAATGCCCGGGGTCACGACCAGTTCCGGGTCTAGGTACTCCTCGCTCAGGTGCTCGACCTCGACCGCCGCGACCTTCGCGCAGGTCGCGACGACCGGGTTGAAGTTCCGCGCGCTCGCCCGGTAGACGAGGTTGCCCGCGGGGTCCGCGGTGTGCGCGTGCACGAGCGCCAGGTCGGCGATGATCGCCCGCTCCTGGACGTAGGTCTGGCCGTCGAACTCCGCCAACGGCTTGCCGTCGGCCACCGGGGTCCCGACGCCGGCGCGAGTGTAGAACGCGGCGATGCCCGCGCCGCCGGCCCGCATCCGCTCGGACAGCGTCCCCTGCGGCGCGAACTCCACCTCCAGCTCCTTGTCCAGGTACTGCTGGGCGAACAGCTTGTTCTCGCCGACGTAGGACGCGATCACCTTGGCGACCTGGCGGTTCTCGAGCAGCAGCCCGAGTCCCTTGCCGTCGACGCCCATGTTGTTGGAGACCAACGTCAAACCGGTGACCCCGCTGTCGCGGACGACCTCGATGAGGTCGCTCGGGATGCCGCACAGGCCGAAGCCCCCGACGGCGATCGTCATCCCGTCTTCGAGCACGTCGGCCAGTGCCTCCGCCGCACTCGGGCGCAGCTTTGACAACTCATCACCTCTTCATCGGTCCGCTGGACGAACAGCAGCAGTAAAGAAGCAACCTGCTGTTCACCGCAAGAAACAAGGCCGAACGACGGCCGATCTGTTCATCGGATGACCATCGCCCGGCCTGGGCGTTCACTGAGTGGACGCTAGGATGCGGGCATGAGCGCCAGCGCGAACGCCCATCTGATCGGCCGGGTCGGCTCCGTGCTCCGGGCGCTGTCGGCCGCCAACGAGGCGGGGGCGGCCACCAGCGACCTCGCCCGGGCCACGGACCTCCCCCGGCCGACCGTGCACCGCCTGCTCAGCTCCCTGGCGGAGGAGGGGTTCGTCGACCGCGACCGGCGCACCGGCCGGTGGTTCCTCGGCCCCGAGCTGTACCTGCTGGGCCAGACGGCGGGCACCCGCTACGACGTCACGCACCACGCCCGCGCGAGCGTGCACCGGCTGGCGGCGAAGACCGGCGAGAGCGCGTTCTTCTCGGCCCTGCGGGGCGAGGAGACGGTGTGCCTGCTCCGCGAGGACGGCGACTTCCCGATCCGGTCGTTCGTGCTCTACGAGGGTGCCCGGTTCCCGCTCGGCGTCGTCTCCGCCGGCCTGGTCCTCCTGTCCTTCTTCGGCGACGCGGAGATCGAGGCCTACCTGGAGCGGACCGACCTGACGGGCCGGTGGGGCGAGAAGCACTCCCCCGAGGCGGTGCGCACCCGCATCGCCCGCACCCGCCGCGACGGCTACGCCGTCAACCCCGGCCTGGTGGTCGAGGGGAGCTGGGGCATGGCGGCGGCCGTGTTCGACCGCGCCGGGCAACCGGCGTGGGCCCTGACGCTGACCGGCATCGAGACCCGCTTCCGCCCGGAGCGGCAACCCGAACTCGGTGCCCTCCTCCTCCACGAAGCCCACGCCCTCACCCGCACGCTGGACACCACCGCGGGCCTCTGACTTCCGCCCACGCGCAAGCCGTTCGCCCGAATCCGCCCCCAGCGTCCACATGAGACCACCAGCGACGAAAACCCGGGAGCCGCAGGACAATCCGGCCGCGCGGGAGCCAACCGCACCGGACATCGTCCGCACACGCGACAAAGTGCCATCGGATGGCTTCGTCACCCACGGGGGTCAGATGCGGCGGCCCGGAGCCTGGCAAGTTCGTCCGCGGTGTTGTCGCTGACCCGGTGGATGAAGCGCAGCACGACGGCGAGCTCCTCGTCGGTGAAGTCGGGGGCGCACAGTTCGCCACACTCCCGGACGCCGCCCGAGGGTGCGACGTCGTGGTGGGGTGCGGGGCCGTGCAGGTCGCCGTGCGCTCGGTGGCCGAACTGCTGGAGATCGGCTACGTCCACGCCGAGTTCTGCCCGGCCGCCCTGCCGTCCCCACACCACGAGCCGGCCCCATGGCCGGGATGGCCGCAGGACGAGACGGGCGGCAATCGCGAGTTGTGGATGGTCGACGCGCAGCGCTGGAACGACGCGTGGGGCGCCGCGCTCAACGCCCACCGCGCCGCTGCCGGCCTGGCCCCGGTCGAGGACGTGCGAAGCCACGTCCTCACCGACCGCGCCTGGCTGGCCGCGGACCCCGCGCTGGCGCCCTGGCCACAACCCGACGATCCGGAGGTGATCCAGACGGGCGCGTGGATCCTGCCGGATGAGCGCCCGCTCCCGGCCGAACTGGAATCCTTCCTCGACGCCGGCGAGCCACCCGTCTACTTCGGCCTGGGCAGTTACTCCGGCTCGGACCGCATGAGCCCGACCGGAGAAACCGTCGGCCAGGTAATGGTGGCGGCGGCCCGCGCGCTTGGTCGCCGCGCGATCATCTCCAGCGGGTGGGCCGACCTGACACCGCCGGACGACGGGACCGACTGCATCTTGGTCGGAGATACCAACCACCACGCCCTGTTCGGCCGGGTCGCCGCCGTCGTGCACCACGGCGGCGCGGGCACCTCCACGGCGGTCGCGAGAGCCGGAGTCCCCCAGGTCCTGCTCCCCCAGCAGTACGACCAGCATTACTGGGCCGGGCGCGTCGACCAGCTCGGCATCGGGATCGCGCACCCGCAGCGGATGCTCACCACCGACTCGCTGACCGCCGCGCTCAGCCGCGCCCTGGAACCCGACTTCGCCGACCGTGCCCGCTCCCTCGCCACCTCGATCCGCAGCGACGGCACGCGCACCGCCGCACGACACCTGATGGACCTGGTCCGGGGGTCGTGAGGGCTATCGCGTGAACGGGGTTCCGGCGTTGAACCGCGCGGCGAGATTTCTGTTGATCTGCGACCTATGCCGCGTTGGCGGTGGGTTGCCCGTGGTGAACGGTCTCGTGGCGGCGGCCGACCAGGCGGACCGCGAAGGCCGCGGCCAGGACGAACACCGCGGCCTCGTAGGTCATCGCGTGCCACATCGCATCGCCGCTGCTCGTGGCGGGCGCCGAGTAGGCCACTCCCGCGAGCGCGACACCCAACGTGCCGCCGAGCTGCTGCGCCGTCGGTAGTAGGCCCGAGACCGAGACGGCGGCTTCCGCTCGGACCCTGGCGATGATCTGGGTGAACGCCGAGGCGGTGAACATCCCGAAGGCGACTCCGCCCAGGCCGAGGACGAGCCACAGCACCCACCTGGTGGCCGGGTCGTCAATGGTCGCAGCGACGGCGATGGACACGATCCCCATCGCGACGGCCGAAGCGGCCAGGGTCCAGGCCCCGAAGCGCTTCCCGAGGACGTTCGCGACACCGCTGCCGCCGAGCGCCCCGACGGCGTACGGGGTGATGGTCAGCGCCGTCTGCATCGGGCTCCAGCCCTGCGCGCCCTGCAGGTGCATCGACAGCAGCAGGGTGAAGGAGGGCACTCCGGCGTTGAAGACGAGCACGACTCCCAGTCCCCACCTCGTCGACGGGTCGGCCAGTGCGGCGGGGTGGACGAGCGGATCCGCCGCTCTTCGCTGGGAAACCGCGAATCCGGCCAGCACCGCCGCCGCCGAGACCAGGCTCGCCCACGTCCACATCGGCCAGCCCGCGTCTCGCCCCACCGTCAGGGGCAGCACCAGCAGTGCCGTTCCCACCAGGCTCAGGCCCGCTCCGACCGAGTCGACGCGCCCGCCGGTCCGTCCTGTTCGGACGGACGGCAGCGAGGGCGAGAGCAGGAGGGCGACGAACCCGACCGGAACGGTCAGGAGCATCGCGGCCCGCCAGCCCAGTCCCAGCGGATCGAGCTGGATCAGGACGCCGCCCAGCAACGGACCCGCCAGCGACGCCGCCGCCATGGTCGCGCCGTAGGCGCTCAGCGCGGCGGGCCGGCGGCTCGCGGGCAGTGCCGACTGGATGATCGAAAGGATCTGCGGGGCCATGATCCCGCTGCCGACGCCCTGCACCAGGCGGCCCGCGACCAGCAGCCAGGCTTCGGGCGCTGCGGCCGACCCGATCGCCGCACCGGTGAACACCGCCATCCCGGTGACGAACATCCGCCGGTACCCGTACCGGTCGCCCAGCCGTGCCGAGAGGATCAGCGAGCAGGCGTAGGTGAGGGTGTAGCCGGCCAGGACGAGCTGCCCCTCGCCCGGGCCGGCACCGAGATCCCGCTGCACGTCGAGCACGGCCACCTGCATGACGGTCACGCTGACGAGCTGGACGAAGACCCCGGACAGGACGACCGGCAGGACGAATCGTCCTGCCGGGGAACGCCGGTCCGTCATCGGGTGGTCGGCTGCAAGGCGACGGTGGCGAGCAGCGTCGCCAGCTCTCCGGGCCGCGTCACGAACGGCGAGTGCCCGCCCGGCAGCGAGCGCACCGCCATCGGCCGGTCCGGCACCACCTGGTCGGCTTCCGCGATCATCAGGTCCTGGGTGGCCGGCGGCAGCGCGAGGTCGTCGGTCAGCCGGATGAAGGTGCGCGGGATGCGCCCCCAGCGCTCGGGCGAGACCGGTACCGGCGTGGTGAAGGTGGTCAGCGGCAGGTCCGGGTGCAGGAACTGCCGCCAGGAATCCGGCGCCGTTGCGGGCAGATCGTTCAGGAAGGCCCGGCGGATGACGGCGACGTCGTCCGGATCGGCGGAGAGCGGATTGATCCGGAAGGCGCCCAACTCCACCGGATCGCCGACCGGCGGGAGCTGGACGGCGGTCGCGTTCTCCGCGGCGTCGATGTAGTCGGCGACCCGGGGGCGACCGGCGGGGACGAACGACGACAGGTACACGACGTGGTCGACGAGTTCGGGAACCTGCTCCGCGGCCGCCGAGGCGGGGCCGCCGCCTGCGCTGTGGGCGACCAGGACGACGTTGCGGTACCGCGTGCGGACGTCGACGAGGGCGTCGAGCACGACATCGGTGCTGTCCTGCATCGTGACGTCGCTCAGGGCCGACTTCTCGCTGGTGAGCCCGGGCTGACCGGGCGCGAGGAATCCGGTCGGGACGGGCGCGTCGAGCCCGCTGCCGGGGAGGTCGACTGCGACGCTGGCGAGACCGTGGCGCGCGAGGGCGCGCTGCGTCGCGGCCCAGTGGAGCGCGGCGTGCCAGGCGCCGTGCACGAGGACGACGACGGTCTCGGAAGAGGACGGGCGGGTCATGGTGAGGCCCTTCTGGAGCGGTGATCATCGACCCGTCCAGGTCACCCCACACCTGCCGGTCTCATCCACCGCGATATCTCACAAGGGCCTCCGCGATACTCGGGAAGTATCGTGGGGCGCATGGAAGCCCGCCACCTCCGCTACGCGCTCGCGCTCGCCGAGCACCAGCACTTCGGTCGCGCGGCGGCGTCGTTGGGGATCGCCCAGCCTCCCCTGTCGACCCAGATCGCCGCCCTGGAACGGGAAGTCGGCGAGCGGCTGTTCGACCGCACCTCCCGTGGCGTCCTCCCGACCGCGGCCGGAGAAGCGTTCCTCGCCCGGGCGCGCACCGCGCTCGCCGAGATGAGGCTCGCCGGCATCGACGCAGGCCGCGCGGCGCGCGGCGAGACCGGGCGGCTGCGGATCGGGTTCACCGGATCCGCGCTGCTCGACCCCCTGCCGGGGGTGCTCGGCAGGTTCCGCCGCACCCACCCGGCCGTCCGGCTGGCGCTCCAGGAGCTGGACAGCCCGACCGCGGCGGCGGCGCTCCTCGCCGGCGAGCTGGACGTCGCGGTGGGCCGGGGCAGCCCGCGCGGCGCTGGGGCGGAGGACCTGGTCACCGTGCCGATCGGGGCCGATCACCTGGTGGCCGTCGTGTCCGTGGCGCATCCGTACGCCGGGCTGCCGTCCATCGACCTGGAGCAACTGGCCCAGGAGCACCTCATCGCCAGCCCGGACGCGGTGAGCTCGTACCTGCGGCCGGCGTTCGGGCCGGACCCGGCCGCCCTCGACGGCGCCACGATGGCGCGGGACGTCCACACGATCGCCGGCCTGGCCGCCTGCTGCGCCGGGGTCGGGCTCGGCCCCGACCGCATGCGGCTGATCGCCCGCAACGACATCTGGTTCTGCGATGTCACGCCGCGATTCCGGCTGCCGGACCTGCAGATGTCCTTCCGGGTGACCGACCGGTCGCCGGTGCTCGCGTCGTTCCTGTCGGTCGTGCGCCGGAACTGCGCGGACGTCGGTTCGCGCCTCGACGACCTGCTCGCCCGGCACCCGTCGGCCGTCGCGGCCGAGGGTTGATGTCCGCTGCCGGACCGTCCGCAAAACGCTGGTGCAACAAAGGAGAAGAATGCTTCGGGACAACGTCGAGTCGGTGCGCCTGGACGACGTGGAGCTGGCCTACCGGGTCGTCGGTGACGGGCCGGAGCTCGTCGTGCTGCTCCACGGATGGCCGCAGACCGGTGCCTGCTGGCGCCACGTCGTGGACCCGCTCAGCCACGGCCGCACCGTCGTCGCGCCGGACCTGCGCGGTTACGGCGCTTCGGGGCTGGCCGGTTCGGGCTACGACAAGCGTTCCACCGCGGCCGACCTGAGCGGCCTGATCCGCCACCTCGGGCACGAATCGGCGGTGGTGATCGGCCACGACCGCGGCGCCCGCGTCGCACACCGGTGGGCGCTCGACCGGCCCGCGGAGGTGGCTGCGCTGGTGCTGCTGGACATCCTGCCGACCAGGGTCGTCATGCGCTCGTTGGACATCGACTCGGCGAGCGCGATGTGGCACTGGTTCTTCCACCGGCAGCCCGAGCTGGCGGAGAAGCTGATCACGGGGAACGTCGAGGCGTACCTCGGCCACTTCTTCGCCCGCGTCCTCGATTCCGGTGCCGTCGACTGGGAAACGTTCGAGCACTACGTCGCCGCGTTCAGCGACCCGGGGCACCTGCGGGCGTCCTTCGAGGACTACCGGACGGGCTTCACGACGGACCTCGAACTCGACGAGGCGGATCACGACCACGGGCTGCGGTTGCAAGCGCCGCTGCTCGTCCTGTGGGGAGCCGAAGGCGGCCTCGCCCGCCGCGACGTCGTGCGCGTCTGGCAGGAGCACCACGCCGATCCGACCGCCGTGAGCGGACATTCCGTTCCCGGCGGCCACTACGTCCCGGAAGAAGCGCCCGGCGAGCTCGTGGACGCCGTCGAAGCGTTCCTCAGCCACTCGCGTGGAGCGCGTCGATAGAAGGCCATCGCCCCCGATGCCGTCCCGTCGGACGCCATCGCGACGGCAACCGAACTGGTGCTACGCGGAGCACGCCGCCGCTGAGAACACTTGACCCGGAACGGGAAACACCCGGGATCCGAACCTGCGGCTCCCCGATCTCCATGTCCTAAGAGGACTATCAGTGGGGAGAACCGGGAAGCCGCGGGGAAATCGGGTGGGTCAGCGGTTCTGGACGGTCGCGAACGGCTGCGGGGTCATCGGATCGCCGGCGCTTCCGGTGCCGACCAGGCGGCCGTCCGGGAGTTCGGCACCGTTGCCGAGGGAACCTTCCTGCGGCCCGTCGACCTGTTGCCACGAGGTGCCGTCGTAGCGCAGCAGCGCACCGGCCCCGAGGCTCCACAGTGCACCGTCGGCGTGCACGAGCTTCCCGGTGCCGCCGGGCGGTACGGAGGCCTGCTCGCGGATCCACTGGTCGCCGTCCCAGTGCATCAGGATCGGCTGGCCGTGCCCGGGGGTGTCGTAGGGCTTCTGGGTCGCAGAGATCCAGACGTCATCCGGTGCGAAGGCGGCGACGTCGTGCACGGTGAGGAAGTCCGAGTCCGTGGTCTCAAGCGGTGGCACCTGCACGTGGCTCCACTGCGCGCCGTCCCAGTGCATCGCAACGATCTGCTGCGGCCGCGCAACGGTCGTGCCGGCCATCCAGAGGTCGTCCGGCGCTGCGCCGCCGACGCTGGAGAAGTTCTGCTCGTCGGTGGCGGGCGGCAGCGGAGACCCCTGCCAGCCGCCGTCGGCCCAGCGCATCGCGAAGCTCCGCGAGAGCGGGGATTCGCCGTCGCGATAGGCGTTGCCCACGGCCCAGACATCGGGGCCGACGGCCGTGACGTCGTGGGGCGAGATCCGGGGAGCGTCCGGCACTTCCAGCGGCACCTCGGTCCACGCCTGCCCGTCCCAGTGCAACGTCGCGCCCCGGCTGACCTTGGTGAACTGGCTGACCGCCCAGGCGTTGTCCGGGCCGGTGACCGCGGAGCCCACGATCTGGCCGACGTTCGGCACCGGGACCTCCACCCAGCGACCGGTCTCCTCGCGGCGGAACGCCTGCGCGGTGATGGACGTCGGCGAGCCGGGCGGGCTGTAGCTGCCGAACGCCCAGGTCGCGCCGCCACCGCTGGACACGGTGCTCACGTAGGATGCCCTCTCGGGCCTGGCCGGGAACTCCTCGCGCGTCCAGGTTCCCTGCGCCAACGCCGTGCCCGCCGTGCCCACGACCACGATCAGCGCCGTGGCCACGGTCGTTCCGGTTCTCCTCGACATCGCTGCCTCTCAGCCGGTGATCTCCTACGCCCAGGAGACGCGCGGCGGATACCTCGGGTTGCCTCTGAGCACTGATCCGCACGGACGTGCCGCGGGCCAATACGGCAGCAGATCCGCGCCAGCACCCAAGAAATCGCCACTGCACTCGCCGCCCTCATCAGCGAACCCCACCCACTCGCCCAATCAGCCCAGCGCCACGACAGCGATAAAATTTGATCAACACTGAAAATATTGACTACCTTGAATCACCGCCGTGGGACAGGCCGGACGAGCGATCATGCTCACCGACCGCAAGCACGCCACCACCCGCAAACCGACGGCGGAAGCGGCGTCATGCGGTGCGGTGGGGAGATGCCGTTCGTTCGTGGCTGTTGCTCGGATGTGGGGCCGCGGCGTCATCGGACGTCGCCTGCTGGAGTTCCAGCAGGGCGGCGGCGGGATCGCGGAACAGGGCGGGGTTGCGTTCCCAGTGCGCCAGTTCGACCTGGGTCAGGTTGCGCACCACGATCACCTCGTCCACCTTGACCAGCAGCACCGAGCCGATCTGCACGACAGCTCGCGGGGTGTCTTTCAGCGACTGGATCAGGCCCGCTACGGCCGCTCCCTGGGCGGCGTCGACCTCGGCCTGCTGCCGGTCCAGCACGCGCAGTTCCAACGCCCTGCTGAGCTTGAGGAACTGCTCCTCCTTGGTCGGCAGCGTGCCCGAGTTCTTCAACCGGATCAGGAACTCGCCGAACCACGACCCGAACTCGGGCGGGAAAGCGTGGCCGAATTCCAGACCGAAGGCTTCGAGCACCCGTTCCACCGCGGCCTGCACGTCCCGGTGGCCTTGCTCTTCGCTCAGATAGATCCGGCCGGGAACCCAGTGCCAGCCAACGGATTCGACGTCGGGTTCCGGCCGGGCGAGAGAAGCCGTGCGGTCGGCGCACCGGGCCCGGGCCGAGACCACGTCCGGTTCGATCCGGAAGACCCTGGTCAAGCCCGTCACCCGGAAGATCTTGAGGATCCGCTCGGCGCTGCACACCAGGACCAGGGCGCCGTCGTGGGCTCGCACCCGCTTCAGGCCGCCGACCAGCACGCCGAGCCCCGTGCTGTCCAGGAACTCCACCCCGGTCAGATCCACGATCAGCCGGTACTCGCCGTCGTTGACAGCATCGGCCAGCCGGTTCCGCAGGATTGGCGCGGTGTAGACGTCGAGCTCACCGGTCACCTCGATCAAGGTGATTCCACCGGGCAGCGTGGTGTTGGTCAGTCCCAGCTCCATCGGCACCTCCTGAGCGACTGCCCCGAGTATGCCAACGCGAGCGGGCCGACGGTGCGTTCGCGACGAACACCGTCGGCCCGCGCCGATCCCTCAGCCCTGACCGGCCTCCGTCCTACCTGGAGGAACAGTTCGAGACGGGCAGGCGACCTCCCAGGCCGCCTCGATCATCCGGAAGATCTCGTCCACCGCGGCCTCCGGATCGGCCGCCTCGCGGGCCAGGGAATAGGCGTCGATCACGAACCTCGCGATCGTCCGGCAGGCCGTTGTGGTCAGCGACAGATCGGGATCGGCGGCGATGGCCGTTGCCAGCGACTCCGCATGGCGCAGCCGCATCGACTCCTCGTACTCCCGCAGGGCGGGTGATTCGTCGACCATGCGCCAGATCGGGGCGGCGCTGTCCGCCGTGCAATGCCACACCAGGGCCTGGATCTCGCGGCGCAGCGCAGGGATGAGCGGCTCGTGCGGCGCCCGGCCGGTGACCGCTTGCGCGAGGCGTTGCTCGAAGTCTTCGTCCTGCTCGAACACCAGGGCCTCTTTCGAGGCGAAGTGGGAGAAGAGCGTGGTGACGGCCACGTCTGCCTCAGCGGCCACGTCACGGATGCCCACCGCGTCGTACCCGCGTTCCAGGAAGAGCCGCAGGGCGGTGTCAGCGATCTTCTGGCGGGTCGCGGCCTTCTTGCGCTCACGACGTCCGGTCGGCACGGCCATGCGCTGACACTATCAGGAACAAAGGCGTAACCGTTTTTAAAAGCTAACCGTTAGTGCTACGGTCGACCGCATGAAGAGAGTGAGCTTCGCCGAGTTCGGCGGTCCGGACGTCCTGCAACTCGTAGACGCCGAGGAGCCCCACGCGGGCCCCGGTCAGGTACGCATCGCCGTGCGGGCGGCGGGCGTGAACCCCGTCGACTGGCGGATCCGTGAAGGCCAGTTCCTGGAGTCCCATCCGATCGAGTTGCCCGCCGGGGTCGGGCTCGACGCCTCCGGGGTGGTGGACGAGGTCGGCGAGGGCGTCGAAGGGGTCGAGGTCGGCGACCACGTGTTCGGCGAAGGTTCGAGCACCTATGCCGAGTTCGCCGTGCTGTCGGCCTGGGCCCGCATGCCCGAGGGCCTGACGTTCGAAGAGGCGGCCGGGTACCCGTCCGTGGTGGAGACCGCGCTGCGCATCATCCGCGAGGTCGGTGTGCGGCCCGGGCAGACGCTGCTGGTCAGCGGCGCCTCCGGCGGGGTCGGATCGGCGGTGCTGCAGATCGCCCGCGACCGCGGCATCAAGGTGATCGGCACGGTTGGGGCCGCCAACCAGGACTACCTGCGCAGCCTGGGTGCCGTCGCCACGACGTACGGCGAGGGCTGGGTCGAGCGGGTGCGGCGGCTCGGCCCAGTCGACGCGGCTCTCGATCTGGCCGGCTCGGGCGTGATCCGCGAGCTCGTCGAGCTGACCGGGGATCCGCAGAAGGTGATCTCCATCGCCGATCTCGGTGCGCCGCAGCTCGGTGTCCGATTCTCCGGCGTGGCCGGGAGCGTGCCGGAAGCGCTAGCCGAGGCCGCCAGCCTCATCTCGCGGGGAAAGCTCCACATCCCGGTCGAGAAGTCGTACACGCTCGCCGAGGCCGCGGAGGCGCACATCGACAGCCATGCCGGTCACACGCGCGGGCGCCGGGTCGTGGTCGTCTGAGCCGTTGTACGGACCGGCAAACCGATTTCCTCGGCGGACGTGCTTCCCGTCGCCGAGTCCGCCGGGCAGGCCTTCGAGCCGGTGCTCGCAGCATGCGGTTCGCGCAATGACCGACTTGGTCGGGTCGCCCGGCTGATCAAGGGTTTCGCCAGTGGCCGGGCGACCATCGTCTCCGGAGCGGGCGCTCGGTTCGACCCTTGCGAACCGGGCGCCCACGCAGCCCGGCAAGGCCCGCGGCCTGCGGGAACCCGGCGGGCGGATATCGCGGAAATCTACCGATGAACGCCTCGGCGCGGCGTTCGGCCGATGGCGCCGCCGATGAGCAGGCAGACCGGGCTCGGCGTGGAAAACGGTTCTCCCGCCGGGGAAATCTCTCCGCTGGCCGGATCCACCCGGAACGCCGTCACCGAGTTCGAGTTCTGGTTGCTCGCGTACATCCACCGGCCGTCCGGCGTGACGGCGATGTGCCGGGGCCACCGGCCGCCGCAGGAAACGGTGTCCACGAGGCGAAGTCGCTCGCCATCCGCCTCGACGGCGAACCGCGCGATGCTGTCGTGCCCGCGGTTGGAGACGTAGACGAACCGGCCGTCGGCCGAGATCAGGATCTCGGCCGGGAAGTTCTCCCGGACGCCGTCGGGAACCGTGGACACCACCTGACCCGGAGTCACCGCCGCCCGGTCGGCGTCGTAGGCGCAGACGGTCACGGTGGAGTCGAGTTCGTCGGCGACGTAGAGGAACGGCGCCGTGGGGTGGAAGACCAGGTGCCTGGGCCCCGCACCGGGGCGCAACTGCGCCTCGCCGAGGGTATCGAGCTTTCCGGTCGTCGCGTCGAGGGCGTGCACGTGGATCCGGTCCGCGCCGAGGTCGGGCACCAGCACGTAGCGCCCTTCGGGGGTGATGGCCACCATGTGCGCGTGCGGGCCTTCCTGACGGCCGGGCACCGGTCCACTTCCCTCGTACTGCACGAGATCGGTCCGCGGGCCGAGCGCGCCGTCGGCCAGGATCGGGAACACCGCGGTGCTCCCGCTGCCGTAGTTGGCGACGATCAGGTGCTGCCCGCCGGGATGCACCGCGAGGTGGGTGGGCATCGAGGCGCCGGCCGGCTGGCTGCCCAGCACGGTGAGGCCGCCGCCGGACTCGACGGACAGCGCGGTCACCCGGCCGTCGTTGGTGTCGTTGACCGCGTACACCCTGGTGCCGTCCGCGTTGAAGATCAGGAAGGCCGGGCTGTCCACGCCGGGAACCGCGCCCGCGCCCGTCAACCGCCCGTCGTCGAGGTTCAGGCCGGCCAGCTCGATGGCGGTGCTGAAGTTGCCGCTGTAGGCCGCGAGCGTGCGCGCGGCCGTGGTGTCCGCCAGGACTTCTCGCGCCGGCAGCGGGGAACTCGCACCCGCCGCGACGATTCCGAGCCCGGCCAGGCGAAGAAACGCGGCTCGGCCGATCTGCTGGCTGTTCTCCATCGCGCTCACTGTCTCCGTTCCGCCCCGGCTGCAACCACGATCACCGCCTGCGCGAGGCCGGGCAAGACGACGCTTGGCCCGAACAAGTGCGGCGGTTCGGCGCACCGTTCACCCCACCGCGCGAATCGGCTGTGCCTTTCTCCGCACCGCGGCAGCACCGGCGTTGCGAGCGGTTGGATAAGGTCCGGAAACCCCACCGCTCTCGGAGGTCTGGAGCCGGAATGTCCCTGCTGTCGAAGCCATTCGTCGTCGACATCGCAACCCGGGTGCTCAACCGGCTCATGACACCGCGGCTGAAGCCGGAACTGCGCTTCGACGAGATTCCGGCGCTCAAGCGCACCATCGAAGTGCCGACGCGCCACGGAAACGTCCCGTGCACCGCGTACTTCCCAATCGGGGCCGGGAAACCGGCGGTCCACGTCAACGTCCACGGCGGCGGGTTCGTCATCGCGCACCCCGAGCAGGACGACCCGTGGTGCCGCTACCTGGCTGCCGAGGCCGGCGTCGTCGTGCTCAACGTGGACTACTCCGTCGCGCCCCGGCACCCCTTCCCCATTCCCGTGGAGCAGGTCTTCGACGTCGTCACTTGGGCGTCGCGGCAGGACCGCGACTGGGACGGGCGGCGGCTGTCCGTCGGCGGCCAGAGCGCGGGCGGCTCCCTCGCCGCGGCCGCGGCCCGCCTCGCCCTCGAAGGCGGCGGGCCCGCGATCGCGCTCCAGGTGCTGCACTACGCGCCGCTGGACCTGGTCACCCACGCCGCGCACAAGCGGAGCCCCACGGGCAAGGCGGTGATCCGCCCCTGGATGTCGGACGTGTTCGACCCGGCGTACGCGCCCGACCCCGAGGTCCGGCGCGACCGCCTCATCTCGCCCGCCTGGGGCACCAACGCGGCGGGCATCGCCGGGATCGCCCCCGCCGTGGTCATCACCTGCGAGTACGACCGGCTCCGCGACGAGGGGATCAGGTACGCCGAGGCGCTCGACGCCGTGGGCGCGCTGGTGGAGCACCACGACGTCGCCGGCACGGACCACGGCTACAACATCATGAGCTTCGGCACGCGCGCGCTCACCGAGCGCATGTACGGCCTCATCGCCGGCCACGTGCTCCGCGCCACCGGCTGACCCGCGCGGTCGCATCGACGAGCACGCAGCCCACCGGCACCAGGCCCAACTGATGCGTTTACGCGCATATTTGCATGAATCAGTGAAGTGAGGCTAACCTCAGCCACGCAAGATCGACACCGTCCGCGATCGTCTTACCGCTGGAGGGAATCGTGGCTCCGACGACGGAGACCGATGCCGGGCCGTCGGCCGCCCGGTCACGCGCCTTGCTCGCACTGGTCGTGATCGCCACGGCCCTGGTGGTCATCGACATGACCATCGTGACCATCGGGCTGGCCGACATCCAGGCCGATCTCGGCGGCACCCTGGCCGACATCCAGTGGGTCGTCGTGGCCTACATGATCACGATGGGCGCGGTCACCCAGGTGACCGGGACGCTGTCGGACCGGCTTGGCCGCTGCGGCGTCTACCTCACCGGCATCGCGCTGTTCACCCTCGCCTCGCTGGCCTGCGGATCGGCGCCGAACGCGCTGGTGCTCGACTTCGCCCGGGCGGTGCAGGGCATCGGCGGCGCGATCCTGATGTCCAACGCCCTCCCGCTGCTCTCGCACGCCTACGACGGCCAGCGGCGCAACATGGCCATCGCGACCTGGACCACGATGTCCACCGCGGCCGGCCTGATCGCGCCGCTGCTGGGCGGCACCCTCATCGACGTCCTGGACTGGCGCGCGATCTTCCTGATCAACCTGCCGTTCGGGATCGCCGCCTTCGCCATCGGGCTGCGCACCCTGCCCCGCGACGCCGGTGGCGGCGGCAAGATCGGCTCGCTGGACTGGGGCGGCACCGCGCTGCTGATCGCCGGGCTGGCGGTGCTCAACTTCGCGCTGCTGCGCGGCGAACAGCAGGGCTGGACCGCATCGTCGACGCTGATCCAGCTCGCCGTGGCCGTGGTGCTGCTCGCGGCGTTCGTGGTCGTGCAGCGCAGGGTCCGCAACCCGACGCTGGACCTGCAGCTGTTCACCAAGCCCGCGTTCACCGGCGCGGCCTTCACCATCTTCATGTCCCGAGTGCTGACCATCGGCGGCACGGTGTACTTCGTGCAGTACTTCCAGAACTCGCTGCACCTGTCCCCCACCGCCAGCGGCGTCCTGCTCGCGCCGGTGTTCATCGCGCAGATGGCGGCCGGCATGCTCGGCGGCAAGATGCAGGCCTGGCTGCCGTCCGGCCACGTGATCGCCATCGGCTACGCCTGCAAGGCCGTCGGCGCCGCCTGGATGGCGCTGACCTTCGGCCCCACCACGCAGGCCTGGTCGCTGGTGTTCCCGCTGCTGCTGTGGGGAACCGGCGGCGGCATCGCGGGCGCCCCGATCTTCGCCGTCGCGATGAACGTGAGCGACGAGCAGCGGACCGGGATGGTCGCGGGCACGATGACCAGCCTGGCTTCGATCGGCGCCGGGATCGGCACCGCCGGCCTCGGCGTGCTCTACAAGGCCGAGCTCGCCGGTGTCGTCGCGACCGCGGACCTGCCCGCAGGCCAGCACGACGCCATCTCGGCGGCAGCGGCCGAAGGCGACGCGCAGCGCGCGCTGGAACTCGCACCGCCGGAAGCCCGCGAAGGCCTTCAGCGGGTCTTCGAGGAAGCCTTCGCCGCCAGCGCATCGGCCGTGCTGTTCGCTTCGGCGGCCCTCGCCGTCATCACCATGTGCGTCGCGCTCGTGCTGATCAGCAAGCGGAATCTGCCGAAGCCGCAACAGGAAGCGGAAGCGAAGGCCCAGGAAGGCTGACGCAGCAACGGATTCAGCCCGCGGTTTCGAGCACCTCCCGCAGGTACGGCGCGGTGCGGCCGGCGCAGGCGCGGGCCACTTCCGCCGGAGCGCCGACGGCCACCACCGAACCGCCTTCGTCGCCGCCACCGGGACCGAGGTCGATCACGTGGTCCGCGCCCGCCGCGACGGTCATGTCGTGCTCGATCACCACGACCGTGTTACCCGCGTCGACCAGTGCGTGCAACAGGCGCATCAGCACCTCGACGTCGGCCGGGTGCAGGCCCGTGGTGGGCTCGTCGAGGACGAACAGGGTGTGGCCGCGACGCGTTCGCTGCAGCTCGGTCGCCAGCTTGATCCGCTGCGCCTCGCCACCGGAGAGCTCGGTGGCGGGCTGGCCGAGGGTCAGGTACGACAGCCCGACGTCGTGGAGGGTCTCCAGGCTGCGCGCGACCGCCGGCACGTCGGCGAAGAAGTCGCGGGCGTCGTCGACGGTCAGGGCGAGCACGTCGGCGATCGACTTGTCCCGGTAGCGGATCTCGAGGGTCTCCGGGTTGTAGCGGGCGCCGTGGCAGGCGGGGCACGGCGAGTAGCTGCTGGGCAGGAACAGCAGCTCGACGGCCACCGCCCCTTCGCCCTGGCAGGTTTCGCAGCGCCCACCGTCCACGTTGAACGAGAACCGGCCCGCCGAGTACTTCCGCCGGCGGGCTTCGTCGGTGGCGGCGAACAGCTTCCGCACCCCGTCGAACAGTCCGGTGTAGGTCGCGAGGTTCGACCGCGGCGTGCGTCCGATCGGGCGCTGGTCGACCTCGACCAGCCTGTTGATCGCGTCCAGGCCGGTGATGCTGCGAACGTGCCGGGACGTGTCGGCCGCCGGCTCCTCGTCGTCGCCCGCGTGGCTGCGGGACGCGCCGAGGTGGTCCCGGACGGCGGCCGCCAGGATGCCGGTGACCAGCGTCGTCTTGCCCGACCCGGACACGCCGGTGACGGCGGTGAAGACGCCGAGCGGGAAGTCGACGTCGGTCTCGACCAGGTTGTGCCTGCTCACCCCGCGCAGCTCGATCTTCCCGGCCGGGGTGCGGCGCTTGCCGACCGGAGCCGGCGGATCGAAGAGGTGGGCGCGCGTCACCGAGTCCGCGGACGTCCGCAGCCCGTCCAGCGGGCCGCTGTAGAGAACGCGCCCGCCGTGCTCGCCGGCCCCGGGACCGACGTCGACGAGCCAGTCGGAGTGGCGGATGATCTCCGGTTCGTGCTCGACGACGAGCAGCGAATTGCCTGCCGCCCGGATCCGGTCGAGCACGCGGAGCAGCGCCTGGGTGTCGTCGGGGTGCAATCCGGCCGACGGCTCGTCGAGCACGTAGACGACGCCGAAGAGCGTCGAGCGCAGCGTCGCGGCCAGCCGCAGCCGCTGCAGCTCACCGGCCGAGAGCGTCGGGGTGGCGCGGTCCATGGCGAGGTAGCCCAGGCCGAGTTCGACCAGCGCCTCGATGCGGGCCAGCAGATCCTCGACCACGACCCGCGCGACGCTGTCGTCCTGCTCGGCGCGAAGCTTCTCCGCGAGCACGGTCAGCGGGAGCGCGGCGAGGTCGGCGATGTTGGCGCCGGCGAACGTCACCGCCAGCGCTTCGGGCCGCAATCCCGAGCCGTCGCAGCCCGGGCACGGCAGCACCTCCACGTACTGCAGGGCCCGGTTGCGCAGCGTCGTGCTCTGGGTGGTCGCCAGCGTGTGCAGGACGTATCGGCGGGCGCTCTGGTAAGTGCCCTGGTAGGGGCGCTGGATGCGGTCCGCCGTGCGCTCGGGGTGCACCGTGACGACGGGCTGCTCGTCGGTGAACAGGATCCACTCGCGGTCGGCCTGGGGCAGCTCGCGCCACGGCCGGTCGACGTCGTAGCCGAGCACGGCCAGGATGTCGCGGTAGTTCTTGCCCTGCCAGGCACCCGGCCACGCGGCGATCGCCTTCTCCCGGATGGACAGCCCCGGATCCGGCACCAGCGAGTCCTCGCTGACCTCGTGGATCCGGCCGAGGCCGTGGCAACGCGGGCACGCACCGGCCGGCGTGTTCGGCGAGAAGGCGTCCGAGTCCAGCCGCCCGGCGCCGGCGGGATAGGTGCCTGCGCGGGAGAACAGCAACCGCAGGGAGTTCGACAGCACGGTCACGGTGCCCACCGTGGAACGGGCCTGGGCCACGCCGCGGGCCTGCTGGAACGCGACGGCCGGCGGCAAGCCCGTGATCTCGCGGGCATCGGGCGTGCCGGCCTGGTCGATGAGCCGCCGCGCGTACGGTGCGACCGACTCCAGGTACCGCGCCTGCGCCTCGGCGTAGACGGTGCCGAACGCCAGCGACGACTTGCCCGACCCCGAGACGCCGGTGACGGCGACCAGCGCGTCGCGCGGGAAGTCGACGTCGACCCCGCGCAGGTTGTGCACCCGCACCCCGCGCAGGCGCACCATCGAGCTGTCGTGGTCTGGCACTGCTGCGTCCTCACAGGTAGATGAATCGCGGGCCACCACACGCTACCGAGCAGGAACCGGAGGCGCGCCGCACCCTCCAGGGCCTGAGATATCGCGGTGACCACGCTCACCGAGCGACGATTCCGCGCCGTGCCGGGAGTCACACCTGGCGGACAACGCGCTCGAACGAAGGAGAAGCCGTGCAGGACGACATCTGGGCGATGGTGCACGCGGAGCGTGCCGCGCTGATCGGTGACCTCGCGCACCTCGATGAACGGCAGTGGTCGGAGCCGTCGCTCTGCGAGGGGTGGACGGTGCACGACGTGGTCGCCCACCTGGTCGACTCCGCGCGGACGACGCGCCTCGGGTTCGTGGCCGGCCTCGTCCGGGCGCGGTTCGACTTCGACCGCCAGAACGCACGCGGCGTGGAGCGCGAGCGCGGCGCCACGCCGCAGGAGACGCTGGAGCGACTTCGCCAGGTGGCGTCGCGGACGTCGACCCCGCCGGCGCCGCTCGACAGCCGGCTCGTGGAGGAGGTCGTCCACGGCGAGGACATCCGCCGCCCCTTGGGGCTCACCCGCCACTACCGGCCGGAGGCCGTGGTCCGGTCGCTCCGCCTGCAGGCCCGCACCCCGGCATCCTTCGGCGGGGCCAAGGAGCTGATGTCCCGCATCCGCCTGACGGCGACGGACGCCGACGTGTCGATCGGAAACGGCCCGGAAGCGACCGGAACCGCGCTTTCCCTGCTCCTGGCGATCTCCCGTCGCCGAGCGGCGCTGGAAGACCTCGACGGACCGGGGGTTGCGGAGCTGACGGCCGCCTGAGGCGCGTCCCGCTGATCGGCTACACCTGATGCCGGACGGCAGTTCCTCGCTGGGTCAGTCGGTCCCCGCGGCCAGGTCTGGCTGCAGGTGCCCGATGGCGCGTTCGATGGTGGCGGCGGTTGCGAGGAGGCGGTCGTCGTGGTGATGCGGTGCGACGAGTTGGATTGCGCAGGGCAAGCCTTCGGGACTGATTTCGATGGGGATGCTGATGGCTGGGTTGCCGATGTCGTTGAACGCTGCGGTATAGGCGATCGGGATGGTTCGCCGCTGCGCGGCTGCACGGATGTCGGGGCCGTCCGCCGGCCAGGCGGTGGTCGGTGTAGTGGGCGTGAGGAGCAGGTCGTAGCGTTCGAAGAGCTCCGCGGCCCAGTGGTCGAGTTGCCCGCGATATCTCCAGTAGCGCGCGAGGTCGGTCGTGGTGACCGAGCGTCCGCGGTCGAGGAGGGCGGCGAACCACGGTTCGAGGTGATCGCGGTGCGTGGTGAGTTCCTCGGTGACGTTCATGAACCGGTTGTGGGCGAGGACCTGCTGGCGTAGCGCGATGACTTCGGGGAAGGTTTCTGCGCCAGGGTGCGGGGTGTGGTCGTCGATGATGTGGTGGCCGAGGTGGCGCAGCGTGTCAACGGCCGTGTCGAGGGCGTCCACAATGGATGGTTCGGGGTCGGCGATGCCGAGGGTGCGGTTGACACCGATCCGGAGGCGGCGTGGTGGTCGGTCCACTGCCTCGAGGTAGGGGCGGTTCCGGCGAGGGAGCGAGAACGGGGCGGCGGGGTGGAATCCGGCCGTGATGTCCAGGTGCAGGGCGGTGTCGTGGACGGTTCGCGCGTGCACTCCTGGGTGGTGTTGGTGTCGGCGAGCGGGCTTGGGGCTGGTGCTGATCGCTGCTAGATCGGCGGCGACGCGGATCCCGGGCTGATGGATGGTGACGGCCGGACGAGCACGGCGACGAAGGCCTGGAGGTTCATCGACCGCCTCGCGGATCCTCTGGCGACGACAGACCCGGCTCGTTGATCGCGCGTTCCTCCTAGAGCCATCCGAAGACGGCCCAGACGAGCGGTGGGCCGACGACGACCGAGCAGAGTCCGTAGACCATCAACTGGCGAAAGAGCTTTTCCCGCTGCTCGGGCGCGGTGGAGCTGAGGATGATGGCGCCGGTCCCGCTGAGCGGGTTGACGTCGACGATCACCGCCGACAGCGCGATGGCGATGATCGCGCCGACGGGCGAGACGCCTGCGTCGACCAGCGGGGCCATGAGCGGAACCGCGGTGGCGATGACGGCGATCGAGGAGGCGAAGAACGACGTGACGCCCGTGACGGCGCAGACGGCGAGCAGCGACAGCATGGGGCTGCCGGTGAACTGCAGTGCCGCCGACACCCGCTCGAATGCGCCGAGGTGCTCCATCAGCCCGATGTAGGTGAGCACCCCGGCGATCAGCAGGATGATTCCCCATGGGATGCGGTCGATCACGTCGGCCGGCTTCACGCGGAGCACGAGCTGGAGCACGAACGCGAGGCTCAGCCCGAGCAGGCCGAGGTTCAGCTTGAATGCGACCCCGCCGACGACGAGCAGGACCAGTGCGGTGATCGTGGCAGCGCGGGAAAGCCACTCGGGTGCAGCCGCCCGGGCCTCGGTTCTGACGGCCGCGGGCGCGATGGCGGTTGCCGTGCCGCTCGAGGAGGGTGCGCCGGCCGGCGCTGCATCGGCCGGATCCGGGTCCGTCGCGTTGGCGAGCGGGGCCGCGGCCCGCGCGAGAGACCGCCGCGCTACGGCCATCGCGGCTAGGCACGCGAGCAACCCGGTGCCCACCGAGGCCAGCAGCAAAGCCGGCGAGGTGTGGGCGGGTACGGGGATGTCCGCCTTGTCCAGCAGGCGGGGAGCAGTTGCCCCGAACACCGCGATCGGGGAGAAAAGGCCGCACATGATGCCGTGGAGCATCACGAGGCACATGAGCAGTGGCGGCAGTCCGCGGCGCGCGGCCAGGCCCATGGTGATCGGGGCCATGATCGCGATCGCGGCGGCGGGCAGCGTGCCCAGCGCGGTGATCAGCGTGCCGATCCCGAACAGCAGCAAGGGAAGCAGGGCGACCCGATCGCCGATGCGCCGCACTGCGTTGTCGAGCAGCCAGTCGGTGGTGCCGGTGGACTGGGCGACGGCGAACAGCGCGGTGATCCCGACGATCAGGACGACGAAGTCGACCGGGAAGAAGCCGAACAGCTCGTCGATGTCCACATCGGCGATGGCCGCGACCAGGAAGGCGGCGGGGAGGGCCGCGAGGGCCAGGCTGAAGCGCGGCACGAAGGCGCCGAGGAACAGCAGGGCGAGCACCACGATCGAGAGCAGCGATGGGGTCATTCGGTGCCAAGTCCTTCTGCGTCGTTGCGGAGGGAGCGGAGCGGGTCAGATGACGCCGTCGGCGCGCAGGGCGGCCACGGCGTGCTGGTCGAGATCGAGCAGTTCTGCCAGCACCGAGTCGGTGTGCTCCCCCAGGCGCGGCCCCAGAGACCTGATCCGCCCGGGGGTCCTGCTGAGCCGCGGCAGCGGGGCGACCATCGGCAGCTCGCCCCAGTCGTCGTCCACGACGGTGGTGATCGTCCCGCGCTCCCGGTAGTGCGGGTCGGCGGCGATGTCGGCGACGCTCATGATCGGCGAGGCCGGCACCCCGGCGTCGTTGAGGATCCGGACGGCGTCATCGGCGGGGAACCTGCCCGCCCACGCCGCGATCGCGGCGTACAGCTCATCTTGGTGATCGACGCGGGCGTCGCGGGTCGCGTACCTCGGATCCGCCGCGAGCTCCGGCATTTCCAGGACGGTCACCAGCTTGCGGAACAACGCGTCGGTGCCGGCGTGCACCGAGATCCGCCGCCCGTCGGCGGTGTCGAAGTCGCTGGCCGGGACGACCTGGAGGTTCCGGTTTCCCTGCCGCTCCCGGACCTTCCCGAGCGCGGCGTAGGTCGGCAGCGAATTCTCGGAGGCGCGGAATCCCGCTTCGTACAGGCCCAGATCCACGATCTGCCCCGTGCCGCCGTTGCGGTCCCGCTCGTACAGCGCCGTGACGGTCGCGAACGCCGCGAGGTAGGCGGCCATGTAGTCGATCACGGCGTACCCGGTGCGGGTCGGGTCCCCGTCGGGTTCGCCGCTGACGTAGGTGAGCCCGGAGTACGCGCTGGCGATGCGGTCGAAGGCGCCCCGGTCGCGGAACGGCCCCGACATCCCGTAACCGGTGACCAGGACCAGCACCGCCCGCGGATTGATCTCCTGGAGGCGCTCCGGGGTCAGCCCCCACTTCTCCGTGGTGGGCGGGCGGAAGTTCATGACGACCACGTCGAAGTGCGGCACCAGGTCGCGCACCAGCTCCTGACCGCGCGCGGTCCGCAGGTCGATCGTCACGGACTTCTTGTTGCGTCCCTCCTGGATCCACTGCAGCGAGCGGCGCCCGGTGGCCGACGAGCCCGGCCCCTCCCGGGTGAAGTCGCCGCGACCGGGTTCCTCGACCTTGACGACCTCGGCCCCGAAGTCCCCCAGCATCGTCGCCGTGACCGGCGCGGCGAGCACGGTTGCCAGGTCCAGCACGCGGATGCCTTCGAGCGGCAGGCGATCCTCCGACACCATCCACCTCCTGCGAGCATCTCGTTATTAACTATTAGTTATTAACGCTTCGTTATTAACGGAACAGTAGGATGTGTCCGGCAAGGCAGTCAAGAGACCGGGAGG
Source organism: Saccharopolyspora sp. NPDC050642 (assembly GCF_040654735.1). NCBI lineage: Bacteria > Bacillati > Actinomycetota > Actinomycetes > Pseudonocardiales > Pseudonocardiaceae > Saccharopolyspora > Saccharopolyspora sp. NPDC050642. Next base: position 92,370 of record NZ_JBFAIN010000025.1, on the reverse strand, counting down.
CGCGGATGTCCGACGAGGCCACCGCGGCGAAGCCCCGCCGACGGCGTCGCTCGCGCGAGGAGACCGAGTCCGACCTGCTCGACGCCGCACTGCGGATCATGCGGCGCGACGGACTCCTCGAAGGGGTCGCGCTGCGGGACGTCGCCACGGAAGCGGGGGTGAACCACGGGCAGATCTACCAGTACTTCGGTTCCCGCCACGCACTGCTGCGGGCGGCGATCACCCGCCTCCTCCAGCAGTCGACGCTCGACCGCGACACGCATTGGGAGCAGCCGTTCGCGCAGCGGCGCACGGCGATGTGGCATTCGGCGCTGCAGCAGCCGGACCTGCCCAAGCTGGAGGCCCTCCTCGCCCTGGAGGGCGACGACCAGCTCGTGCTCTTCCCCGCGCTGGAACGGACTCGGCAGGCGCTCGACCGCGACCGCGCGACCGGCGCGCTCCCGCCGGATGCCGACGCCGACGTCCTGCACGCGATGACCGCGGCCACCTACCTGGGCTACTGCATCTTCCGCGAGACGATCGCCCGCGAACTCGGCGTCGCGCTCGACGAGCTCGACGAGCGAGCCGGCGCCGTGTACGAGCGACTCGTCGCCGGACTCGCGGCCGATGACCTGCCCGGAGCGGACCCGGACCACACGTCCTGAACCGGTGCGCGGGCGAAATCGCGCGGGACGGCCGCCTTCGCCCGCGGATCGACCACTGCCGGCGGTCGGCAAGCTCGACGCGGTTCATTAGCCAAGAAGTCCACACTGGACAACTAAGGCGTGTCTCCTAAATGCGTGTCCAGGTGATACACGCTGACAGGACGACGGCGGCTCGGTAGGTGATGGCGAGTTTGTCATAGCGGGTCGCGAGTCCGCGCCATTGTTTGGTCAGGGAGAAGGAACGTTCGACGACGTTGCGGCGCTTGTAGGTCGCGGCGTCCAGTGCTGGTGGCCGCCCGCCGGCTGAGCCCTTACGTTTGCGGGCGGCGATTTCGTCCTTCTTCTGCGGGATCACGGTCTTGATCCCGCGCCGGGCGAGCATCGTGCGGTTCACCCCTGATGTGTAGGCACGGTCGGCGATGACGGCGTCGGGTGTCGTGCGCGGTCGGCCCAGCCCGAGGCGGGGGACACGGATGTCTGCCAGCACCTCGGCGAGCATGGCGCCGTCGTTGCGCTGACCGCCGGTGACGACCGCGGCCAGCGGACGCCCGTGGCCATCGACGGCGTGGTGGATCTTGCTCGTCAGCCCGCCACGCGACTTGCCGATTCCGTGACCCGCGGGTTCACGCTCGCCGCCGAGCCGTGGCTCGATCCGCTCCCACTGCTCATCAGACAACGACTGAAACCGCGACGAACTCACCCGCGCATCATGCCGTGATTTCGCGGATGAGTTCTGACCCGCGCAGCGGAATCGCGCTCAAATTCTCTCGTACCTGGTCAGGACCGTCCCACCGGGAAACGCCCGCGTCTCCACCAGGTTCAGGTTCACCCAGCTGTCCAGCATGGTGAAGAACGGCGTGCCGCCGCCCACCAGGACCGGATGGGTGACGATCTCGTACTCATCGACCAGCCCAGCCCGCATGGCCGCCCCGGCCAGCGTTGCACCACCGACCCTCATCGGCCCGCCGTCCTCGGCCTTGAGCCGGGTGATCTCGGCGATGGCGTCGCCAGTCACTATGCGGGTGTTCCAGTCGACCTTGTCGATCGTCGTGGAGGAGAACAGCACCTTCGGTGTGTCCCGCCAGTTCCGCGCGAACTCGATCTCCGCCGGAGTGGCGCCCGGCTGCTGGTCACCGGTCGGCCAGTAGGAACTCATCGTCTCCCACAGCCTGCGCCCGTACAGGAACAGGTCGATCGCCTGCTCCTGCTCGAGCCACCACTGGAACAGCTCGTCACTCGGCTCGCTCCAGCCAAGGTCGCCGCCGGGCGCGGCGATGTAGCCGTCCAGGCTCAGGTTCATACCGTAGATCAGTTTCCGCATGGCGCCATCCTTCCGTCAGTCGGTCTGAGGCGTATAGACAGGCGCGACGCAGGGAACTCATCGGTGTGAGCTCTCGGCTCGCACAGGTAGTCCTCATGTTCCGGACGCAGCGTGGCGTACGCACTCGAATCCCCACGGATCACGACGAACAGCTCCACCTTAGCTACGGCGCAAGCTCCTCCCTTCAACTACCACAGCACACGCGTAATCCTCCGATGATCTTGCTGGGGCCAGAACTTCCTGGGTATCAAACACGGGTCGCCCGGCGGCGAAGTTCGAGTGCTGGGTCAGAAGGCGCGTCGGGCGATGGCGTAGGCGGCGCGCTGGACTTCGACGCCCAGGTTGGGGACTCGATCCGGCGGGATGTCGTCCTGGGGCCCGGAGACCTGGACGGCCGATGTGGTGGTGCCGTCGGATTCGGCGACGGGGGCCGCGACAGAGGCCATGCCCGGCTCGCGTTCGTTGCGAGCTTGCGAGTAGCCGAGGTCGCGGATCTGCTTGAGGTCGCTGAGGAACTCGTCGTGGTCGATCGTCGTTCCATCGGCGCGGGTGAGGTCGCTGAGCTGCGCGAGGAACTGCTGGAGTTCCTCCGGGCCCATGTTGGCGACGAGTGCCTTGCCCGCGCCGAGGTGCAGCGGCAGGCGCTCCCCGATGGGGAGTTCGTAGCGCAGGGGGCGTGCTCCGTCGACGCGGGCGAGGACGACGCGCGACCAGCCGATGCGTTTGAACAGCGACGCGGTCAGCCCTGTTTCCGCGGCGAGGTCCTGCAGCACCGGCCGGGCCGCGGCGAGCAGCGGGCTGCTGGTGAGGTAGGCGTGCGCCCCGAAGATCAGGCCCACTCCGGGGCGGTAGCCGGTGGCGTCGCGCTCAACGCGCCCACGGGCTTCGAGCACGTTGAGGATGCGCTGCGTGGTCGCGACGGGCAGTTCGGCGCGGCGGGCGATGTCGCTCAGCCGCAACGCATGCCGGCTCGCGTCGAGCACTTCGAGGACGTCGATGGCGCGCTCGAGCGATCGCATGCTGGTCGCGGGCGACTTTGCCGTTTCCATGGGTGGGTGGGCGCTCCCTCCGGGTCAGGACCTCCCCTCCCATATTTCCACACAGTGGTGAACATGCCCGCGAAATCGGCCCGTGGTCGATCGTGCGACCGGTCACCGCACGGCGGTGGCGTTGGGCGGCGACCCGACCCCGCCGACGAGGTGGAGCGGTTTGACCACGACGAGGGCGTCCCACCGCCCGGTCCGGCGGCTGTCGGCGACCAGGTCGGTGAGGTTCCAGAGCTCGCCGAGCGGCGCACCGAGCTTGGCGATGAGTTCCTGGTGCATCATCCCCGCGTCCTCGGGAGCGGTGTCGAGATAGGGGCTGTCGGGAACGACGGGAAGGACCTCCACCGCGAAGGTGTCGGTGGCGAACAGGGCGACCTGGTGGTCCCACAGCCAGGCGGGCAGGTCCAGGCTCTGCCGGAATCCCGTTGCCCGCCGGGCAGCGCGGACTTCGCCACGCACATCGAGGTCAGCGTCGAGGTACCAGCGCGCCCAACCGGTGTGCACGAGAACCACGTCCCCGGGGTGCACCTGCTCGCCTTGGCGTCGCAGGGCCCGATCCAGCACGTCGACGTCCAGCGCCGGTCCGACCCGGTGGTCCAGGGGGCGACCGTCGTCGGCGAGCAGGCCTTCGATGTCGATGACGACGCCGCGGCCGACGATCGGTTTCTCGGCCCAGCGCTGCACTCCCAGCGCCTCGGTACCGGGGCGGATGTCGTCGTCGGCGACGCCGTTGTAGAAGCCGTGGCCGGAGGCGCGTCGGTGGCGGAGGCCGTCGACTTGCGAGGTGGCCTGCAGGTAGAACTCCCGGAGGACGTCGTCGCGGGCTTCCGGGTGGCTGGAGAGCAGTTCGTGGTGCGGGGCTTTGCGGGCCCGGGCCATCGGGGGGTCGAACGCGTCGAGGGCGTGGTCGAGGGAGAAGACCTCGCCCCGGTCCACCGTGGCGAGCGCGTTGAGGACCTGTTGCGGCCCGGCGAAATTCGCCATCCCGCGTTCGGGGTCCTCGGCGAACACTTCCCAGCTGGATCCCGGCGGAACGTGCCCGCGCAGCTGCGCGTATGCGGGCACGTCTGCCTTCGGGCCGGCTTCAGCCATCTTCGGACTCGCGATCGTCTTCGGGCTCGGTCCGATCCGCGGCGCGGTAGGACAAGGCGAACGACAGCAAGCCTGCCACGGAGGCGCCACCGAACGCGTACGGAGCGAGCGCGGAAGCCCAGTGGCGGGCGCCGGTGGCGTCGCCCGCCGCGAGGGCGACGGCCTGCCCGATCACGATGGCCGAGCCGGCGATCAGGAAGAACACCACGGCCACGACGAACATGGCGGTCGCGACGCGGGTGGGGCCGGACGCCGACGACGTCGGCGCTTGCGGATTCATCGTCGAACTCATCAGTGCTCCCTCAGATCCGAGGTCAGACGGGTAGTGCGCCGGTGGCGATCAGGACACCCATGCCGAGGATCGGCAGGCAGTAGTAGCCGAGCAGCGGCATGAACGTCTTGACCGGGTCGACCCGGGCGATGCCGGAGGCGACGTAGATCGGCGCCCCGGACGGCGGTGAGGCGCCCTCGGTCGAGGCGAAGATCAGTACTGCGGCCGCGGCGATCGGTGCGGGAATCCCGGCCCCGACCAGCGCGGCGACGGCGACCGGCCCCACCGCTGCCATGGTCGCGCTCGCGGTGAGGGGGATGGCGATCGCCACGATGATCACGCCGATCGCGATGGCCATGATCCAGGCAGGCGCCTGCAGACCGGACAGCACGGCCTTGAGCTGATCGGCCAGACCGAGATCGGCGAGCAGGTTCGAGGCCGAGAACGCCGCCACGATCGTGATGCCGATGACCCCGAACGACGGCGCGGCCTTGCCCAGCGTGGACCACCAGCCGGCTGCGCTGCGAGGCAGGTGCTTGCGGCCGAGAACCAGCACCAGGGCGATCATCAGGACCGGAATCCAGGTGATCAGGCTGATCACGTCGGGCATCGCGTACGGCTGCGCGGGCAGGGCGGTGCCGTCGGCGAGCTGGACCGGCTTCTTCAGCGCCTCGGCCACGCCGGAGTAGGTCCCGAGCATCTCGGCGACCGGGCCGCGGGTCAGCAGCAGCGGGACGAGGATCGGCACGAACAGCAGCACCGAGGTCCACCCGCTGCGCAGGCTCCGCCCGAACGGCATCCGGTCCTCGACCGAGATCGGCTCGATCCCGTTGCGGCGGACGAGGAAGAACACCAGCACCAGGCGGTAGCCCAAGCACCACAGCCCGGCCAGTGCCAGCGGCTTGACGATCTCGTCGGGCTGCATGATGCCTTGGGCCGCCAGACCGCCGACGAGGATGAACATCGTCGAGGAGAAGGGGAAGGTCACCCCCATCCCGGCACCGCCGGCGACGACGGTCGCCGCGAGCTCCGGTTTGACCCCGGAGCGCTTCATCCACGGCACGGTCACCGACCCGACAGCGGCGGTCACCGCGGCGCCGACGTGGGCGATCGCGCCGAAGATGCCGCCCGCCACGGTGGCGGTGTAGACCGGTCCGCCGCGCAGTCGGCCCAACACCGAGTTCAGCAGGTCGATCAGCTTGTCCAGGACCGGGGTCTTGGTGAGCAGGTAGCTCATGAGCACGAACGCCAGCCCTGCGAAGGTGACCTCCTCCTGCATGGCGTCGAGCACCGCGGCACCGATGGCGGACAGCGGCGAACCGCCGCCCTCGATCCCGCCGATGAAGGCGAAGGAGCAGACGGCGAGGAAGCCGAGGATCATGGCTTCCCCGATGTTGCGCTTGAACACCGCGTTCCAGAGGATGATGACGCCGACGAACGCGACCAGCGCCCACACCCCGGTCATCACGCGGTCCCGGCGAGGATCGCGGCGCGGCGCTGCGCCTCGTCGGCTTCCACGGCACGGCCGCCGAGCAGGCTCGCGACGGCCTCCGCCGCCGGAACGACGACGACACCGTCGTCGTCGGCGACGACCACGTCGCCCGGGTGGACCACCACTCCCCCGACGGCGACCGGCACGTTGATCTGCCCAGGACCGTGCTTGTACGGACCGGCGGGGGAAAGCCCGCGAGCCCACACGCCGAAGCCGATGCGCTCCAGTTCGACGACATCCCGCGCGGCGCCGTCGATGACCATGCCCACCACGCCGCGAGCCTTGGCGCGCTCGGCGATCAGTTCGCCGATCAGCGCGCGGCTCGTGTCACCTTGTCCGTTGATGACCAGAACCTCGCCGGGCCGGGACGCCGCGACGGCACGATGCACGGCCAAGTTGTCCCCGCTGCGCACCCAAACCGTGCGAGCCCTGCCGACCAGCTTCGCACCCTTCCACAGCGCGTGGATGCCGCCGTCGAGCATGCCCATGCGATCGCGGGCGTCGCCGATGTTGGCAACGGCGAGCCCGGCGTACTCGGCCTGGAGGTCCTCGATCGGGGCGAGCGCAGCGTCGGCCAGGCCGCGGTGGAGCTCGGTGGCCGCGCGCGTCAGCACGGGTCGTTGACCGAGCGAGTCGAGCAGTTCCGCAGCGGCTTCGGTCTCGACGGAGCGCCGGTCGGCGTGCTTGAAAGTGCCGTCGTGCAGTCGATCGAGCGCACCTGCGCCGCCGCTGAGCTCGCCGGAGATCTGCTTCCGGACCCACTCCTCGGCGCCTGCCGCGCGCCCGGCCGCTACGGATTCCACGATCAATGCGCCAAGACCCTTCATGAACGTGCTGCGCAGGAGTTTGCGTGCCGCCGCGTCTCCCGGGTCGCCGCCGATGTCGTCGACCTCGGCGCCGAGATCGGCGAACACGCGCGCGGCCGCGGGCGCGCCCGCACCGCTGATGACCACGGCCGTAGCCGCGCCATGGGCCGGCACCGAACCGATCACCGAGACATCCGCGAACCGATCTTCGCCGACCTCCACTGCGATCTGCCTCTTCACCGCGGGATCGCCGGCATTCATGTCCGCGTAGACCGCGTCGGGCCGGAGGAACGCCGCAACGGACTTCGCCGCGGACAGCGCTGCTGAACCACCCACCAAGCTCAGGACCACCTGAGCGCCGTCAACGGCCTCTTCCGGAGTGCCCGCCCTGACGACCCCGGCCGGGGTCGCGTGGTCGGCCGGATCGTAGGTCGAGACCGTCCACCCCCGCCTGACCAGGCCGGAAGTGTACAGGCTCCCGGCTTCGCCCAGTCCCAACACCGAAGCTCGCATGACGCCTCGTTTCCACACAGTGATAAGTCTTATCGATGTATGGGTAGTATTGCCACAAGATGAGAGGCCGGTCAACAGGGGGTTTCGAGCGAAGGGCCGTTCGGCACCCGAACTCGCCGGCACGCAAGCCCGAGCCGATCCCGGCGCGACAGCAGCCCCGACGCCACACCTGGCAGCACGCGAACGCAGTTGTCGATCAGCCCCGACATCGACAGGAAGGGCGACACTGCGAGGCGACTGCGGCGACCCCGATCACGGCGCCCGCCAGCGATTCGCCATCGATCAGGCCCGATGAGGGCATATTTGAACCGATCAACCACCGCCGCGCCGCAATTACCTCGTAGCGCAGGGAGATTCACCAACGCAGCGCTATTGAAGTCCATAATGGACAAAACGAGGACAGATGCGCCGGAGCTTCACCGACAGCAGCTAGATCCTGCACCCAACGGGGTTTTCCGCGCCGAACCCCCATTCGGGCAGCTACCTTCGCATGCGACTCGGCCAGCGCAACGTTTCGGCAGCCGACTCGATCACATCGCAAGGCGAGATCGTTCGGTCGACGCCGTTTCATCCGGGCGCCGGCCATCCACCTCAACGGTCCACACTGGATGATCGGACGACCGCGACATGCGGACTTCCGCGCAGATAGCCGCGGCTATCGCGTGCCGAGCGCGTCAGCGCGAGGCGGCCGCTTCGGCGCGCGCCGCGTCGAGCAGGGTCGCCATGCCGACCTCGAACGCCCGCTCGGCTCGGTCGGTGGAGGTCTCCTGCGCGGCGAGGGCGGCCGCGAGGTTCGGCGCTTCGACCCCTTCCGGGATCTCCCACATCACCTCCGGCGCCGCGAGGTCCAGCGCCGAACCGATGACGAAGTTCTCCATCGCGGTGAGGATCTCCATCGTCCGGCCGGCCGGAATGCCGCTGCCGGCCAGCTTGGCCGCGATCTTGTCGTACGCCGCGATGACCTCGGGCGAGCGGATCGTGGCGGTGGTCAGCAGCGGCACCACGCGCGGGTGCGCGGCGAAAACCGCGCGGTAGGAACGGAAGAAGGCCTCCATCGCGACGTCCCAGGGGTGCGTCTCGAGCGGCACCGGATCCATCCGGTCGCTGATCTGCTCGCGGAGCAGTTCGATCACGCCGGCCCGGCCGTCGACGTGGTGGTAGAGCGAGCCGGTCTGGACCCCGAGCCGCCGGGCCAGCTCGGGGAGCGTGAAGTCCCCGGCCTCGTCGACCAGCTCCAGCGCCATCTCGCCGATCCGCCGGCGGTCCAGCACCGCCGTACGGGGACGTCCCGCCCGTCGTTGCGCGGCTCCCACCACGTTCACCCCTTCCCATCCGGCGTCGCCACCCGTACGCTACCGCCAACCTAAATCTAATCGGTTTCGATTAACCGAGGGAGTCGGACGATGTCCACACCCACGTCCCGCGAAGGGGCATCTCGAAACACCACCGAAGGCCTGAAGCGCAACGCGCTCGGGACGAGCGATCTGGTCTTCATCGTCGTCTCCGCGGCCGCCCCGCTGATGGTCATGATCGGCGTCGCGCCGCTGGCGGTGCTGGTCGGCGGTCTGGGAGCCCCGGCGGCGTACCTCTTCGCCGGTATCGTGCTCGCCGTCTTCGCCGTCGGATTCACGACGTTCTCGCGCCATGTCGGCAATGCCGGCGCCTTCTACTCCTACATCGCGCTCGGCCTCGGCAGAACCGCCGGCGTGGCAGCGGCTTTGGTAGCGCTGCTCTCCTACAACGTCCTGCAGATCGGCGTTTACGGCCTGCTCGGCGACGTCACCCGGAGCACGTTCCTGGACGTCTTCGGCACCGATCTGCCCTGGTGATCCTACGCGATCGCGGGTGTCGCACTGGTTTGGTACGTCGGCTTCCGCAGCGTCGACTTCGGCGCGAAACTCCTCGCGGCCATGCTAGTGGCCGAGACCGGCGTGCTGTTCGTGCTCGCCGTCGCGATCCTGGTGCAGGGCGGCAGCTCCGAGGGCATCGGGTTCGAGTCCTTCGCGCCGTCGCACCTCTTGGAGCCCGGCATGGCCAGCATCCTGCCAACGGCGTTCGCCGCGTTCATGGGTTTCGAGGCGACCGTCATCTACGGCTCCGAGACCCGCGAGCCGCGCCGCACGATCCCGCGGGCGATCTACATCGCGGTAGCGGTCCTCGCCGTGACGTACGCCTTCATCGTGTGGAGCATCGTCCAGGCCTACGGCGCGCAGGGCATCGTCGCCGCGGCGGCCGCAGACCCGGTCGGCCTCTTCTTCAACGCCTCCGACACCTACCTGGGCGCCTGGTTCACCAAGGTGATGCACCTGCTGATCATCACCAGCGTCGTCGCCGGCCTGGTCGCCTTCCACAACGCGGTGACCCGCTACACGCTGGCCATCACCCGGGAAGGCCTGCTGCCCGCCCGCCTGGCGGCGGTCCACCCGCGCACCCGGTCGCCGTACGTCGCCGGTTTCGCGCAGACCTTGCTGGCCCTGGTGATCGTCGTCGGTTTCGCCATCGCCGGCGCCGACCCCTACAAGCACCTGCTGATCTGGGTGAACACGCCCGGCGTCTTCGGCATCCTGCTGCTGCAGGTGGCCGCCGCCGTCTCCGTCGTCGCGTTCTTCCGCCGCACCCCCAACACCGAGGGCCGCTGGCGGACCGTCGTCGCGCCGGTCCTCTCCGCGCTGGCCATGATCGGCGTGCTCGTCCTGGCGGCCTGGCACATGGACCTGATGACGGCCTCCTCGCCCGCCGTCAGCTTCGTCCTGCTGGCCACGGTCCCGGTCGTCGCCGTCATCGGCCTGTGCTGGGGCGCCTGGCTGCGCCGCAACCGACCCGAAGTCCACGCCCGCATCGCCACCAACTGCGAGGAGGAGTTCTCCGATGAGCGCCGCTGACGTCCTCGTCACCGGGACCACGGTCCGCACGCTCGACCCGGCCCGCCCCACCGCGTCCGCGATCGCGGTGCGCGGGGACCGCATCGTCGCCCTCGACGACGACGCGCTCGCCCTGCGCGGGCCGGGCACCGAGGTCGTCGACCTCGGCGGGGCGACCACGACGCCGGGCCTGGTCGACGGGCACATGCACCCCGTCATGGGGATCTCCTCGTTCGACGGCCTCGACCTGTCCTGGTGCCGCGACCTCGACGACGTGCGCGCGGCGCTGGCCGGCGCGGAGCGCGGTCCCGAGGGCTGGGTGACGGGATTCGGGTTGGACCACAACGCCTTCGACGGCACGCCCGTGACCAACCGGATCCTCGACGAGGTGCTGCCGAACGCCCCGGTCTTCATCAACCTCTACGACGGCCACTCGGCGCTGGCGAGCGCAACCGCCTTGGCGCGCGCCGGGGTCACCGGGCCCCGCACGTTCGGGCAGCGCTCGGAGGTCGTCTGCGACGAGTTCGGCCGGCCCACCGGGCACCTGCTGGAACACGCGGCGATGGAGCCGGTGCGCGCGGTGATCCCGCCGACGCCCGCCGCCGAACTGCGGCGCAGGCTCGTCGAACTGCTCGGCGGGATGGCGGCGTCCGGGCTCACCGGCGGCAACGTCATGGACGGCGCGGAAAGCACCCTGAACCTGCTGGCGCAGGTCGAGGACGAGACCGACCTGCCGGTGCGGCTGCGGCTGGCACCGTGGTGCATGCCCGGCGACGACATCGACGAGCGCATCGCGCTCCAGGGCCGGCGCGGCAGGCGGTGGGAGGTCGCCGCGGTGAAGTTCTTCATCGACGGCACCGTGGAGGGCGGCACCGCCTGGCTGGAGCACGCCGACTGCCTCGGCCAGAACACCGACGCGTTGTGGCTGGACACCGAGGAGTACACCGAGGCGGTCCGCCGTTTCGCGGCCGCGAAGGTGCAGACCGCGACCCACGCCATCGGGGACGCCGGCGTGCGCCACGTCGTCGACGGCTTCCAGGGCGTGGAGACCCACGGTGTCCGGCACCGGATCGAGCACCTCGAGACGCTGCCGATCGGCCAGGTCCGCCGGCTGGTGGCCACGGGCCTGGTGGCTTCCATGCAGCCGTCGCACACGGCGTACACCAAGGCCGACCACAGCGACGCGTGGTCGACCCGGCTCGGCACCGAGCGGGCCAACCGGGCCTGGCGCTGCCGCGACGTGCGCGAATCCGGCGGAATCCTCGTGCTGGGCTCGGATTGGCCGATCGCGGGGTACGACGCCCGCGAGGTGCTCGGCTTCGCCCGGCTGCGCCGCCGGCCCGGCACCGACATCGCGCCCGTGACCCCCGAGCAGGCGCTGACCGGCCTGATGGCGCTGGAGGGGATGACCACGCAGGCCGCGATCGCGGACGGCACCGCGTCGCACGCCGGCCGGATCGCGGTGGGATGCCGGGCCGACCTGACCGCGTTCGCGGTCGATCCGGTCGACGCACCGGCCGACGAACTCGCCGACGCCCCGATCCGGCTCACCGTGTCGGCCGGCCTGATCACCCACCGGGCCGGCTGACCGGCCAGCGACGGAAAGGATTCGACATGCACGCAGCGGACCGCCCGCCCGTCCCCGTGACCTTCGGGAACTGGCAGGAACCGGAGCTCATCCGCTGGTCGTTCCAACACATGGACGAAGTCGGCCCCACCGCTGACATCTCCCGAGGCGGCCCGGCAGTCGAGCTGGAGCGCAGCCCGCTCGACCTCACCGGGCTGGACGTGGCCCTCGACGACGGATCGACCCGCACCGTGGCCGACATCGTGGGCTCCAGCGACACCGACGGCTGGATGGTGCTGCACCGCAACCGGGTGGTCGCCGAGGAGTACGCCGGCGGGATGACCCCGGCGACGCGCCACCTCCTGATGTCGGTGAGCAAATCGCTGGTGTCCGCGGTGACCGGGGCGCTGGTCGGCCGCGGGCTCGTCGACCCCGAAGCCCCGGTGGCCGCCTACGTCCCCGAGCTCGCAGACAGCGGGTACGCCGATGCCACCGTGCGGCACCTGCTGGACATGCGCAGCGGCGTCGCGTTCTGCGAGGACTACCTCGACCCGGACTCGGATGTGCGGCACCTCGACGAAGCGGTCGGGTGGGTGCCGAGACGCAGCGCCGACTCCCCCGCGTCGCTCAAGGCGTTCCTCCCCACCCTGCGCCAGGATCGCCCGCACGGTGGCCGGTTCGAGTACCGCAGCGCGGAAACCGACGTGCTCGGCTGGGTCTGCGAGGCTGCGGCCGGCGAGCGCTTCCACCGGCTGGCATCGGATCTGCTCTGGTCACGCCTGGGCGCGGAGCACGACGCCTTCATCGCCGTGGACTCCGAGGGCACCGGGCTGTTCGACGGCGGAATCTGCGCCACTCTCGGCGACCTCGCCCGCTTCGGCGCGATGATCCTGGCGGACGGCACCTCGCTCACCGGCGAGCAGGTGGTGCCCGCGCAGTGGGTGGCGGACATCTTCACCGGCGCACCGGACGCGGCGGAGGCCTTCGCTGCGGCCGCCGACGCGCACGGACTGCCGGGCGGGGCTTACCGCAGCAAGTTCTGGTTCCCCAGAGCGGGCGGCGATGTGGCGTTGTGCCTGGGCATCCACGGCCAACTCGTCTACCTCGACCGCGCGAACGACGTGGTGGGCGTGAAGCTCTCCAGCTGGCCGGCCCCGCTGGAACGCTGGAAGCACCTCGCGTCGCTGCGGATGTTCGAGGCGATCAGCGCCCACCTGGCCGACGGGACCTGACGGCGGGTCGTCGCGCCGCGGGGGCTTGTTCGACCGGACAGCCGGGTGCGGGCAACAGTAGCCGATCGAACAAGCTTCTCGTGACCGTCGAAACTCTAATCTTCCGGAACATCTTCCCAAGCTCGCGCCGACGGAACGGTGAACGGATCGATGGTCAACCACGCAGGCCCGCCGCCCGAGCACGAGGTAACGCCGCCGACAGGCCGCACCCTCCTCGTCATCGGCGACGACGAGGACCTGGGCCGATCGGTGGCCGATCACGCCCAGCGCTGGGGAAACCACGTCGACCGCCTGCACCGGCCGGACGACGACGAGCTGCGACACCGACTACCGGACTCCGTCGACGGCGTGGCTGTGGTGTCCCGCAACGACATCGTGGCGTTGCGCTACGCCCTGCTCGTAGAACATCTCGCACCCGGCGTACGGCTGGTCGTCACGATCTTCGACCGCACGGTCGCGGACGAACTCACCCGCACCGTCCCGAACTGCACCGTGCTCGGAATGACGGACGCGATCGTGCCAGCGCTGCTGGGCACCTGCGTCACACCGAACCTCGCCAGCCTCCAACGCTCGGGCGACCAGCTCCTGGCCGTCGAACACACCCCCGACGGGACCCGGGTCAGCCGGACGCCGCACCGGCCCGCGCCGTGGCGAAGCCGATTCCACCTGCTCCGCAGCCAATTCCGGCCGGTGGAGACCTCATCACGAGCGATGCTCACCGGATTCGCCGGCCTGCTCCTCGTGCTCGCCCTCGACAGCACCCTCGCCTGGACCGTCCTGCACGAGCACTGGGCCGACGCGATCTGGCACGCCACCCGCACCCTGACCACCGTCGGCTCCTCCCCCGCCGTCGAACACGCCCCCGACTGGTACAAGCTGCTCTCCGCGGCATCCATGCTCGCCGTGCTCGCATTCGCCGCGATGTTCACCGCGGGCTTCGTGGACCGGCTCATGTCGCGACGGCTCACCGGCATCGTCGGTTCCCGCGCGGTGCCACGCCGCAACCACGTCGTGGTCGTCGGCCTCGGGCAGGTCGCACTTCGGCTGTGCTGCGAACTGCAGGCGATGGGAATCCCCGTCGTGGCCGTCGAACGAGACCGCCACGCACCGTGCCTGCCGCTGGCCCGCGAGCTCGGCATCCCCGTGGTCCTAGGCCGGGGCGGCGACCGATTCTTGCTGCAACGCCTCGCCTTGCCGAAAGCCAGGGCACTGGCGGCGGTTTCGTCCGACGGCCTGGAGAACATCGCCGTCGCGGTCACGGCCCGAGCCGTCGCGCCTCAGCTGCGAATCGTGCTGCGCGCCGGAGGAGACGACGTCACGGCCGAATCCAAATCGCTGTTCCGCATCGGCGCGGTCTGCGACGTCACCCGCATCGCAGGCCCGTTCGTCGCAGCAAGGCTGCTCGGCCTGAAACCGCTGAGCGTCTTCACCCTGCTCGACCGCACCTGCGCGTTGTTCGACGACGACCTCGTGGTCGACCTCGCGCAATGGGCGTCCCGCCCCATCGAGAACGTCACCATGTCCGCGAACTGAAGTCGAGGAAGGTCAACACGATGCCCCAGCAGTCCCATGTAGACACCGCGACGAGCCCCGCCTCGGCGGGCGGCACGACCGACACCAAGCCGGGGTCGACGCCGCGCCAGGAGAACCCCGAAGCGACGTTCTACGACCACGAAGAGAGCCACCTGATCCTGGGCTACAACTGACGTCCGCCCGCCGAGAGCAATCGAATATCCACAAGGGACGATCGAGCGGCGAAGGCCGACGCGCTAGCCGCGAAGGGCCGGCGTGAAGATCGCGGGCAGCGCCCGCCATCGCGGCCGCGCGGCTACCCGTACTTCCGCATGGGCATGCCGGACAGAGACCTAGGAGGCGGACAGCATGACGAGTTCGCGCAGTCCACAGGAGACGAACAGCGGCGCGGCCGTGGTCAGTGCGCCAGCAGTTCGTCCAGTTCTTGCTGGAAGAGCAGGGCCGGGTCGAATCCCATTCCGTTGAAGTGCCCGGCGAGTTCGAGCGAGACGACGCCGTGCACGCGGGTCCAGAAGGCCAGGGACTTGCGGAGGGCCGCGGTCGGCGCCGAGCCGTCGGCCCAATGGCGGTGTTCTTCGAGATGGGCGTCGAACGGTGTCGCCGGCGCTTCCGCGGAGAGCGCCGCCGTGTGGGCGTCGATCAGCACGGCCATCATCTCGGACGTGATCTTCGCGGTGTCCTGCGGCGCGTGGTAGCAGGGAACGGGCGTGCCGTAGAGGAGGAAGTACCGCTGCGGGTCCGCGAGGGCCCAGTCCCGCACGACGTGGGCCAGCCCGGCCACGTCGGCGCCGGAGTCGGCGGCCGCCAGGACGGCATCGGCGAGGCTTCGGTAGGCGTCGCGGATGAGTTCGGTGAGCAGCTCGTCGCGACTGGCGAAGTACCGGTACAGCGCGGGGCCGCTCATCCCCATGCGCTTGGCGATCGCGTTGAGCGACAACGCCGAGACGCCGGTCGTGGCCACCTGCTCCCACGCGTGCTGCTTGATCTCCGCGTGCACCTGGGCCCGGTAGCGCTCCCGCGGGCTCGTACCGCCCGTACCCATCGCAGTCACCCTCCCCGGCCACAGCTCCATCAACTCTGGTTAGAGGTTATCACTTTCTCTATTGACACTCACACTGCGTAGTTATAGCTTCTAACTCAAGCGAATGCCACTAACTATCTCGCGTCCAACGAGAAGGAGAACCATGTCCGGCATCCACCCGAGCACCTCGCCGAACCCGCAGGCCCGGCCCCGCCGCCGAGGTGGTGCACGTGCCGCACTGGCCGCGATCCCGCTGGCCGCCGGCATCCTCGGCGCCATCGTCATCCCCACCCTGGCGGCCCACGGGCGGTCACGCAGCCGACCCGGCTTCGCTGACCTGCCAGGGCGAAGGTGTCGATCCCACCGCCGAGGTCCGGTACCGGACCGAGACCTTCATCAAGGCACCGCTGAAAACGATCTGGGAGCTGCAGACCGACGTGACGAGCTGGCCGTCCTGGCAGGAGCCCGTCGCCACAGCCGAGCGCCTGGACCCGGGCCGGTTCCGGGAGAACTCGCAGTTCCGGTGGACCACGCCGGTCCCGCCCACCCCGGTCAGCCCCGCCACGACGCTGGTCATCACCTCCACCGTCCAGCAGCTGCAGCACAACAAGTGCATCCGCTGGACCGGGCCCGCGATCGGCGACGGACTGCGCATCGACGGCGTCCACGTCTGGAACTTCACCGAGGTCAACGGCGGCGTCCTGGTGCGCACCGAGGAAACCCACACCGGCCCGCAGGTCGACGCCGACGTGCCCTTGGCGACCGATCACCTCGGAAAGGGCCTGGAGGCATGGCTGGTAGCCCTCAAGGCCACCGCCGAGTCCCGCCACTCCAACCCGACGAACAACGCCTGACGCGACCCCGGTGACCACGCCGAGGAACCCGCGCCGGACTCATGACCGTCCTCAACGCGAACTTCGTTGTGCAGCAAGGGATTCCACACATTGCGCCTCGACCCCAGGAGGAGACGAATGGTCACCGCAACACCGCACCGCAACCGCTTCCGCGCCGCAAGGCTCGTCACCATCTCGGCGTGGGCCACGCCGGTCCTGATCATCGGCCAGTTCGCCATGGTGGCGGTGGTCCCCGTCGCGCTCGCGCTGATCGGCACCCTGAGCGATGCGCGCCTCCGAGCACTCCGGTGGTGGGCTGCGGCGCTCGCGGCGGTCTACGCCATACCCTTGGCCCTCTGGGCGATCGGACCGGATCGAGCACCAAGCCTGTCCAAGGACATGAACCCGGCCTTCGCGACCCTCATCGTCGCCACGGCCATCGCCGTCGCGATAGCCAACCACCGCCAGCGCAGGAATCCCCCGCCGCTTCGCCCAGCCGCTGAGCGGCCCCGAACGGAACCTGCGGGGGGAGACGATTCCCGCAGGCACGACGCAGCCTGAGGAAATCGTGTCGAGCCGACCGATGCCTCCCGCGATCGGCCAAGTCGGCTCATGAATGACTGGTGAGAGGAGCCGAGCGACGGGTTGCAGCAACCCGGATTCCTCTCGGCTCCAACGGAAATCCCCGCTGTGTTCAGCGGGATGGTTTGAACGCTAGTGCGCGGGTGGTTTCGGCTACCTCTGGCCAGCGGGGGTCTGCCGGGGTTGCCGGGAAGCCGAGGAGTGGCGCTAGGCGCTTCCATGCCTTCGGGTGGGCCTTCTGGTAGGCCAGCAGGACCTTCTGGACCTCCCGGCCTTCGAGGAAGCGGTGGTCGGGCTCCGGCCATCGGCGTGCGCCGAGGCGCACCTCGATGGCCGGCGCCGCTTGGATGTTCCGGTACCAGTCGGGGTTCTTGCCCCACGCCGCCACCACCACGACCTCCGGGACCTCCGGGTCGTAGCCCACGACCTCCACGACCACTTCCCGCCGGGCGCCGGTTCGCCGGCCCCGGTGGGCCAGGTAGAGCAACCGGTGCCCGGCCAGCCACCCGAGTCTCGCCCGGTAGAGCCAGATCGGCGCGCGCAGCAGGATGCGCAGCGCGCCACGCGGTTTCCGGTCGGTCACGGCCATGTTCACTCCCGTCGGCTCTCGGCCGGTTGATTCGCCAGTGCCTTCGCCGGTTTCGGGGCTGGGGCCCTGTCTGGCAGATGATAGGCGCACCCCCGGTCACTGGTACGCGCGTTTCGTCGCTGCCACCCGCGGCCCGCAGCAGCGCGGGGATGCTGGTGTCGTCGAAATCATCGTCGCCGACGGCCTCGGTGAGCCGGACGCAGGCGCGGTCGAGCACGGCCCGGTAGAGGTCGGCCTTCGAGTCGAAGTGCTGGTAGAGGATCATGCGGCTGACCTCGGCTTCGGCAGCCACCGGAACACGCATCCCGCACCGGGGAGTCCGCGCTGTTCGGGGGCCCGCAGGGCGACTTCGACACCGAGCAGGCCGACCACGCCAGGATGCGCGCACTGCTGCAGCCGCACTTCTCGCCCAGGCAGATGCGCCGGCTGCGGGCCCGCGTCGAGGCGCTGACCGCCCAGCTGCTCGACGACTTGGCCGAACAAGGCCCACCGGCGGACTTGCACGCCGCGCTCGCGCTCCCGCTTCCGATCCTGGTGATCTGCGAACTGATCGGCGTGCCTGCCCTACGACGACCGCGACCAGTTCCGCGCGTGGACGCAGGCGGCGGCCGATATCACCGACCGGACGCGCTCCGAACAGGGGCTCGCCGACCTGTTCGCCTACGGCCGGCAGCTCGTCGCCCGCAAGCGCCGGGATCCCGGCGACGACATGATCTCCCGGCTGTGCGCCATCGACTCGGTGGGCGATGACGAGATCGCCATGCTTTCCATGGCCCTGCTGTTCGCCGGACACGAGACCACGGTCGTGCAGATCGGCATGGGCGCCCTGCTGCTGCTGGCCGACCCGGCGCAGTGGCGGACGCTGCTGGAACAACCCGGCCTGGCGCCGAACGCCGTGGAGGAAATCCTGCGCGCCCCTGGCCGAGGCGGCGACGGGATTCCCCGCTACGCCCGGACCGACTTCGACATCGAAGGCGTGACCGTCCACAAAGGAGACCTGGTTCTGCTGCACTCCGGGGTGGCCAACCGCGACGGGACCGCCTTCTCCGATCCCGATCGCTTCGACATCACCCGCGGGGCCACCTACCACCTGGCATTCGGCCACGGCCCGCGGTACTGCATCGGCGCCCCGCTGGCCCGCATCGAACTCCAGGCGGTGTTCGGCCAGCTGGTTCCCCGGTTCCCGACGATGCGGCTGGCCGTTCCCACCGAGGAGCTGACACTGCGCCGGGACGTGCTCACCGGCGGACTGATCGCACTCCCGGTGACCTGGTGAGCACCAGGCCGGCACGTCCGGTCCAGCGGCGCACCCGGCCGTCGCTCAGCCGGTCTTCGGCGTCGTGAGCGCCGGGGCGAGGACCCAGAGGACCCTGGTCGGACTGCCGTCGTCGGTGACGCTGGTGAACGTGTGCGCGGTGTCCCCGGCGAAGGTGAGCGCGTCGCCGGTTTCCAGGGTGAGCTCCTCCCCGGCGAGGACGACGCGGAGGCGGCCTTCGAGCACGAAGACGAACTCGACGCCGGTGGGCAGGACGTACGGTTCGTCGCCGCTGCCGCCGCCGGGGCCGATCACGCTCAGGATCGCCTGCACGCGGCGCTCGCCTTCGGGCGTCAGGAGGAACTCGCGCATGCCTTCGCCGCCGAAGCGGATGGACGGGTAGGCGTCGTGCCGGACCACTTCGCCCGCGGCGGCGGCGAAGAAGGTCGACACGGAGACCTCCAGCGCCTCGCAGAGCCGCATCAGCGACGCCACCGACGGGTTGACCTGATCGCGCTCCACTTTGGATAGATAGCCCTTGGTCAGGCCGCTGCGCTCCGCCAGTTCGGCGAGCGTCTTGCGCCTGGACAGCCGGATGGCCTTCAGCTGGGCGCCGATGCCTTCGCCGCGCTGTTCGCCGGTGGGTGCCTTGTGGGTACCTGCCACGGGTCGGGACTCCTTGCTCTCGGGCTGGAGTTCCAGGTTGCCATCCGCGCACCTATGAAACCTGTGTTTCCTATGAAAAACAAGTGTTGACTTCGGGTGTTCGCGGAGCCACGCTCCCCGTTACTTGGCGCACAGGGGAAGGGCGATGGGACATTGGCTGACACGATTCGCTTGTGGGGCGGGCGGTTTCGCACGCCGTCGGACCCCGCGCTGACCGATCTCTCCCGATCCGACCCGTCGTACTACCGGATGGCCCCCTACGACCTCGCCGGCTCCCGGGCCCACGTCCGCGAGCTGCAACGAGGGGGCATCCTCGACGAGTCCGAGTGCACCGCCGTGCTGGCCGCGATCGACGAGCTGGACGCGGACGTCCGCGCCGGCCGGGTCGCGCCGACGCCGGACGACGAGGACGTGCACACCTTCATCGAGCGGGTCCTGCTCCAGCGGCTCGGCCCGCTCGGCGGCAAGGTCAGGTCCGGCCGGTCGCGCAACGACCAGGCCGCCAACGACCTGCGCCTGTTCCTCCGGGACCGGGTGCGCACGATCGTCGCCGAGGTGGCCGACCTGCAGGACGCCCTGATCGCGCAGGCGCGGCAGCACGTCCGGTCGATCGCTCCGGGGTTCACGCACCTGCAGCCGGCGCAGCCGGTGGTGTTCGCCCACCAGCTCCTCGCCCACGCGCAGTCCTTCTCCCGGGACGTCGAGCGCCTGCAGGACTGGGACCGGCGCAGCGCCCGCTCGCCGCTGGGGGCGGCGGCGTTGGCAGGTTCCTCCGTCGCGGTGCGACCGGAACTCTCGGCGGCCGAACTCGGATACGCGGCGCCGTGCGAGAACTCCATCGACGCCGTCGCCAGCCGCGACCACGTCGCCGAGTTCCTGTTCGCCACCTCGATGCTCGCGGTCAACGTGTCGCGGTTGGGCGAGGAGGTCTGCCTGTGGACCTCGCGGCAGTTCGGCTGGGTCGTGCTCGACGACGGGTTCTCCACCGGCAGTTCGATCATGCCGCAGAAGAAGAACCCCGACATCGCCGAGCTCGCCCGCGGCAAGGCGGGGCGCCTGCTCGGCGACCTGGCCGGGTTGATGGCGGTGCTGAAGTCCCTGCCGCTGGCCTACAACCGCGACCTCGCCGAGGACAAGCGGTCCGCGCTCGACAGCGTCGACACGTTGGCGCTGGTGCTGCCCGCGATGGCGGGCATGGTGCGAACGATGCGGGTCGACGTGGACGTGCTGCGCGAGCAGGCCACCGACGGGTTCACCCTCGCGACCGAGGTGGCGGATTGGCTTGCGGAGCAAGGAGTTCCGTTCAGCGAAGCGCACGAAGTGACCGGCGCCCTGGTGCAGCTGTGCGAGGACAGGGGCATCGAGCTGGAGGAGGTGACGGACGCCGACCTGCGGTCCGTGGACGAGCGGCTGACGCCGGCGGTGCGGGATCGGCTGACACCGGAGGCGGCCGTGGCGGCCCGCACCGGCTACGGCGGGACCGCTCCGGACCGGGTCGTCGAGCAGATCGACCGGCTGGCGGCCGTCACGGCCGCGCAGCGCGGGTGGTCCGCCGCGTACGAGGGGCCGAGGTCATGAGTAGCCCTGTGTCAACCTCAGCCCTCCTCAACCGCACCCCAGGGGACCGTGACGCAAACCAGCCACGAGAAACCACGCAACGGGAGATTGGGCTGAACGCAACCGCCACTGTGAATCGCGGAGAGGCGGACCAGTCATGAGCCCGCTGCACCAGGTCGAGTCCGCGACGACGGCGGGCGCGGACTGGGAAACGGTGCCGCGCAAGCACTTCGGCCGCTGGGTCGCCGCGGTCGTCGTGCTGTCGGGCGTCGCCTGGTTCGCGCATTCCTTCGCCAACGCGCAGATCGAGTGGTCGGTGGTCCGCGAGTACCTCGCCGCACCCGTGCTGCTCAAGGGCTTGGTGCTCACGATCGTCCTGACGATCGTGGCGATGGTGCTGGGGATCGTCCTCGGCGTCGTCGTCGCGGTGATGCGGCTGTCGAAGAACCCGATCACCAGCGGCGTCGCCTGGGTCTACGTGTGGATCTTCCGCGGGACGCCGGTGTACCTGCAGCTGCTGATGTGGTTCAACCTGGCGTTGATCTTCCCGGTGGTCTCGATCCCGGGCATCTACACCGGCCGCACGGTCGAGCTGGTGACGCCGTTCGTCGCCGCCGCGCTCGGCCTGGGCATCAACCAGGGCGCCTACACCAGCGAAGTGGTGCGCGCCGGGATCCTGTCCGTCGACGAGGGGCAGCTGGAGGCGGCGCGGGCGATCGGGATGACGCGGCTGAAGGCGTTGCGGCGGATCGTGCTGCCGCAGGCGATGCGCGTGATCATCCCGCCGGTGGGCAACGAGACGATCAGCATGCTGAAGACGACGTCGCTCGCGTCGGCCGTGGGCGTCACCGAGATCGTGCTGGAGGCGCAGCACATCTACTTCGTCAACAACCGGATCATGGAGCTGCTGATCGTCTGCGCCATCTGGTACCTGGCCGCCGTGTCGGTGCTGTCCGCGCTGCAGTTCTACCTCGAACGGCACTACGCGCGCGGTGCCACGAGCCGTGCGCTGCCGCCCACCCCGCTGCAGCGGTTGCGGGCAGCCGTGCTGCGGCAGAAAGCAGGTGCGTGATGACCGCATTGGTGCGGGCCGAGGGCGTGCACAAGAGCTTCGGCGACCTGCAGGTCCTCAAGGGCATCGACCTGGAGGTCGCCGACGGCGAGGTGCTGTGCCTGCTCGGGCCCTCCGGGTCGGGCAAGAGCACCTTCCTGCGCTGCATCAACCACCTGGAGCAGATCAGCCGCGGCCGGATCTGGGTCGGCGACCAGGTCATCGGCTACGAGCCGCGCGGCGGGAAGCTCCACGAGCTGGGCGAGCGGTCCGTCGCCCGGCAACGGCAGTCCGTCGGCATGGTCTTCCAGCGCTTCAACCTCTTCCCGCACCTGACCGCGCTGGAGAACGTGATCGAGGGCCCGGTCCAGGTCAAGCGGGAAACGAAGGCCACGGCCGTCGCCCGGGCCGAGGGACTCCTGGCCCGGGTCGGGCTGGCCGACAAGCGCGACGCGTATCCGCGGCAGCTCTCGGGCGGCCAGCAGCAGCGGGTGGCGATCGCGCGGGCGCTGGCGATGGAGCCGTCGCTGCTGCTGTTCGACGAACCCACTTCGGCGCTGGACCCCGAGCTGGTCGGCGAGGTCCTCGAAGTGATGAAGGACCTGGCGAAGTCGGGCCTGACGATGATCGTGGTGACCCACGAGATCGGCTTCGCCCGCGAGGTCGCCGACCGGGTCGCGTTCATGGACGCCGGCGCGATCGTCGAGATCGGCGCGCCCGGGGCCGTGCTCGACCACCCCGAACACCCCCGCACCCAAGCATTCCTGCAGCGGGTTCTCTGACCCCCGATTCTTCGAGCGAGGTAGTCATGCTTCGAAAAGGTCCCAAGGTACTCACTGCCGCGCTGCTCGCCGGTCTGCTCGGCACGGCAGGCTGCGCGGGCGGCAGCACCAACACCGGCGCATCGAACGGCAGCGGGTTGCCCGATGTCGTGGCGCAGTCCGGGACGATCCGGATCGGGATGTCCCCGGACCTGCCGCCGATGGAGTTCCGCGACGAGGCGACCGGCCAGGTGGTCGGCGTCGACGTCGAGATCGCCAACGCCATGGCGCAGCAGCTCGGCGTCAAGGCCGAGTTCGTCGAGCAGCCCTTCGACCAGCTGCTCAACTCGGTGGCCACCGGCCGCGTCGACATCGTCATGTCCGGGCTCTCGGACACCACCGAGCGGCAGAAGACGGTCGACTTCGTCGACTACTTCCTCTCCCGCGCCCAGTTCTACTCGCTGCAGGAGCGCGCCGCGGAGTTCACCTCGCCGGAATCGTTGTGCGGCAAGAAGCTCGCGGTGAGCAAGAAGACCGACTACTACCTGATGGTGCAGAAGTACGACGCAGAAACGTGCGGCGGCAAGGGACTCCCGCCGATCGAGCTGCTGCCGACCGACTCGGGATCGGCTGCCCGCCTGCAGCTGGAGCAGCGCCGCGCGGACGTCGCGGTGCAGAGCGGCGAGAACCTGGCGTTCTTCGAGAAGAAGGACCCGGCGAAGTTCGAAACCGTCCTGGAACCGCTGCCCGGCAAGCCCTTCGGCGTGGTGGTCAAGAAGGGCGACCAGCAGATGGCCACCGCGGTGCAGAAGGCCCTGACCGCCGTCGTCGACAACGGCTCCTACCAGTCGATCCTGGACAAGTGGGGCCTCGGCTACGGGGCCACCCGGCCGGTGGTCAACGGCGTCAAGCCGTGAGCGGTGGCCGGCTGGTCTGGCGGGGCGGCGCCCGGGTGGCCGTCGCCCTCGCCTTCGACCTCGACGGGCCGACCGGGACAGCCATGCTCGACGGCAGCATCTGGCGGAAACCGGAGTACTTCACGCTCGGCTCGTACGGCCCGTGGCGGGCGCTGCCGCGGGTCCTCGACCTCCTCGACGCCGCCGGGATCCCGGCCACGTTCTTCATCCCGGCTTGGGTCGTGGAGACGTGGCCGGAGCGCTGCCAGGACGTCGTGGCGCGCGGCCACGAGGTCGCCCACCACGGCTACCGGCACGAGTCGTTCCGCGATCTCGACACCGACCAGCAGCGGCGGGTGCTCCGGCGCAGCCAGGAGATCTTCGCGGACGTGCTGGGCGCGCCCGCGGTCGGCTATCGCACGCCGTCCGGGGACTGGGCCGTCGACACCCCGCGGCTGCTGGTCGAGCACGGATTCCGCTACTCCAGTTCGATGCGCGGCGACGACCGGCCCTACCGGCACCGCATCGACGGGCGGCTGTCGCCGCTGGTGGAGATTCCGGCGCGCTGGGAGCTCGACGACTACGCGTATCTCGCGTACCACCGCAGGCCGGACTTCCCCGCCGGGCAGGACCGCATCGCCGGCTATGCGACCACCCTGGACAACTGGCGACGCGAGTTCGACGGGCACCGGGCCGAAGGGCTGTGCATGACGACCCTGTTCCACCCCAAGGTGGTCGGCAAGCCCGGGCGGCTGCAGCTGCTGGAGCGGCTCCTGACCCACATGCGCGGCCCGGGCGACGTGTGGTTCGCCACCTGCCGCGACATCGCCGAATGGCACCGCGAGGTGCAGGACGTTCCGGAGGAGGGGTGACATGGCGACGCGGACCTGGCCTCGCGGGCAGCAGTGCGCCGTGGCGGTCACGGTGGATTTCGACGGCGACCTCGCCCTGCTTTCCGCGGATCCCTCGCTGGAATCGCGGGAGAAGACGCTGTCGCAGTTCCGCTACGGCGCGACGCGCGGCGTCGACCGGCTGCTCGCGATGTTCGCCGATCTCGACGTGCCGGCGACCTGGTTCGTCCCGGGCGCGAACGCCCACGAGCATCGGGAGCTGGTGGAGCGGATCCACGCCGCCGGTCACGAGATCGGCAATCACGGCTTCGCGCACGAGGACTTCGACCGGCTCGACCTCGCCGGCCAGCTTTCCGCGATCGAAGCCGGTCAGGAGGCGCTCGCCGGGATCACCGGTGCGCGGCCCCGGGGATTCCGCGTGCCGCAGGGCGATTTCGCCCGCGGGCTCCCCGAGGCGCTGGCGGCGGCGGGAATCGATTGGTCCTCGTCGTGGCGCGGCGACGACCTGCCGTACGTCCACCCCGCCGGGCCGGTGGAGATCCCGCTGCACCACGAGCTCGAAGACGCCCCGTACTTCGTGTTCAACCTCGACCCGCCGATGCCCGCCGGCCAGTGCCGGATCGCCGGCTACGCCGACGTGCTGGACAACTGGTGGCGGGAATTCCAGGCGTACCACCGGTTCGGGCTCTGCTACGTCCTCCGCCTGCACCCGGAGGTGTCCGGAACCCCCGGGCGCATCGGGCTCGTCCGCGAGCTCCTCCGGCGCATCCGCGCCACCGGCGGGGCGTGGTTCGCGACCGGCAGCGAGATCGCGGGCTGGTGGCGCGAGAACCACCCCGTCAACGAGCCCGGGCACCCGGCCGACGTCTTCGCCCGGCTGACCGGAGGTGGTTCCGATGCCTGAGCCCACGGCAACCCGCCTCGGCGGGTTCATCGCCGGAACCGCCTTCGCAGACCTCCCCGGCAGCGTCGCGGAGAAGGCCAAGCGGCACCTCCTCGACACCCTCGGCGCGGCCCTGGCCGGTGCCAGGACACCGGAAACGGCCGGGATCACCGCAACCCTCACCACTCCGACCGCCGCAGGAGCCGCGATCTGGGGAACCGGCCTGCTCACGACGGCTCGCGACGCCGCGCTGGCCAACGGCGTGGCTGCGCACGCGCTGGAGCTCGACGACACCGGCGGCTGCGACCACTCCGGAGCGGTCGTCGTGCCCGCCGCCCTGGCCTCCCTTGCGCTGACGGACCGAGCTGTTTCCGGTGCGGAGCTGCTGGTCGCCATCGTCCTCGGCTACGACCTCGCCCGACGCGCGCTGGAGGGCTGCGGCGGTTACCAGGAGCACAACCAAGCGGGCTGGCACTCCACCGGCACCTGTGGGCCCTTCGGTTCGGCCGCCGCAGCAGCCCGCATCCTTGCGCTTGCCCCGGAAGAATGCTCCGCGGCCGTGGGTTTCGCCGCCTCGATGAGCGGTGGCCTCTGGGCGTTCGTCCACAATGGCGCCTTGAGCAAGCGCCTGCACGCGGGCCGGGCCGCGGAAGCCGGTGTCACCGCTGCTGCGCTCGCCGGAAGCGGAATCCCTGGCCCGGTCCACGCCCTCGACGACGTCTGGGGCGGATTCCTCAGCACCTTCGCGCCGGCCACCGCCGAGCACGCCGCGCTCACCGACGGGCTCGGCGTGCAGTGGCGGATCCAGCGGTGCGCCATCAAACCCCACGCGTCGTGCCGCGGCACGCACTCGGCCGTCGATGCCGTCGCGCAACTCATGCGCGACCACAGCCTGCGCGCCGACGAGATCCGCCAGGTGCGCGTCAGGCTCAGCCCGTTCCTGGCCGACATGTGCGGTGGCCGCGACACGCGAACCCTCGGCACGGCGCAGCTCAGCCTGCCGTACGCAGTCGCCGCTCAGATCGCGTTCGGCGTGGCGGACCTCGCGGCGTACGGCCCGGAGCAACGTCGCGACGAGCGGGTGCGCGCGATCATGGATTCCGTCGTGCTGGAGGTGGATTCGTCGATGCCAGCATCCGAAGAACCGGTCATCGGCCTGGTCACCGAAGGCGCCGGCTACCAGTACCGCGTCACCGATCCGCTGGGCTCGCCCACCAACCCGATCGGCGACGACGCCCTGATCGCCAAGTTCCGCCGGCTCGTCCCGGAACCGGCCGCGGAGCGCCTGGTCGACACCGTGCTGCGCCTCGACGAGCTGCCGGACGCCCGGCTGCTGCTGGACCACCTTGTCTAAGAGGCGTTTCAGAACGGTATGCGGGACGCATGGGACGCAGGACGGCGGTTTCGCGCGAAACCGACACCGGGTGTCTTCAAGATCATCCGGGCGGAGCCACCCTGAAACGACCGCCGAGCCGTCGACTCAGCCGGGCAGGTGCGTCGGCGCGAACATGCGCGGATTCGCTTGCAGCACCACGACGTTCGGGCCCGGCTCCGCCAGCGCGGCCGCGAGGTCCCGCTCCAGGTCTTCCGGCGTCGACCTGCGCGCCGGGACTCCGAAGGACTCCGCGAGCGCGACGAAATCGGGCCGGGCGAGCTCCGTCCCGAAGGTGGCCCCGAAGGCGTCGGTCATGTACTCGCGCAGGATTCCGTAGCCGCCGTCGTCCACGATCAACCAGGTCGCGTTCGACCCCAGCTGCCGCGCCGTGGCCAGCTCGCTGATGCCGTACATCGCGCCGCCATCACCGGAAACCGCCAGCACCGGACGCTGATCGCCCAGCGCGACGGCGGCGCCCAACGCGGCGGGGAACCCGTAGCCGAGCCCGCCGGCGCCCTGCGCCGACTGCATCGCGCCCGGGACGCGCGCATCGAAAGCCGACCAGGCCCAGTAAGCGAGGATCGTCATGTCCCAGAAGCTCGGCGCGTCGTCGGGCAGCGCGGCGCGAATCGCCTCGACGAGCGCGCGTTCGGTGCCCAGGTCCTGGCCGTCGAGCCGGCGCCGGATCTTCGTCAGCAGCTCGCCGGCACGCGCTTCCGCCGCGCCGTCGGGTTCGCGGGCGGAGACCGCCGAAGCCAACTCCTCCAGGGCGAGCCGCGCATCGGCGTGAACGCCCAGCGCCGGCACGTTCGCCTCCAGCTTGCCCGGGTCCGCTTCGACCTGGATGACGCGCCCGCGCGGCCGGAATGTGTGGTAGTTGCTGGACAATTCCCCGAGCCCGCTGCCGACCACGAGCAGAACATCCGCGTCGGCCAGGAAGTCCGTGGTGTGCTGATCCTCCAGCCAGGACTGCGCCGACAGCGGATGCAGCCAGGGGAACGCGCCTTTGGCGCCGAAGGTCGTCGCGACCGGGGCGCGCAGCTTCTCGGCGAGTTCCAGCAGGGCGTCCTCGGCCCCGGCGCGCACCACTCCGCCGCCTGCCAGGATCACCGGGCGCTGCGCACGATCCAGATCGGCCGCCGCGGCACTGATCAGCTCCGGCCGGGGCGCCGGTAGTTGCGGCGTCGCGGTCAGCCCGGTCACGGGCGGGACATCGACCTCGGCCAGCAGGACGTCCTGGGGGATCTCGACGTAGACCGGGCCGTGCGGCGGGGTGAGCGCGACCTCCCAGGCGCGGGCGATCGCGCTCGGGATCTGCGACGGATGCCGGGCGGTTCCGGCGGATTTCACCACCTGCGCCACGCACCCGCGCTGGTCGGGCAGTTCGTGCAGGAAACCCCGGCGCGGGCCGCCCAAACCGGCCGACGGGACCTGGCTGCCGATGACGACCACCGGGATCGAGGCGGATGCCGCCTCCTGCAGCGCGGCGAGGCTGATCAGCGCGCCCGGGCCGGTCGACACCAGCAGCGGCGCCGGACGACCGGTGGCGCAGGCGAAACCCGCCGCCGCGAACCCGGCGTTGAGCTCGGTCCGGAAACCCGCGTACCGCAGCCCGGACCCGGCCAGGGCTTGGAAGATCCCGAGCGCGTGCTGGCCGGGCTCGCCGAACGCGGTGTCCGCGCCCAACGCCGCCAGCGACTCGACGACGAGCGATCCTCCGGTGCGCATCACGCGACGAGTTCTCCCTCCACCGCTGCGGCCCTGCCGAACCGCGAAGACACCCACCATGAAACATCACGAGTTCTACGGGAAACAAGGGTTTCCCGCGCCGCCGCGCGGAAACCCGAGCGAATCGACCGCGCACCAGATCAAGTTAGACTACCCTTAATTACGATGGGGGTCGGGTGGACGGCGAAAGCGCAAGGCCCGGCGCGGAATCGCAGCGGACTCCCGGGCCCGGGTGAGCGACGTCCTGTTAGGACTGCCCCGCTCCCCTGCGAACCGCGTTCGGCGCGGGCCCGCCGAACGCCTGGAAGACCAGCGATCTGAGGGGAATCCACCATGGTCGACACCGCTTTGCACACCCAAGGCGAATCGGACTGGGTCCCCACCCAGGACGGGCGACGGCTGCACGCGATGGTCCTACCCGGCCCGCCCGACGCCGCCACGCCCACCGTCGTCTTCGAGGCCGGCTCCGGCGCCAGCCGGTCCTCCTGGGCCGCCGTCCAGCCGGAGGTCGCCCGCCACGCCCGCGCGATCGTCTACGACCGCTCCGGCCTGGGCCGCAGCGCGCCCGACCGCTCCGACCGGACTCTCCGGCGCATGGCCGACGACCTCAACGAGGTGCTCGACCACTTCGAACCCGGCCCGTTCGTCCTGGTCGGGCACAGCGCCGGCGGCCCGATCGTCCGCCTCGCCGCCGCCGGCCGGCCCGACCGGATCGCCGGGCTGGTGCTCGTCGACCCCACCGACGAGGCCGCGGAAGTGCTGTTCGGCAACAGGTTCCGCCGCGGCGAGCGCTACGCGCTGGCGGCGGGCTCGGTCCTCGCCCGGCTGGGCCTGCTCGGCCTGCCCTTCCGCCGGATGCTCGCCGAACTGCCCGACGACGTGCGCCGCGACTTCGAACGCGAGGGGTTCACCGCGGAAGTCCTGCGCACCCAGCGGCTGCAGGCCCGGACGTTCCTGGACGAACTCGCCGCCTGGCGCGGCGCCGCACCCGACCTCGGATCCATCCCGGTCACCGTCATCTCCGGCGGGCGCACCGGAAACGGCATGGGCCTCGCGATCCGCGCCGAGGCCAACGCCTCGCACGCCCACCGCGCCGCGCAGTCCCCGCAAGGCCGCCACGTCATCGCGGCACGCTCCAACCACTACGTCCCGTTCACCGAACCGGACGTGATCGTCGCCGAGATCGCCAAGCTCCTGCAGGCCGGCTAGCGGGCGCGCGGGGCCGCGGCGTCCGGCTCGGGCGTCGCGGCCGGATCGGACTTGGCGGCCCCCGGAAGCAGGGCGGCGCCGAGCACCGCGACGAGGCAGCAGCCGAGGACCCACCAGAAGGTGTCCGCGAACGCCACCGCCACGCCGAGGGCTTCCCGCTCGGCCAGCCTGGATTGGAGCACCACGGCGAGCAGAGCGGTGCCCACGGAGCCGCCGACGGTGTTGAGCATGTTCAGCGCGCACGACGCGCCGGGCAGCTCCGGCGGGAGCATCCGCCGGTAGACGGCGCTCATCACCGGGGCGCTGATCATCGCGATGCCGACGCCGCGCACCAGCAGCGCCGAGCCGAGCAGCGCGTCCGCTCCGAGCACCGCGAGGTTGGTGAGCGGGGCCGTGCCGATCGTGATGAGCGCGATTCCCGTCAGCACGAGCGTCCGCGTCGCCAGCCGGTCGATGAGGCGGTTGACCACCAGCGATCCCGCGGCGGCGCCGACGCCCTGCGGCGCGAGCAGCAGGCCCGCCTCCCACGCCGACAGACCGCGCCCTTCCTGCAGGTACAGCGGCAGGAGGAACATCGTGCCGAAGACCGAGGCGCCGAGCACCACCAGCGCGAGCGCGGCCGCGCCCAGCGGCGGCCGGGCGAACAGCCGGGGATCCAGCAGCGGAGTCCGGTCGGTCCGCAGCCCGTGCCACACGAATCCGGCGAGCATGCCCACGCCCAGCACCGCCGCGCACAGCGCCACCCCGATCGGCATGGTGCGCGCGCCGACCTCGCCGAGGCCGAACACCAGCATCGCGATTCCCGGCGAGAGCAGCGCCGCGCCGACGAAGTCGAACGGCTCCCGCCGGGTGGCCGGCGGATCCGCGGGAACGCAGCGCGGCACCAGCGCGAGCGCGACGATCCCGATCGGCAGGTTGACGTGGAACAGCCACGGCCAGTCCGCGACGCCGAGGATCGAGCCGCCGATCAGCGGCCCCAGCACCGGGGACAGCAGCGGCACCACCCCGACCACGCTGATCACCCGCCCGATCCGGCCGGGACCGGCGGCGCGGGCCAGCAGCGCCTGACCGGTCGGCGGGAGCAGCCCGCCGCCGAGGCCCTGCAACACCCGGAACACGATCAGGCTCGTCGCCGACCAGGCCAGCGCGCACAGCGCCGAGCCCAGCAGGAACAGCGCCACCGCGGCGAGCCAGGTGCGCCTGCCGCCGAACCGGCCCGCCAGCCAGCCCGACGCCGGGACGGCCGTGACCACCGCCAGCAGGTACGCCGTGGTCACCCATTGGATCTCGGTGACCGAGGCGTCGAAGTCGGCGATCAGCTCCCGGATGCCGACGCTGACGATCGTCGCGTCGAGCGTCGCCATGAACGTGCCGAGCACCAGCACGAACGCGGTGCGCCACAGGGCCGGGTCGATGCGCTCGCGAGTGGCCGCCTCAGCCATCGGTGCTCCGCAGCTGCCCGACGAACCCGGCCGCATCGGAGTCCAGCCCGCCCGCGAGCCCGGCCAGCGCGCCCAGCAGTTCCCGGCTCAGCGCCCAGGCGTCCGCCGCGGTGATGGCTTCGGGCCGGTAGCCGAGGACGCCGGCCCAGCCGTCGCCGTCCGGCACGACGGTCAGCGTCACCGGGTGGTGCGTCGCCTCGCGGAACCGGGTGCCGGTGACCGTGAGCCCCGGCGCGGGGTGGCGCAGGCGTTCGGCGTCGGCCGGGTAGTTCTCGAACACCACGAGGCTGTCGAACAGCCTGCGACGGCCGAGCAGCCGCTCCAGATCGGGCAGCGCGACGTGCTGATGGTCGGCCATGCCCTGCTGTCGCGCCTGCAGATCGGCCAACGCCTGGCCCAGCGTGCCCGCGAAGCGCGCGCGCACCGGCACCGCGTTGGCCAGCAGTCCCACGATCTCCTCGACGCCGTCGACCCCGGCCGAGCGGCCGGAGACCATCGCGCCGAAGCAGACGTCCGCGCGCCCGGAACGCGCCGCCAGCACCGCGGCCCAAGCGCCCTGCAGCAGGGTGTTGGCGGTGAGCCCGCGCACCGACCCGGCCGAGGTCAACGCCCCGACCAGTTCCGCTGGCACCTCGAACAGCACCGGCTGCGGGAACTCCCGGGCCGTGAGCGCTCCGCCGGCGGCCGCCAGGTGGTCGCCCTCGGGCAGCCCGTCGAGCTCGGCGGCCCACGCGCGGGCGTCGGCGTCGTGATCCCGCTCTGAACGCCACCTCAGGTACGAGGCGAACGGCATCGGCGCGGCCAGAGCGCTCGGCGCGCTCCCCCGCACCCGCGACGCGTAGTGGGTGAACAGCTCCGCGAGCATGCGCGGCGCGGACCAGCCGTCGGAGAGCACGTGGTGGCTGGTCAGCACCACCTCGGCCTGCTCGGGCGAAGTCCGGAGCACGGTGAGCCGCAGGGGCGGCCCGGCCGCGAGGTCGAACGGTTCCGCGAGGTCCGCGGCCAACGCTCGTTCCACCGCCCCGGGATCCACTTCGACCAGCCTGCAGTCCGGGCGCGGGTCGGCGGGGAGCACCTGCACCGCCCGGTCGGGCGGGAACACCGCGGCCAGGTTCGGGTGCCTGCGCACCAGGTCGCCGCATGCGGCGTGCAGCGCGTCGACGTCCAGCGCACCCGTGATGGAGAACGTCGATTGCACCGTGTAGGGGTCGGCGGCGCCGTCGGCCCGGTCCCGCGAGTGCCGCAGCATCAACTCCTGCAGCGGCCCGAGCGGGAGCACGTCCGCCACGCGGCGCTCGGACTCCAACCGCTCGATCGCGGCCTGGTCGAGGTCGACCAGCGGGAGGTCGGACGGCGTGAGCCCGGCTCCCGCGGCCGCGCCGGGATCGGCGGCGACGGACAGCAGTTCCGCGCGCAGGTGCTCGGCGAGCCCGGCGATCTCCCCGTCCGCGAACACCTCGCGGGGCCAGCTGAGCCGGACGCCGAGCGCGACGCCGTCGCCGTCGTCGCGCGCCAGCGCGTTGATCATGAGCTGGTGGTCCAGCGGCAGTTCTTCCCCACCGCCGGAGCCGAACGGGTCCGCGTCGGCCGGGCGCCGCCAAGCCGCGTCCTCGCCGCCGCCGGTCGGGTAGGTGCCGAGGTAGTTCCAGCTGACCTGCGGCCGGATCGCCGGGGCCGCGCCGGCGAGGATGCCGTACCCGAGGCCGTCGCCGCTCGCGTGCAGCTGTTCCTTGACCGACTTCAGCTCCGCCGCCGTGCCGCCGGCGGGCAGCGCCACGCGTGCGGGGTGGATCGCGGTGAACCAGCCGACCGTCTGCGACAGGTCCACCTGGCCGGACCGGTCCGGGGTGTGCGGCGGCCTGCCGTGGCTCTCCAGCGAGACCACCAGGTCCGCCGCTTCCCCGCGCCAGGCCCGCACGGCTCGGGCCAGCGCGGCGAGCAGCACCGGGTCCGGCGTGCACCGGTACGCGACGGGCAGCGTGGTGAGCAGGGCGCGGGTGGATTCCGGGTCGAGCCGGATCTCGTGGTGCACCAGGGTCGCGGCGGTGTCCCGCGCCGGGTCCAGCGACTTCGCGCCGAGCGGCGCCGCCGCTGCATCGGCGATATCGCGCCAATGCGGCAGCTCCGGCCGCCGCGCCTCGACCGCCGCGCGCAGCGACCGCGCCCAGCCCAGGAACGACTCCCCGTACCGGGGCAGCTCCGGCGCCGTGCCCGCGGCGGCCGCCTCGTGCGCCTGGGCGAGGTCGTCGAGCAGGATCCGCCAGGACACCCCGTCGACGACGAGGTGGTGCGCGAGCAGCACCAGCCTGCCCAGCTCGCCGGGCCCCCGGTCCAGCCAGAACGCGCGCACCAGCGGCCCGGTCCACGGGTCCATCCGGGCCTGCGCCTCGAGGATGTGCGCGTCGAGCAACGGGCGCGGGTCGTCGTCGACCGACGCGGCGATGCGGGTGAGCACGTCGGCGCCGGTGACCGCGCCGGGCTCGGGGATGCGCAGCACCGGCTCCCCGTCGACCGGGTCGACGAGGTAGCCGCGCAGCGCGTCGTGCCGGGCGAGCACGGCGTCCAGCACCGCCTGCCAGGTCGCCTCGTCGCCACCGGCGGGAACGCACACCTCCATCCACTGGCAGAACCCGGATGCGGCCGAGCCGTGGCGCAGCAGGTCGCGCATGACCGGCGTCAGCGGGACGTCCCCGGAGGCCGGAGCCGCCGTGCGGGCCTCGCTGTCGTCTTCGGCGAGGACCGCGATGCCCGCCACGGTGCCGCCCTCGAACACGTCGCGCGGGCTCACCCCCAGACCGCGGCGCCGGGCACGGGAGACCACCTGCAGCGCCACGATGCTGTCGCCGCCGACTTCGAAGAACCCGTCGTCGAGGTTGATCGCGTCGGTGCCGAGCACCTCGCGGAAGATGTCCAGCAGCAACGCCTCGGCGGGTGTTGCGGGCTCCCGCGAGGCCGCCGCCGGGCCGGGCGCGGGCAGCGCCGCACGGTCGAGCTTGCCACTGGTGTTCAGCGGCAGCGCGGTCAGCGGGAGCAGCGCGGTCGGCACCATGTAGTCGGGCAACTGGGCGGCGAGGTGCTCGCGGAGCAGCGCGGCGTCGAAATCGGCGCCGTCGGTGGGGATCACGTAGCCGACCAGCCGCCGCTGCCCCGGCTCGTCCTCGCGGACGATCACCACGCACGCGCGCACGTCCGGGTGCCGGGTGAGGGTGCTCTCGATCTCCCCGAGCTCGATCCGGAACCCGCGGATCTTGACCTGGTGGTCGACGCGGCCGATGAACACCAGCTGCCCGTCCGGCCGCCACCGCACCAGGTCGCCGGTGCGGTAGGCCCGCGAGCCCGGCGGGCCGAACGGGTCGGCGACGAACGCCGCCGCCGTGAGGTCCGGCCTGCCGACGTAGCCGCGGGCCACGCCCGGGCCGCCGAGGTACAGCTCGCCGGTGACGCCGGTCCCGACCGGCTGCAGGCCCTCGTCCAGCACGTACGCGCGCACGTTGGGATCGGGGCGGCCGATCGGCAGCGGTCCCGCGTCGTCGGGGTCGTACCTCCAGGTCACCGCGTTGATCGTGACCTCGGTGGGTCCGTAGCAGTTGAACAGCGCGCGCCGGTTTCCCCAGCGCCGCGCCAGCGCGGGGTCCAGCCGTTCCGCGCCGACCATGAACATCACGCCGGGGTCGACCTCGGCGTCGTCGGGCATCGCGGTCAGGAAGGACGGCAGCAGATTCAGCGCGGTCACCCGGTGTTCGGCGGCGTAGTCGAGGATCTCGTCGCCGGGGATCCGCACCTCCTCCGGCGCGATCACCAGCGTGCCGCCGGAGAGCAGCGGCATCATCGTCTGGAAGAACGCGACGTCGAAGCTAGTCGAGGCGAAGTGCAGGTAGCGGTCGCGCTCGGTGATCCCGAACGTCTCCTCCTGCAGCGCGACCAGGTCCGGGATGCCGCGGTGGGGCACCGCGACGCCCTTCGGCCGCCCCGTCGTGCCGGACGTGTAGATGATGTAGGCCAGCGCGTCCTCGGTGAGGCCGCGGCGCGCGTCCGCCGGGTCGGCGTCCCACTCGGCGGGGCCGTCCGGCGCGGCGCCGTCCAGCGACAACACCCGGAGATCCGAGGGCAGGCCGCCGTCGAGGCCGGCCAGCACGTCCGAGGTGATCACGGCCGCGGCCGGGACGACATCGCCGAGCAGGTAGGCCCGCCGGTCGGCCGGGTAGCCCGGGTCGACCGGGACGTACACCGCGCCCGCCTTGAGCACGCCGAACAGCGCCACGACCTGTTCCACGTCCCGGCCGAGCAGCACCGCGACCGGGTCCTGCGGGCGAACTCCGGCGGCCAGCAGCGCGTGCGCCAGCCGGTTCGCGCGCCGGTCCAGCTCGACGTAGCTGAGCACCCGGTCGCGGCACACCACGGCCTCGGCGTCCGGCTTGCCACCCACCCACTTCGCGAACCGCGCCAGCACGCTGCCGTAGTCGTGTGCGGGCGCGGCCCCGGCGCCCGCCGCCAGCAGGTCACGCCGCTCGGCGGGTTCCAGCATCGGCAGCCGGTTGACGGGCCGGTCCGGGTCGGCGACGAGTTCCCGCAGCAGCGCGAGCAGCCAGCGGCCGTAGTCGCGGACGGTCGCCTCGTCGAAGGCGTGCGACTGGTAGCCGAGCCCGATGACGATCTCGTCCTCGGGGATGACGACCACGGTCAGCGGGTAGTGCGTGGCGTCGGTGATGTCCACGCCCGCCAGTTCCAGGCCCGGCGCGAGCGGCGTGCGCTGCCTGCTGGAGAGCG
This sequence comes from Saccharopolyspora sp. NPDC050642, assembly GCF_040654735.1. NCBI lineage: Bacteria > Bacillati > Actinomycetota > Actinomycetes > Pseudonocardiales > Pseudonocardiaceae > Saccharopolyspora > Saccharopolyspora sp. NPDC050642. The sequence goes on along the minus strand of NZ_JBFAIN010000025.1, from coordinate 56,526 downwards.
GGAAGTTCTCCATCACGAGCATCGTGTCGAACAGCTCGCCCGCGCCGACGGCGCGCTGGATGTCCGGCAGGCCCACGTGGTGGTGATCGGCGAGGGCGACGCTGCGTTCGTGCACGTGGGAGAGCAGCCGTGCGGCGGTGTCGCCCGCGGCGTGCCGAACCCGGACCGGGATGGTGTTGCCCAGCTGCCCGATCATCGCGGCCACGCCGTCCACCTCGGCGGGCCGGCCCGACACGGGGCAACCGAAGACCACGTCGCGCCGACCGGTGAGCCTGCCCAGCAGCACGCCCCACGCCGTCTGCAGCACGGTTGTCAGGGTGATGCCCCTGACCTGCGCGAACGCGCGCAGTTCGGCGCTGAACCCGGCGCCGAGCTCGATCGCGACCCGGCCCGGCCGGTCCACCCGGGACGTCGGGTTCGCCGGTGCCAGCCGGGTTCCCTCGTCGATCCCGGCCAGCTCGTCCTGCCAGGCCCGCAGCGCGGCCTCGCCGTCCCTGCGGGCCAGCCAGCGGAAGTACTCGACGAGCGGTGGCGCGGTCGGCACCGGATCGCCGCCGCCGAGCTCGGCGTAGATCGCGAGCAGGGTCCGCCCGACCAGCGGCATCGACCAGCCGTCCAGCAGCGCGTGGTGGTTGGTGATGAGCAGCCGGTGTTCGGTCTCGCCGAGCTTGCACAGCAGGAACCGGATCAGCGGCGGCCGCGCCGGGTCGAAGGGGCGGTCGAGCTCCGCGCGGGCATGCTCGGTGAGCGCGCGCTCCCGCTCTTCCGGAGAGCTCGCCGACAGGTCGGCCTCGCGCCAGTGCAGGTCCACGTCCGCGGGCACGACCTGCATGACCTCGCCCGCCGCGGTCGTGTCCAGGTAGACCCGCAGCGCGGGGTTGCGGCGCAGCAGTTCCGCCGCCGCGCCCGCCAACCGCTCCGGCTCCAACGCGCCGGCCAGGTGGGTCATCGCCTGCACGACGTACACGTCGGCGTCGGTATCGGCGCGCACCATGCTGTGGAAGGACAGCCCGACCTGCAGCGGGGTTGCGGGCAGCACGTCCGCGATCGGCCGGGCGGCCTGCATCGCGTCGACACCGGCCTGGTCGAGGTCCACCAGCGGAAGGTCTGAGGGCGTGAGTCCGCCTTCGCCGGCGCCGAGGCCCTCGGCGTGCGCGGCCAGCGCGTCGAGCGCGGTCGCGAACGCGCGCTGCAGCTCGGCCACGTCGTCGGGGGTCAGCACGAGCCCGGCGGCGGTCCACTCGACGGCGAGGCGGGGCGCGTCGGCCTCGTGCACGAAGCAGTTCAGCGCCAGCACCTGCTCCAGCGCCTTGTCCGGCGGTTCCAGCACGGCGAACGGGTCGCCGTCGGGCAGCCGCCAGCCCCCGCCCGGCAGCGGGGCGAACCGGCCGAGGTAGTTGAGCAGCACGTCCGGCGGCGGCGTCGCGCCGAGCTCGGTCCGGGTCTCGGGGTCGAGGTGGCGCAGCACGCCGTAGCCGATGCCGCCGTCCGGGATCGAGCGCTTGGCCTCCTTGGCCGCGCGCAGCAGCCGCCCGGCCGCCGGGCCGCCGGCCAGCGCTTCGGCGAAGTCCGCATCGGCGGCCACCGCATCCGCCGGCACGCGGACCGGGTACTCGCTGGTGAACCAGCCGACCGTGCTGGAGAGGTCCGCACCGTCCACGAGCGGTTCCCGGCCGTGCCCCTCCATCGTGACGGTCGCGGCGTCGGTGCCGGGCCGCACGGAGCGCAGCGCGAGCACGAGCGCGGCCAGCAGCACCTCGTCGACCCCGGCGCAGTAGGCCTCCGGCAGCGCGGTCAGCACGGCCGCAGTGGCCTCCGGCGTGGCCGTGGTCGTGCTCCGGAATCCCGTCTTGACCGTGTCCAGCCGCTGGTCCAGCGCGCGGCTGCCGAGCCGGACCGCGGCTTCCGCCGCCCGGCGCCAATCCGCGAACTCGCCGCGTCGAGCCCCCTGCTCGCCCTGCTCCGCAAGGAGAGTCGCGTGCCGCCGCCAGGACGTGCCTGCCGGGGAGAGCTCGGCCTTAGTGCCGTCCGCCGCGGCCTGGCACGCCGCGTGCAGGTCCGGCAGCAGCACCCGCCAGGACACGCCGTCGACGATCAGGTGATGGGCCAGCACTAGGAGCCGATCGGGCACGCCCGCCTCGGTGCGCACCAGCGCCACCCGGAGCACCTCGCCCGCGCGCGGGTCCAGCTCGGCCGCCAATTCCTCGGCGATACCGGCGATATCCGCCGAACTCGGCACCTCGCGGACGACGCGTTGCGCGGGCACCGCCCCGAGCGGGCGCACGGTCAGCGCGTCCGCGCCCTCGGCGCGCAGCCGCAGCGCGTCATGCCGGTCGAGCACGGCCTGGACGCCGACGACGAGGTCTCCCATCGCGAGGCCCTCCGGCACGTGCAGCGCGGTCCACTGCGCGTAGCCCGCCACGACGTCGACGTCCGGGTGCGGGTCGAGCAGTCCCCGGACGATCGGCGGCGCGGGCACCGGCCCGGTCGGGTCGTCCGGAACCTGCGCGGGCTCGTCCGCGATCTCCTCCGCCGAGGCCGCGAGCGCGGCGAGGGTGCGGCGCGCCAGCAGGTCGCGGGGCCGGAGGTGCAGGCCGTGCGCCCGGAGCCGGGCGCTGACGGTGATCGCCGAGATGCTGTCGCCGCCGAGGCCGAAGAAGTCCTCGTCGACCCCGACCTCGTCGGCGCCGAACACCTCCGAGACGACCGAGCAGAGCAGGCGCTCGCGCTCGGTGCTCGGCGCGCGGCCGGACTCGATCCGCGGCGCGGGCAGCGCCGCCCGGTCCAGCTTGCCGTTGATCGTCACCGGCAGTTCGTCGAGCAGCACGACGGCCGACGGGACCAGCGCGTCCGGCAGCCGCTCGGCGACGGCGGTGCGCACCGCCTCCGGGCTGAGCGATGCCCCGTCCGACGGCACGGCGTAGCCGATCAGCCTCGGCCGCTCGCCGTCGGTGTTCAACACGGCCGCCGCCGCGCTCACCCCGGCGACCGCGGCGAGCGCGGCCTCGACCTCGCCGATCTCGACCCGGTAGCCGCGGATCTTCACCTGCCCGTCGCCGCGCCCCAGGTACTCCAGGCCGCGGCCGGGCACCCAGCGGGCGAGGTCGCCGGTGCGGTAGGCGCGGTCGCCGGGCGCGCCGAACGGATCGGCGACGAACCGCTCGGCGGTGGTCGCGGGCAGGTTCAGGTAGCCGCGGGCCAGGTGCGGCCCGGCCAGGTACAGCTCGCCGATCGCGCCCGGCGCGACGGGTCGCAGCGCGGCGTCCAGCAGATAGATGCAGGTGCCCGCGAGCGGCCGCCCGATGGTGTGTTCGGCACCGTCGATCACCGCGGCGGTGGCGTCCACGGTCGCCTCCGTCGGGCCGTACAGGTTGCGCCCCGGCACCGGCGAGTCGGCGACGCGCTGCCACAGGGCGCCCGGTGTGGCCTCGCCGCCGAGCACGAGCAGCGACGGCCGGTGGTCTTCGGCGTCCAGCAATCCCGCATCCACCAGCGGCGCCGCCATCGACGGCGTGGTGTCCACGACGTCGATCCGGTCCTCGCGGTAGGCGGCGAGCAGCGCGTCGGCGTCCTTGGCGAGCTCGACGTCGTAGAGGTGCAGCTCGTGGCCGCACAGCAGCCAGAGCAGCTGGTCGAGGGAGGCGTCGAAGGCGAAGGAGTAGGTGTGCGCCGTGCGCAACCGCCGCCCCGCCTGCCGGTGCGTCTCGGCCACGACGGTGCTGCGGTTGTGGTGCAGGAGACCGGCGAGCGCGCCGACCCGGCCCAGCACGCCCTTCGGCCGGCCCGTCGAGCCCGACGTGTAGATCACGTAAGCGAGGTGCTCGGGGTGTCGCGGCGCCGCCAGTTCGTCGTCCGCCAGCGGGGTATCGGCGTAGCCCGAGAGTTCGGCGGTGAACTCCGCGGCGTGCAGGTCCACTTCGGCGTCGAGCCCGGTTTCCCCACTGGTGAGCAGCAGGGCGGGGCGAGCGTCCGCGAGCAGCTCGCGCAGCCGCTCCGGCGGATGCGCGAGGTCCAGCGCCAGGTACGCGGCACCCGCGTCCTGCGCCGCGAGCAGCGCCACGACCAGGTCGACAGAGCGGGGCAGCGCGAGCGCCACCACGTCGTCCGGGCCGATGCCCCGCGCCCGCAATGCGCGGGCGAGCCGGTGCACCCGCACGGCGAGTTCCGCGGCGGACAGCCTCTCGGAGCCGTGCACCAGCGCGGTCCGCTCCGGTTCCGCGGCCGCGAGCTCGTTCAGGGCGGTCGGGACGTCGACCGGTTCGCCCGGCAGCGCGGGCACCGACCACTCGGCGAGCAGCTCTTCCCGCAGGGCCGGCGCCATCAGCTCCACCTGCCCCACGGCCGGGGCGTCATCGGCGGTGAGCTGCGCCAGCAGCCCGCGCAGCGCGGCGAGCCTGCCGTCCACATCGGACTGGGTGTTGGTGCGCGCGTCCACCTCGAAGCCGAGCAGCAGGCCGCCGTCGGCGGTCGGCAGCACGCTCAGCCCGAGGTCCTCCGGCGGCCCGCCCGCGATGTTGCGCATCACGCCGGTCGCGCCGCCGAAGTCGATGGTCAGGTCGAACGCCTTGAGGTTGATGCCCCGGCCGTGCAGCAGCGCGCCGGCACCCGGCGCGACGAGGTCCTGCGGCAAGTTCTCGCCCCGGTAGCGCTGGTGCCTGCGCATGTCGCGCATCGCCTTGGCCACCCGGCGGCTGAGTTCGGGAAGCCGGTCGCCGCCGCGCACGGGCACCCGCAGGGGCAGCACGTTCACCGCCATCCCGGGGGTGCGCAGGCCGGAACCGAACCGGCACATCAGCGGCAGCGCGAACACCACGTCCGACTCCCCCGACACCCGGTGCACGAACGCGGCGTAGCAGGCGATGAGCACTTCGCCCCAGCTGGTGCGCGCCGCTTCGGCGACCGCGTGCAGCCTCGCCACCTCGTCGGCGGGCAGGACCGCACGCGCGACCAGCGTTTCGTCCGCGGGCCCGGTGGGCTCGTCCACCGCGGTGGCCAGCTCCGGCAGCGGGGTGAGCACGTCGCGCCAGTAGTCGCGGTCGGCCGCGAACCGCTCGCCAGCGAGGTACTCCCGGTCCGCCTCGACGAGCTCGGCGAACCGGCCGAACGGCGACGGCGAGACCTCGACGCCCTTCATCCGGGCGGTGTAGTGCTCGGCGGTGCGACGAGCCAGCATCGCCGCGCTGTAGCCGTCGAACACCAGGTGGTGGCCGAGCTGCGTGTACCAGACCTCGCGGTCGGAGAGCCGCAGCACGGTCCGGGTGTAGAGCCTGCGGCCCACCATCTCCCGGCACTCCGCGGCCAGCCGTCCGCGCTCGGCCGCGATGTACGCCTCCGCGGCGGCCGCCGGGTCGGCTTCGGCCCGCAGGTCGACGATCTCGGGCAGTTCGGTCGGGCCTTCGTCGATGTACTGGCGCGGCCCGTCCGGGGTCTCGAACACCCGCAGCCGCAGGCTCTCCGCCTCGTCGGTGGTGGCCCGCACCGCATCGGCCAGCGCGTCCACGTCGATCGGGTCCGGCCCGGAGAGCTCCACCACGTCGCCGACGACGTAGTACGGCGAGTCCGGCTCTAGCCGCTGCGCGTTCCAGACGCCGAGCTGCGCGCGGGTCAGCTCCATCGCCTGGTCCCTCGGCAACTCGGCGGGAGTGCGGGACTCGATGCTGGCAGTGCTCAACGCGGGCTCCTGGGGATGACAACGACCAAGGTCATCGTTAGCTTAGGCTAAGCTAAGACAATCTCAAGCGAACGTCACGCCGATCTCACCCGCGGCCTCGGCGGTGCGAACCCGGTCCCGCAGTTTCAATGGAAACTGCGGTCCTTCGGCGTGTCGGGCCACGCCACGCCGAAGGCTGTGGACAACTCCCGCAATTTCAATGGAAATCGGATCTTCGATTTCCATTGAAATTGCGGCACAGCACGCGGGGTCAGGGTTTCGGGACGACCATCGGCGTGCCCGTCAGTGGGTCCGGGACGACGATGCTGGGGAGGTCGAAGACGTCTTCGAGCAGCGTCTCGTCGACGATGTCGGCGGCGGCGCCCTCCGCCACGACCCGGCCGTCCTTCATCGCCACCAGGTGATCGGCGTAGCGGCAGGCCTGGTTGATGTCGTGCAGCACCGCGATGATCGTCCGCCCCTCGTCGCGCAGCTTCGCCAGCAGCGTCAGCAGCTGGTACTGGTGCGCGATGTCCAGGAACGACGTCGGCTCGTCCAGCAGCAGGTAGGGCGTCTGCTGGGCCAGCACCATCGCCACCCACACCCGCTGCCGCTGCCCGCCGGAGAGCTCGGCGACCGGCCGCTCGGCCAGTTCGGCGACGCCCGCGGCGGTCATCGCCTCGGCGACCGCCCGCTCGTCCTCCTCCGAGGTCGTGGCGAGGAAGGACTGGTGCGGGAACCGGCCCCGGCCGACCAGCTGCTCCACCCGGATGTTCTCCGGCACTGCCGGGTCCTGCGGCAGGAAGCCCAGCGCGCGGCCGAGTTCCTTGGTCGGGTACGACCCGACCGGCCGGCCGTCGAAGTTCGCCTCGCCCGAAACGGGCTTCAGCAGCCGCACGAACGCGCGCAGGAGGGTCGACTTCCCGCACGCGTTCGGGCCCACGATGGCGGTGAACGCGCCGTCCGGGATGTCGAGGCCGAGCCGGGTGGAAACCACCCTGTCGCCGTAGCCCAGGGTGAGTTCCCGCGCGCTCAGTCGCGAGGTCATGCGCGCTCCACCTCCTTGGTGAGCAGCCAGATCAGGTAGCAGCCGCCGATCGCGGTGCTCACCACGCCGACCGGGAGCGACACCGGCGCCAGCAGCATCTGCGCGATCAGGTCCGCTGCGAGCAGCAGCACCGCGCCGGTGAGGGCGGCGGGCAACAGCGGCACGCCGGCGGCCTTGGCCAGCCGTCGCCCGATCTGGGGCGCGGCCAGCGCGATGAACACGATCGGCCCGGCCACCGCGGTCACGGTCGCCGTGCATCCGACGCCGACCAGCACCAGCAGCAACCGGTGCCGGTGCAGCGAAACACCGGTGGCCACGGCGACGGAGTCGCCCAGCGCGGTCTGGTGCATCGCGTGCGCCTGGGTGGCCAGCAACGCCAGCAGGCCCAGGATGATCGCGAACGGCAGGTACACGTCCGCCCAGTCGATGCCGTTGAGCGAGCCCGCGCTCCAGCCGACCGCGGCGATCGCCACCTCCAGCTCGGCGCGCAGCACGATCCAGGCGTTCACCGAGGTGAGGATGGCGTTCATCGCGATGCCGACGATCACCAGGCGCAGCCCGGAAAGCCCGCCCTTGGCCGAGAGCAGGTAGATCACCGCGGCGGCCAGCACCCCGCCGAGCACCGAGCTCCCCGCCAGCTGCGCGGAGGTCCCGGACAGCACGGTGATCGCGAACAGCGCGCCGGTGTAGGCGCCCGCGTCGAGGCCGATGACGTCCGGGCTGCCCATCGGGTTGCGGGTGATGTTCTGGAAGATCGCCCCCGCCACGCCGAGCGCCGCGCCGAACACGATCCCGGCGAGCACGCGCGGCAGCCGCCACTGCGCGACGACCACCGTCCAGTCGCCGGTGCCCGCGAGCGCGGCCAGCACCTCCCCCGGCGACAGCCAGGAAGCGCCGAAGCACAGCCCGAGCAGCGCGAGGCCGAGGATCAGCACGATCAGCGCGGCGGCGAGCAGGACCGTCCGGCGCGGCAGGCGCAGCGCCCGGCCGCGCGCACGCACCACGATCGCGTTCATAGCGCCACCGACCCGTATCGCCGGACCGCCCAGATCAGCACCGGGCCGCCGAGGAAGCCGGTCACGATCGCCACCGGCACCTCCCCCGTCGGCAGCAGCACGCGGGCGCCGACGTCGGACAGCAGCATCAGCACCGCACCCAGCACGGCGGTGTAGGCCAGCTGCCAGGGGACGGAGCCGGGGGCCATCCGGCGGGCGAGGTGCGGCACGATCAGCCCGACGAACAGGATCGGCCCGGCCAGTGCCGTCGCCGCCCCGGTCAGGACCGTGATCACGACCAGCGTCGCCACCCGCACCCGCGCCACGCGCGTGCCGAGGGTGCGCGCGACGGTCTCGCCGAGCTCGATCGCGTTCAGGGACCGGGCGAGCAGCATCGCCGCGACCAGCGCCAATCCGATCGCGACCAGCGGCAGCCCCAGCGGCACCTGCTCGCGGCCGGCCAGCGAGCCCACCGCCCAGAAGCGGTACTGGTCGAAGACCTCGGGGTTCAGCAGGCGCAACCCGAGCGACAGCCCGGACAGCACCGCGCTCAGCGCAACGCCCGTGAGCACCAGCCGCAGCGGCGACCGGCGCCCGACCGCGTAGACCAGCAGCGCGGCCAGCACCGCGCCCACGATCGCCGCGAGCAGCTCGCCGAGCTGGGAAACCGCCACCCTGAGCGCGGAGCCGACCGCGACGGCGAAGCCGGCTCCCACGGTCACGCCGAGGATGCCGGGCTCCGCGAGCGGGTTGCGGGACAGCGTCTGGATCAGCCCGCCCGCGACGGCCAGCGCCGCGCCAACGCTGATGCCTAGCAGCACGCGCGGCACGCGGACGTCCCAGATGATCAGGTGCTCGGATGAGCCGTCGAAGGCCACCAGCGCTTGCAGCACCTCGGCGGGTCGCAGCGACTGCGCGCCGATGGCGATGCCGAGCACGGCCGCCGCCGCGAGGGCGACGGCCGCTCCCAGCAGCATCACGGCACGGCGCCCGGTCGACCCGGGCGCCATGCCATCTCTCGTCGAACTCACGCGACTGCCGGAGATCACTGCGCCAGCAGCGGGGCGAACGCCTGGTCGATCGCGTCGAGGGCGCGCATCGCCTCGGGGTAGGTCGCCGCCTCCGTGTAGCGGATCGGGAAGATCTTGCCGGCCTTGACCGCGGGCAGGTTCTTCCACAGCTCCGAGTCGAGCACGTATTGCACCGCCGGGGAGACCGTGCCGTCCGGCTTGACCGAGTAGGTGATCGCGTCGGCCTCCGCGAACGCGGCGGGCAGCTCCTCGATGGACGGGTACTCGCTGACGTCGCGCGAGCCGCCGCCCTTGACCTTGACGTCGCCGTAGTAGTCGCCGCCGATGTCGTTGATGACGCTGGTGCCCCACGACTTGTCGAACTCGCGCTGGAAGTTGCCCTTGGCCACCTGGCCGTAGGAGCCGACGTGCCCGAGCTTCAGCCCCGGCAGCACCGGCTCGTACTTCTGCTTCAGCTCGGCGGCCTTCGCCTCGTACTCCGCCTTGGCCGCGTCGTAGTTCTCCAGCGCGCCTGCGGCGTCGGCGTACTTGCGGGTGAGCTCGCGCCACTCGGCCGGGTTCTTCGGGCCGATCGCGACGACCGGCGCGACCGCCTTGAGCCGCTCCACGTCGACGTCGCCGAGCACCGGGGTGGGCACGCCGATCACGATCAGGTCGGGCCGCGCCTTGGCGATCGCCTCGTAGTTGGTCTCCGCCGCCGACTCGCCCGCGACCTTGTCCAGCTTCTCGTACGTCGCGAGGTCTTCTGGGGTGAACATCGGGACGCCGCGCGCCCAGGCCGAGATGCCGACCAGCGGGGCGTCGGCCTCGATCAGCGCCGGCACCGCGTACCCGGTCGCGATCACGCGCTGGGGCTTGGCCGGAATGGTGATCTGGCCGTTGTCCGCGGCGAAGACCCGGGTCTGGGCATCCGCGGTCGTGGCGGAGCCGCCCGCCCCGCAGCCGGCGAGACCGGCCGCGGCGACGACGAGGGCGGCGACGACCCCGAAAGACCGAGCTAAACGCATTCGTGTGTCCTTGACTTGAGGTTAATTTAGGGTTGGCTAACCTTAATCGGCGGTCCGCGGCGTCCACAAGAACGATCTGCCGCAACCGCTCACCCGGTCACGCCTCGTGCTCGTGGTGGTGGTCGTGGTCGTCGTCGAAGTCCGCGATGCCGCGCTTCCAGTAGCCCGTGACGTCGTAGTCGCGCTTGTCCAGCCCCAGCTCGCCCTTGACCCAGCGGCGCAGCGGCTTGAGCACGCCGGCCTCGCCCGCCAGCCACACGTACAGCCGCTCGCCGTCGAGCACGGGCACCGACCGGACGGCGCTCTCCAGCGCGTCGCACGTGCCCGGCGGCTTCGGCCCCCGGTGCAGCCACCGCACCTCGACGTCCTCCGGCGCGGACAGCTCGATCTCCTCATCGGCGTCGGCGACCTCGATGAACGCCCAGCCCTTCGCCGTGCGCGGCAGCTCCTCCAGCCGACGCGCGATCGCGGGCAGCGCGGTGATGTCGCCGGCCAGCAGGTAGCGGTCGTAGGTGTGCGGCACGATCAGCCCGCCGGGCGGGCCAGCCACGTGCATGACGTCGCCGGGCGCGACCGCGCGCGCCCACTCCGAGGCGAGGCCGCCGGGGTGCAGCACGATGTCGATGTCGATCTCGCCCGCGACGGGGTCGTACCGGCGCACCGTGTACTCGCGCGACGTCGGGGACGGCTTGGGCCAGCGCAGCAGCAGCCCGTTCTGCTCGGGCAGCCGCAGCCTGCCGTCCGGGTCCGGGAACATGAGCTTGACGTGCTCGCACGGCGAGTGCGCTTCGAAGCCCTCGGTGCCCGGGCCGCCGAGCGTGACGCGCAGGAGCCCGGCCCCGATCATCTCGGTGCGCACGACCTCCGTCTCGCGGATCCGGATAGGGTAGCCCACCTTCTCCGCGTGCCGGCCTTCCCGGACCTGCGCGATCCGGTCCAGGTGCCCGATCCGCTCCGCCTCCGCGCGCGTCATGCGACCCCCTCCCCCATCGCGATCCGCAGGCTCTTCGGCCGCAGGTCGGTCCAGTTCGCCCGGATGTGATCCAGGCAGGCCTCGCGGGCGTCCGGGCCGAACACCTGCCGCCAGCCCGCCGGGATCTCGGCGAACTCCGGCCAGAGCGAGTGCTGTTCCTCGTCGTTGACCAGCACCAGGAAGGTGCCCTCCGGGTCGTCGAACGGGTTCATCAGGACTTGCTCACCTCTCTCGAATAGTGCTTGACGCCGACCGGGCCCGCAGACCGCTCACAACCCGGCCGGCCGGGTCCGGGGCCGCACCGGCGCGATCCGCCTGCGGCGCGCCGCCTCCGCGAGGACGTCCAGGCAGTGCGCGGTGGTGGGCCAGTCCAGGCAGCCGTCGGTGACGCTGACGCCGTGGCGCAGCGGCCTCGCCGCGATGTCCTGATTGCCCGCTTCCAGGAAGGATTCGATCATGACTCCGAGCAGGCCGCGGTTGCCCGCCGCGACCTGCGCCGCCACGTCTTCGACGACGCCCGGCTGCCGCCGGTGGTCCTTCCCGCTGTTGCCGTGCGAGGCATCGACCACGACGCCCGCCCCGACGCCCGCGGCGCGCAGCTCGTCGAGCGCCGCACCGACGGACGCCGCGTCGTAGTTGGGCCGCGCACCACCGCGAAGCACGACGTGGCAAGCGGAATTGCCCGCGCCGACGACCGCGGACGGGGCTCCGCCGGCGGCCAGCGCGGGGAAGGTGTGCGGTGCCCGCGCGGCTCGCACCGCGGCGATCGCGACCTCGACGTCCCCGGTCACGCCGTTCTTCATGCCGACGGGCATCGGCAGCGCCGACGCGAGCTGCCGGTGCGGCTGGGAGGCCACCGTGCGCGCGCCTAGCGCGCCCCACGACACCAGATCGAGCACGTACGGGGCGAGGAACGGGTCCACGAACTCGTACGCCAGCGGGAGGCCGGAATTCGCTGCGCGCACGAGGAATTCGCGCCCGATCGCCAGACCCTCGGCCAGGTCCTCCCGGCCGGCCAGGTGCGGATCGTGCAGCAGTCCCTTCCAGCCGACCGAGGTTCGCGGCTTCTCCAGGTACGCGCGCAGCACCACCAGCAGGTCGCGGTCGTGCGCCGCGGCGGCGGCCGCCAGCTCGTGGGCGTACTGCAGCGCGGCGTCCGGGTCGTGCACGGAGCACGGTCCGACGATGACTAGCAGCCGGTCATCCGCGCCGTCGACGATCTCCCGCACTGCACGGCGGTGCCCGGCCACCTGGGCGCGCAGCCGTTCGCCGCGCGGGAAGCGCTCGGCCAGCTCGGCCGGGGTGGGCAGCGGCCCGAGGACCCGTGCCGAGTCGTCCGGCCACGCCAGGGCGAGCGGTTCGTCCGCGATGGCGGGCAGTTCGAGGGGTACCGCGGGTCCAGCCATGCCGGCGAGCTCCTCCTCCGTCGTGATTCCCGAAGCGGTCGGCGCCGGGAGCACGAAGCCCGGCAGGCCACTTGGGTTAGCCTAACCTAATCAAATCGGGCGTAGGGATCGAGTGATCAAGGGAACAGCACTGCGCGAAAAGGATCATCCAGACGCGGGCGGGCACTCATCGCGGCGGGCCGGGGCTTCCACGCTGCCGATCACTCGGCGAGACTGAGCGCATGCCACCGCAAGAACTGCTCGCGAGGCCGCAATGGCGACGAACCGGCGACCCGCGCTTCCCGGTGGCCGCCACCGTCGACGGCCGGTCGTGGGTCTTGCGGCTCAACAGCTTCCCGGATCATCCGCTGTGGACCCTGTTCGTCGACGGCGCGGCGCGCTTCGACACCGACAGCACACCGCCCACCTGGGGAAAGCCGTTCAACCAGACATTCCCCGCCCTGGCCGCCGCTACCGCGGAGGAGATCCTCGCGCCCGTCCGGGACTTCGTGGCCTACGGCAGCGAAGCCGGCGCCCCCTGCGACGACCCGTTCTGCTGCGGCTGAAGCCCGGTCACACGAACGCTGATCCACCGCGCGCGGTTCACTCCGCGCTCCTCGCCCGGATCGCGGGCAAATCCACTGCCCGTTCTTCCCCACCCGCGGACAATTCCGGTGGCCCCGGTCACCGCGCTGATAACTTCGGCCGCAGCGATCGAGTTCGCGGACGGCGTTCATCCGATCCCGGCAACGATCGCAGGTTCATCCGAAAGGCCGCCGCCGCGCCGGATCCCGGTCAACCGCGAGGCTGGAATACCGGCGCGCGCCGGCGGCAATCCATGGCGGGAATGCGAGTTCGGCATTTTCCCGGGCGAAGGAAGGATCAACTGTGAAGAAGCTCATGGCCGGTGCCCTCGTGGGGTTCGGCATGCTCGTCGCCACCGCGACGTCCGCGACCGCCGCACCGGCCGAGTGGTACTACACCGGCCACTGGTACCACACCGCGGCCGCGTGCGAGCAGGGCTACCAGGACATGGTCGGCGGCCCGGGCAGCCCGGGCGTGGACCTGCCGCACGAGTGCAGGCCGGCGAACGGCGTTTACGAGCTGTGGCGGATGCGGTGACCGCTCGCCCTTGATCGAGCACCCGGAGCGGGGGCGTCCGGCGAAAACCGGGCGCCCCCGCTCCGCCACCGGGGCGATCCGAGCGGCAATGCGGCGAATGCGTGAACATCTGCGAAACCCGCTCGCCCTTCGCCCCGGATTTCTCCGCCCCCTTTGATTCCTCGGCCGCCCGCCGGACCTCAATTCGCGGCGTGATCCATAACACAATCCCCTGAGAGCGGGCCCTGAGCACGCCATTTCCACAGTTTTCGCCGGTATTCGCCCGGCGGGTCGTCCTGCACTTCGCGCCACGCGATACCTTCGCAGGGTGCGTGGGCAGGAAAGACGAGCGATCGAGGCGGTGTCGGAGTACCTCGCGCAGCTGAGGCGCGCCCCCGACCCGCGCGATCTGGCCCGCGTGGTCGGCACCGCGCTCGGTGCCACCGGATGCGCGTTCAGCGTTGCAGGAGACCGCTACCGGTGGGGGCACGGAGCCGGGCCGCGGCTGGAGCACCCCGTCGAGTACGGCGGTGAGCTGCAGGGAATCCTCGCCCTCGCGCCGGAATCCGCCGGGCCGGTGACCGCGCTCGCAGCGGTGCTCGGCGCGCCGCTGGCGGCGGTGCGCCTGGCCACCGAGACCGACCGGCTGCGCCGCGACGGCGATGCCGCGGCGCGCGAGCTGGCCGACGACCGGTGGCGCGCGACGGTGGAGATGGAGCAGGAACGACGCGGGCTGGAACGCGACCTGCACGACGGCGCCCAGCACCACCTCGTCGCGCTGCGGATGGCGCTCGCGCTCGTCGAGCACGGACCTGGTCATGCGGCAGCCCGAGCTTGGTGAAGATCGACGCGATGTGCTTCTCGACGACCTTCGCGGAGACGAACAGCTCCTTGGCGATCGCGTTGTTGGCCGCTCGGTCAGCGCGGCGATGGGACTGTCCTTGTGCCCGGCCGGGGCCTCGACGAGGCGCTTGGCGAACGCCGGTTCGATCACGATCTCGCCCGCGGCGATGCGGTCCAGCGTGTCGGCGAGCACCTGCACTCCCGCGACGCGCTCCTTGAGCCGGTAGCCGATGCGCTCCGCGCCGATCTCCAGCACGCGCATCGTCCTATGTGGAAAACGGGGGGTGCGCTGGTCTTCGACGCGGTGCTGCACGCGCCGCCGCCGGACGACACCACGAAGATCGCGGTGGTGCACTGCCAGTACCCGTGCGTCGCCGAGCTGCCGGCCACCTCGCTGTTCGCCGGGCTGCCGGTGGAGAAGCAGGCAGCGGTGAAGATTCCGCTGTCCTGCTTCGTGTCGGCGGGACTGGACCCGAGGAAGGTCAACACCCCGTTCGTCGTCTACTCCCAGCGGCGCATGGACGTCACCTTCTCCAACGTGCGCATCGAGACCGGCGCCGCGGACGACGCGGACGTCACGTCCTGCACCGAGTTGCGCTGACCCGCCGCTCCTGCCATTCCGTCACGCGGCTTCCGGGAGCGGGCTGGGGAACTGGTCGCGCAGCGTGCGAAGTGCGTTGTGCAGCCTGCTCTTCACGGTGCCGACGGGAACGCCGAGCACGGATGCCGCGGACGTCGCGGTGCGGTCGGTGAAGTAGACCTCCACCACCGCGCTGCGGTGAACCGGGGAGAGGTGGTCGAGGAGCTCTCCCACGACCATGCGGTTCTCCACCTCGTCGCTGGGCGCCGACTGCACGGCGGTGTTCGCCAGCGCTTCGCCGTCGAAGCCGACCTCGGTCGGCCGGGCCCGCCGGCCGCGGTGCAGGTCGATGGCGACGTTGTGGGCGATGCGCAGCAGCCAGCCGCGCACCGAGCCTTTGCCGTTGGTGAGGCGGTCGGCGTGGCGCCAGGCCCGCAGCCACGTCTCCTGCACGACGTCCTCGGCCAGGTACCGGTCGCCGGTGAGGCGGGTGGCGTAGGAACGCAGCGCGGCACCGTGCTCCCGGATGACACTGTCCATGGTGTTCATTTCGCATTCCCTTCCCGGCGGATGTGCTGGGCGATCCCCTGGTGTCGACAGGAATGCTTCCGTTGATCGGCGCGGGAATCGTCGGGTCTGTCCCTCCGTTCCCCGGTGCTGTCCCGCTGGTTTTCCGGTGGCTGTCCCGCCCCGCGGGGGTAGGGCTGTCCCCCAGGCCGGACCTGTTCCCGGACTCGTCCCGCGCGCCTTCTCCTGGATCACGGCGGCGTGGTGCCGTTCGGTTCAGCACTGCTCGCGGGTGGTTTCCCGCGGCCGGGGCCGGTCTTCCCTGATCAGCGGCCGCCACACCCCGTTTCGCCTGGTAGGGCCGTGGCGCGGGGTCTGCGTGGCGAAGGCGTTGCCTTTCTTCCCGAATCCACGTGTGCCCGGTCTTGATCGCGATAGTGTCGGTGATCACCATGACGAGCACACCGGAACCGTTCGCGGGCCATCGCGGCGCAGTTCGCGCCATCGCCGTCTTCCCGGACGGCCGCAGGTTCGTCACCGGCGGCGACGACGCCACGGTCCGGGTCTGGGACCTGCGCACCGGCGTGCTGCTGCACGAGCACTCCGAGCACGAGGACGCCGTGCTCGCGGTCTCGGTCACCGCCGACGACCGAGTCGTTTCGTGCGGCCGGACCGCGACGGTCGACTGGGCGGTCTCGAACCGTGGGACCGCCCCGGCGCGGCACCGCGTTCGCGTCACGGCAGCCGCCATCTCGCCCGGCGGCGACGCCGTCGCGGCCATCGACCTCGCGGGAACCGTCCTGCAACCGCCCGACGGCAGCAGCTGGCCCAGCGGGCACCGGCTCGTCGAGAGCATCGCGGTGACCAGGAACCGGCAGGTCGTCACCGCCGGCTCCGACCCGCTCATCCGCGTCACGGACTGGTCCGGCGAGGAACTGGGCCGGCTGAACGGCCACGCGCCCGGCAACGCCGCGGTGGCGGCTTCCCCCGGCGGCACGCGCGTCGCCTGCGCAACCCTGGACGGCGTGCTCTGCTGGAACCGCGGGCAGAAGGAAAGCACGGTGCAGCTGACCGGCTGCGAAGACGTGGTCGCGGTGGCCGTGACGCACGACGGACGGCAGGTCGTCGCGGGCGATTTCAACGGCGGCGTCTGGGCCTGGGAGCCGGAGCGCCCCACCAAGCCGATGCAGATGCACGGCAGGCACGACGGCGCCGTGCGGTCCTTCGCCGTCACGCCCAACAGCAGGCTGCTCATCAGCGGGGCCGAGGACGGCTCGATCCGCGTCTGGGACCTGACGACGGGCGGCCCCGCGGATCCCGGCACGAAGCAGCGACCGCAGGCCGGGCTCGCCAGCGACCAGGAGAGCGACGAAGACCTGCTCGACTTCGCCGACGACGTGCGCGGCCTCGCCGAGCTCGTCCTCGACCGGGAAACCAGGCCGCCGCTGGCGATCGCACTGCTCGGCCGCTGGGGATCGGGCAAGTCGAGCTTCCTGCGCCAGCTCGAGAAGAACGTCGATCGGCTCGCGAAGGAAGCCGGCCGGAATCCGGCGCGCAGCGTCTTCGCGACGGCGGTGCGCCAGGTGCGCTTCGACGCGTGGCACTACAACGACGACCACCTGTGGGTCGGGATCGTGGAGCACCTGTTCGCCACCCTCGCCGAACCCGTGCCCCCCGACGCCGATGACGTCCGCACCGAACGCACCACCCTCCGCAAGGAGCTCCGCTTCCTCGAAGAGCTGGCCGATCCCGAGGCCGGCCTGGGCCGGCGGCTGCGTGCGCGCATGCGGCTGTGGTGGGCGAAGCTCGTGCTCCGGCGTGCTCGTCTCGCGTGGGCAGCCGGGATCGCACTGCTGCTCGCCGCCGCGACCGGCTTGGTGGTGTGGCTGACCGGCGGCGCCGTCTGGGCGTGGCTGGTGGGCGCGGTGAGCACCGTGCTGCCGATCGTCGAACTGATCACCACGACGTGGCCCACGGCCCGGCGGCTCACCGCTGGCGACTCCCCGAACCTGGACAGCCGCGTGCGGGACACCAAGATGCAGCTCGCGAAGCTCGACGCCGCCCAGGAGCTGGCGCTGGTGATCGAGGAGGCCCGGGCCGGCGGTTACGAGCAGTACCGCGGGTTGTTCGGCCGCGCGCACGCCGATCTGCGCAGGCTCAGCGAATCCGCCGAGAAGGCGTTCGCGGAGTGGGATCAGGCCGACGAACAGCAGCGGGCGGCCTCCGCGGGTTCGCCGCCGCTGGAACGGGTCATCCTCCACATCGACGACCTCGACCGCTGCTCGCCGCGCAAGGTCGTCGACGTGCTCGCCGCGGTGCACATGCTGCTCGCGCTCCGGCTTTTCGTCGTGGTGGTCGCGGTGGATCCCCGGTGGCTGCGGCGCTGCCTGGAGCAGTACCACTCGGAACTGTTCGGCGGCCACGCCGATGGGGAGGACGGCGCGACGCCGCTGGACTACCTCGACAAGATCTTCCAGGTGGTGTTCGGCTTGCGCCCCATGGGAACCGAGGCCGAGCGGTTCGTCGAGGCGCTCGTGCCGACCGAAACCGCGTTGCCGACGGCACCGGCGCCGGACGCCCCGCGGTCGGGCGGTGTCGGCCCGGAGATGTTCGCGCCGGACCGCGGAAAACCGGCCGAACCCCGGCTGCAGTCGCCCGATCCGCAGCCGGAAAAGCTGTGGCTGCAGACCGAAGAGCTGGAGTTCATCCAGCGGCTCCGCCCGCTGCTGGCCACGCCCCGCGCGGTGAAGCGGTTCGTGAACCTCTACCGCCTCGTGCGCACGACCGTCCGCGACGAGAAGGACTTCATCCGCACCGGGGAGTACCAGGCCGTTCTCGTGCTCCTGGCGGTGCTCGTCGCCGCGCCGGAAGGATGCCGGGCCCTCATCGCGATGCTGCGCGACCCGAGCCACGAGGGGGACGTCGTTGCGCTGGTGGAGGAACGCGTCGCCGCCGAACAGTCGGCACGAGTGCGCGACATCTGGACGAGGTTGCTGGGCGTGCTGAGCCGCGGGCCCGCGGTGCACGGGAATCCTTCGACCTACCGCCGCTGGGCGGGTACGATCGCTCGGTTCAGCTTCGAGACCTGGGACCTGACCGAGCCTCGCACGCGATCTGGGGAGGACTGACGTGGCTCGACTCGTTCAACGACGCCACGTGCTCGGCGGGATCGCCGGTGTCGCACTGGCCGGCGCGGCCGGCGCCATATCGCTGTCCACCTCGACGGGATGCAGCCGGACGGAGACCATCCGCGTCAGCTCGTCGTCGGAGAAGGCCGCCCTCATGGCGGAACTCATCAAGGAGTACAACGACGCGCACCGCGCGGTGGGCGGTCTGTGCGCGCGCGTGGAGATGACCGCGCTCACCTCGGGGAAGATGAAGAACCTGCTCGCCGAGGGCGCGAAACCGCCGGAGGTGTGGCTGCCGACGTCGTCGATGTGGTTGCGGCTGCTCGAACACGAGGGCCACGGCGACCTGCTGGTGCCGGGCGCCCGGTCGATCACCAGGAGCACGCTGGTCATCGCCATGCCGGGGTCGGTGGCCGCGGCGCTCGAACAGCGCAACAGGCCGCTCAGCACGTGGGCCGACGTGCTCCAGCTGGCCCAGTCCGGGTGGTCCAGCTACGGAAAGCCGGACTGGGACGACTTCATCCTCGGCAGGGACAACGCCGAGACCTCGACCTCCGGCTTGGCCGCCACGGTCGTCACCTACAACGCGGCGCCGGGCGAGTTGACCCGGGAACGGCTGAACGCCGTCGAGGTCCAGCAGTTCGTGCGCGACATCGAGCTGTCGGTGTCCAACTACGGCGACGAGGCCGTGCAGTACATGCAGACGATCTACGACCAGGAACAGCGCTGGGACAGCAACGACCCGGCTTACCGGCCGTACCTCGACGCCGTCGTGATCCAGGAGCAGATGGCCTACGTCTACAACCTCGGCGCGCCGACCGGTGACCCCGGTCGGATCAACGGCCAGGGCCCGAAGAACCCGCTGCGCGCGGTGCACCCGCGGGACGGGACGCTGGAGCTCGATCATCCTTTCGTCGTCATGTCCGCGGCGACCGGCGAACAGCGGGCCGTCGCAGAGGACTTCTACCGGTTCCTGATCGAGCCCGACCGGCAGAAGCGCTTCGCCGACCTCGGCTTCCGCTCCCTCGACGACGCGACGCGGCCGACCGATCAGCTCAGGCGAACCCTCCACGTGCCGGCCGATCAGCAGCTGAACTTCGTGCCGCCGCCCGACGGCCAGTTGCTGGCGGCGATGCTGGAGAGCTGGCAGAACGTGCGCCGCAAGGCACGCGTTCTGCTGCTGCTCGACCTCTCGGGGTCCATGAAGGAATCCGTCAACGACCCGGACACGAACCAGGATCCGTCGAAGCTGCAGCTGATGATCCCGGCGGCCCAGCGGGCGCTGGATCTGCTCAACGTCGACGACGAGGTGGGCCTGTGGACGTTCTCGTCGAACCCGTCCGTCGTCCAGGTGGTGCCGGTCTCCCGCGTCGGTGGCGTGCGCGAGGAGCTCAAGGCCAAGATCCAGGGCCTGACGGCGGTCGGGGAAACGGCGTTGTACCAGGCGATCGATGAGGCTTACCAGACGATGACGAGGGATGCGAACCCGGATCGCATCAACGCGATCGTGCTGCTCAGCGACGGCGCGAACACCGAGCCCTACCCCGGCGGCGCACCGGCATTGCTGGCGAAGCTCGACCCGCAGGCCCGGGAGACGCCGATCCCCATCTTCACCATCCCCTATGGACAGTCAGGGGACGAGAACGTCAAAGCGCTGCAGGAGATCTCCAGGATCACCAAGGCCACGTACAACGACACGACCAATCCCCTGGACATCGACCAGACGTTCGAACGCGTCTTCCGGAATTTCGGGTGAGCACATGTCGTTTCCAGAGCGGTTCCGCGATCGGGTGGCGGTCGCCGAGGCGATCGTCTTCGGGTTGCTCAGCGGGATCTTCGCGCTGTGGTGGCCGTGGCCGTGGCTGGCGGCGGTCGTCGGGCCGGCGATCGCCGTCGTGGTGTTCCTGATCGCGACGTGGCGCAAGCTCGCGCCGGCCCCGCCCCAGCCGGACGCCACCGAGTTCGACGTCGAGGAGCGGGTCCGCGTCTGGGCGAGGAACGCCGGCGACAACGCCCGCGGGCACGCCGACCAGGCCGTCGAGCTGGCCGGCGACATCGTGATCCTGAAGTTCCAGTGCGAGCGGGCCATGCAGTTCGTCGAAGACGCCTCGGCGCGAGCGGAGGCGGCGAAGCGGCTGCGCACGATCGTCGATTTCGTCGAGACGCGCAAGCACGCCCCGGAGCAGGCGGTCGGGTGGGACGTGCTGGTGCGGCACCTCCGGACGGCCCAGGAAGAGCTCAAGGGAGAACTCGGGAAACTCCCACGGAACTCGTGAACGGCGAACGGGCCGGCTCCGCTCACCGCGTCGCGTCCCGGTGGGAGCTCACCCGTGGCTGTGCACCCTCGTGCTCGCGACGGCGATCAACCACGCCTCCAGGATCGCCCACTCCGCATCCGTCGAATCGCCACGCGCCACAACCACAATCGATCACCACCGCTCGACCTTCCGGCGGACGCGTCCTAGTGCTTTTGCGGCACCGGGAAAGTGATCCGGCCGCCACAGGTGGAGGAAAACCCTGAAAACGCTACTCCTGTCCGGGAAAGACAGTCGCTACCGGCATGATCGCGATGCTTCGATGGTTGAAGGCTTCGTGGAGCCCGCCGGACTCCGAGTCGCCCGACCGCGCAGACGATGGGAGCTCATCCGACCATGACCAGTGCCTCCAGCACGCCTCCCGTCGCAGCCCCGCAGGTGCGGTCGGGCACCGTCGTCCCGGTGCTGGCGTTCAGCGGAATCGTCGTCTCGCTCACGCTGGCCCTGATGATCCCGCTGGTGCCCAAGCTGCCCGGGATGCTGAACGCGAGCGCGGCGGACGCCGCGTGGGCGATCACCGCCGCGCTGGTCGCCGCGGCCATCGCCACGCCCACCGTCGGCCGGCTCGGTGACATGTACGGGAAGCGGCGGATGCTGCTGTTCAGCCTCGGGATGCTGGTGCTGGGCTCGGTCGTCTGCGCGCTGTCGAGCGGGCTCGCCCCGATGCTGACCGGGCGGGTGTTGCAGGGTTTGTCCGCCGGCGTCATCCCGCTGGGCGTCAGCATCATGCGCGACGAGCTGCCGCCGGAACGGCTCAGCGGCGCGACCGCGGTGATGACCGCCTCCCTCGGCGTCGGCGCGGCGCTGGGGCTGCCCGCGGCGGCGTTCATCGCCGAGAACGCCGACTGGCGCACCCTGTTCTGGGTGGCCGCGGCCCTCGGCGCCGTCGGAGCAGTGCTCGTGATCTCGCTCGTGCCGGAGTCGCGGGTCCGCACCGGCGGGCGGTTCGACCTGCCGGGCGCGGTGGGCCTGTCGGTCGCGTTGCTGTGCCTGCTGCTGGTGATCTCCAAGGGCGCGGACTGGGGCTGGACCGGCGGTTTGACTCCCGGACTGCTCGTCACCGGACTGGCGGTGCTGGCGGTGTGGGGCTGGTGGGAACTGCGCGCGCCGCAGCCGCTGGTCGACCTGCGCACCACCGTGCGCCGCCAGGTGCTGCTCACCAACACCGCTTCGGTGGTGTTCGGGTTCGCGATGTTCGCGATGTCCCTGGTCGTCCCGCAACTGCTGCAACTGCCCGTGGCCACCGGACACGGGCTCGGGCAGTCGCTCCTCGTGGCGGGCCTGGTGATGGCGCCGAACGGGCTGATCATGATGGCGATGGCACCGGTGTCGGCGCGGATCTCGCGGACCAGGGGCCCGAAGGTCACGCTGATGGCCGGCGCGCTCGTGGTCGCCATCGGGTACGGCTTGAGCCAGGTGATGATGTCGAGCATCTGGCAGCTCGTGATCGTCTCCAGCATCGTCGGCGTCGGCGTCGGACTCGCCTACGCCGCGATGCCCGCGCTCATCATGGCCGCCGTGCCGGTGTCCGAGACCGCGGCGGCCAACAGCCTCAACACGCTGATGCGCTCGATCGGCACCTCGCTGTCCAGTTCGGTCGCGGGGGTCGTGCTCGCGCACATGACGATCGACCTGGGCCGCGCGGCGATCCCCTCGCTCGACGGGTTCCGCGTCGTGCTGACCATCGGCGCGGTCGCCGCGCTCTTCGCCCTGTTGATCGCCGCCTTCCTGCCTGGCTCCGCGCGTTCCGCGGACCGGTAGCCCGGTCGTCGACCGGAATTACCGGGTGCCCGCACGACTCCGGCTGTGGATCTGCACCGTCGCCGCCCAGGGATGCACAGATCGAAACCCCACCGGTGGCTTCACCGGCGGGGTTCCGCTGTTGGTGTCCAAGCCGGGGGCAGGACGGCGCATGTCGGGGCAGGCCGATGCCGTCATGCCCTTTTCAGGCTCGCTGCCGGAAGTCGGCGGCGGTGCTTCCGGTGTCCGCGAGGTGCGGCCAGCGCGGCTCGTCGCCCTTCGGTTCGTCACCCAGGATCGTCACGCGGTGCCCGACGCGGCGCTCGGTGTAGTCGTTGACGGCGTAGTGCTGGGTGGCCCTGTTGTCCCACATGGCGATCGCGCCCGGCCGCCAGCCGAACCGGCAGACGTTCTCCGGGCGCTCCGCCACGGTGAAGAGGTGTTCGAGCAGCACATCGCTTTCCGCCCGGCGCAGCTGCGGGATGTGCATGGTGAACATCCGGTTCACGTACAGCGATCGCCTGCCGGTCACCGGATGCACGCGCACCACCGGGTGCTCGGCCTCGAAGGAGGTGCCGTTCGGGTGCGTGAAGGCATGCACGGCCGTCAGCCCGTCCAGGAAGTCCCTGAGCGGCGCGGAGAGGGCCTCGTAGGCCAGGTACTGGTTGCTCCACATCGTGTCGCCGCCGCGCGGCGGGCACTGCACGATCTGCAGGATGGACGCGACCGGCGGATTCGCTTGGAAGGTCACGTCGGTGTGCCAGACGTCGGCCTTCGCGCCCTGATCGGAGTCGAGCACCACGATCTCCTGGTGTCCGTCCAATTTGGGCAGGAACGGATGAACCTCCAGTTCTCCCAGGAATCGGCCGAAGTTCTTGTGCGCCTCGGCGGAGAGCGGATCGGCCTCCGGGAAGAACAGCACGAGATTCTCCATGAGCAGATCGTGCAGCTGCGCGAAGGATTCCTCGGTCAGCTCCTCCAGGTCCAGGCCGCGCACCTCGGCGCCCAGTGCACCGGAGACGGGACGTACGTCGATGTCGTTGCTCGCCATTGGACGGTCACCTCATTTTCCCTTTGTATCCGCATATTTCTGGCATGCTTGCGCGAGCCCGCACCGGGGACTCCGATGCGGCTCTCCTCGTGATCGCGGTCGTTGACGCGACGACCGGCGGCCGGTAAGGATGGAAAGAAGGAGGCGGTCGGGTCTTCAATTCGAAGGGAAACAGGTGTCCATGGATTCCGCGGAATCTCAAGATGCTGTCACCGAGACAAGTCTCGAACTGGCCAGACTCATCGATCTGGCAACACCTTTCGCCATTCGCGTCGCGGTGACGCTGCGGTTGCCGGAGCTGGTGTCCGGGGGCACGACCGAACTCGGTCCGCTCGCGACCGCCACGGGGGCACACCGGGAATCCCTGGCGCGGCTGCTGCGCCACCTCGTCCACATCGGACTGTTCGCCGAGACCGAGCCGGGTACCTACGGACTGACGGCATTGTCCCGGCAGCTGCTCTCCGGGGACGGCAAGTGGTTGCGGGACTGGCTCGACCTGGAGGGGCCGGGCACCCGGATGGACCTGGCGTTCAGCGGCATGCTGCACTCCATCCGCACCGGCACGTCGGCCTACGGCACGGTGCACGGCACCCCGTTCTGGGACGACTACCAGCGAAACGACGACCTCCGGCGCTTCTTCGGCGGCGTCATGGCCGCCTACGCCTGGCAGACCGGACCGGTGCTGGCCACGGAGTTCGACTGGACGCAGGCGCGGACCGTCATCGACGTCGGCGGCGGGCACGGTGCCCTGCTCGCCGAGGTCGTCCGGGCCAATCCGCACCTCGGCGGCGAGGTGCTCGATCTGCCGGCGGTCGCCCCGGAGGCCGGGCAGTTCTTGACCGAGGCGGGCGTGGCAGGGCAGATCTCGTTCGTGCCCGGCAGTTTCTTCGACCCGCTGCCGCCCGGCCGGGACGTCTACCTGGTCTCCCGCGTGCTCACGGACTGGAACGACGAGGACGCGGTGCGGATTCTGCGGCGCTGCGCCGAAGCCGCCGGCGACAGCAGCCGGGTACTGGTCGTGGAAGTTCTCGCCGGCGACGACCACGCCAAGCAGAACACCTCCTTCGACCTGCAGTCCCTGGTGCTGCTGGGCGGCCAGGAACGCAGCGTCGCGGACTTCGAGGCGCTGGTCGGCAAGGCGGGGCTGAGCCTGACCGAGACCCGCACCTGGCCCGGTGGCCTCGTCGTCGTGGAGTGCAGCCCGAAGTGACGCCCCTGGCACGGCGCCGGTCCTCATGCCCATCCGGGCCGGCGCCGGGCCAGCGGATCCGGCAGCAACCCGAGCTGGCAGAGCCGGTCGAACGGCGAAAGCCGGTGCAGGCCGAGACCGGCCAGGTTGTGCATGACGGTGAAGCTGAGCCGCTGGTTGGCGCCGGTGTTCCGCAGAGCCCGCCGGCCGATCGTGCGGCCCACCCACGACAGGTCGGTCAGCATGCGCGCGGCGTTGTGGCTGATCTTGCCGATCTGGCGCAGTTCGGGCAGGCGTCGGCGCTGGTACTCGAGCAACGCGATGTCCACATCGGACTCTTCGAGGGACCGGTCGGCGATGCAGGTGCTCAGGGCGTGGGCGTCGTAGATGGCGCTGTTCATGCCTTGCGCCGCCATCGGATGCACCGAATGCGCCGCTTCGCCGACCAGAGCCATGCCGGGCGCGGACAGGCCATCGGCGACGAACCGGGCCACCGGAAGCGTTTGCCGGTTCTGCAGACTGCCCCGCAACTGGTCCTCGAACGCCGCCAGATCGGGCAGTTCCGCGATCAGCGCGTCACCCCAGCGCCGTATCGCGTCGTGCTCCATGCCCCGGAGCTCGTTCGGTTCCACCTGGACGTAGAGCCGGACCCGGTCCCCGGGCAGCGGATAGCGCATTCGCAGACCGCGGTCGGTGACATAGGCGGTCACCTCCGCCGCCGCGCCGGGCACGTCGGGGATGTCGAGGGCGACCAGCCGGTGCGGGTAGTCCTTCCGGTTCGCGTCGATGCCCGCCGCACGCCGGAGCCGCGATGACACGCCGTCGGCCGCGATCACCAGCGGTGCGCGGATTTCGTGCGCACGTCCGCCTTCCCGCACGGTCACTCCGGTGATTCGTCCGGTGTCGTCGCGAACCGCCTCGCGGACCGCCACACCGCGGCGAAGCCCGACGGTCTCCGGCAGGCTTTCGGCGAGCGCGCCCAGGATCGACTCGTGGTCGGCCGACAGCAGCCAGTTGGTCGCGTCCGGCAACTGCGTGTAGTCCAGCGACATCCGGGCGTCGCCCCGGCCTTCGCAGGCGACCAGCGCGGAAAGCCGTACCGAGCCTTGACGTTCCAGGCGTTCGGTGACCCCCCACGCATCCAGGATCTTCAACGCCCCGGGCTGCAGCACCTCGCCCTTCGGTATCCGGGGCACCCTCGGTTGCTTCTCGACGACCACGACCCGCAGCCCCAGCGCACCGAGCGCATGTGCGGCGGCCAAGCCGCCCACACCCGCCCCGCAGACCACGACGTCTGCACGCTCGGTGCCGACTTCCTCGAAAGCGGGAGAGCTCATGTCGGCTGGGTCTCCTTGTCGTCGGCGGCGATTTCGTGTTTCGACCGCATCACGGCCTGGGTCCACAGGCTGAAGACCAGCACCAGGACGAGCAGCGAGCCGACCGTGACCGCGGGGACGGTGCGAGCGAGGACCGCGCCGGCGAGAACGAGGCGTTCGGCGACCAGGAGCTCATGTGCCCGCAACGCACGGGCCTGGCTCAGCGTCGGCGCCAGCCACAGCAGCGGCAGCACCGCGACCAGGCCGACGCAGGCCGCTGCGGCGAGCAGCACCGGGTAGCCGGGCCGGTGCGGCAGCAACAGGCCGAATGCGGCGGTGACGATCGCCGAGACGTACAGAACCGTGGTCAGCCGGGTGGCGTAGCGCATCCCGTATCGCACGGGCACCGACCGGTAACCGGCGGCGCGATCGCCGTCCACGTCGCGGAGCGTGCCGACCAGATTGGACGCCGTGTCGTGCAGCAGGAAGACCACGGAGAACACGACTGCCGGCCAACCGGGCAGGGGATCCACGACCATGGCGCCGATCAGGAAGGCCAGCGCGGTGATCAGGCCGCGCACCAGGTTCCCGGAGAGACCACGGGCCTTGCAGAACCTGCTGTAGGCCACGATTCCGCCCAGTGCCACGACCACCAGCAGCAGCGTCCGCCAGTTCGCCCAGGTCAGCAGCGCCGCCGCACCGACCGCGAACCCGATGCCGCAGGTGAGCGCGGTCCCGGCCGGCAGCCTTCCGGACGGGATGGGGCGCTGCGGTTTCGCGACCCGGTCCAGCTCCCGGTCGAAGTAGTCACCGAGGTAGTGCCCGGACAGCCAGCCGAATGCGGGCCCGCAGCCGGCGATGACGAACTCGGCGAGCCCGGCCGCGCCGCCGACACCGGCCCCCGCGACGCCCACGAGCACCGGATAGCAAAGCGTGTACGGCCGGCAGGTCTGCACGTGCGCCCACAGGCTTCGGCGCGCTCGCTCCCATCGGGCGCGCATGGCTACCGGTTCCGGTCGATGGACAGATCGGCGATGGCCAGCATCTGCTCGACCGCCGCTGTCCCCGGCAGGTCCGCGATGCTCTCGCGGGCCCAGGCGATCTCCTCGGCGGCGCGCGCCCGGCTGAGGTCCAGCGCTCCGGTCGTGATCAGGAGCTCCCGCATGAGCCGGTGCGAATCCGCGACCGGCAGCCGGCCCGACAACGCCTCGGCGAACCGGCGCCGGTCGCCGTCCCCGGCGGCCTGGTAGCCGACGAGCACCGGGAAGGTGGGGCGCAGATTGGCCACGTCGCTGGTGGCCGGCTTGCCCGTCGTCGGGGAATCGGCCAGATAGGGCAGCAGATCGTCGAAGATCTGGAAGCCCACGCCGAGATGCTCGGCGTACCGGGTGACGGCGTCGGCGTGTTCGGCGGTGGCGCCGCCGAGGATCGCCCCGGCCCGGCAGGCGCCCCGGAACAGCGCGCCGGTCTTGAGCGCCACCATTTCCTGGTAGTCGCCGACGGGGCAGTTCAGATCGCCGGCCATGCCGGCTTCCCGGACCTGCCCCCGGCACACATCGGATCCCGCGGTGGACAGGACCCGGGCCGCCTCGAGCACGGCGGCCGGTTGCACGGCCGTGCATTCGAGGAGTGCGCTGGTCATGTTCAGGATCAGGAAATCGCCCGTGACCAGCGCGTCGGGCATGCCGTAGTGGGCGTGCACGGTGGGCCGGCCCCGGCGCAGGTCGTCATCGTCGATGATGTCGTCGTGCACCAGCGTGGCCACGTGCAGGTATTCCACGGCCAGGGCGGCCGATAGCAGCTGTGCGCTGTCGCCGCCGGTGGCATCCGCCGAGGTGAGCAGCAGCATCGGTCGCAGCATCTTGCCAGGGGCCAGGAGTGCGTAGCCGGCCATCTGGTCGGTCCGCTCGGCGACCGCCGACCACCTTTTCCGCATCTCGCGGTTGAGCAGCCCGATCAGTTCCGGGGAGCCGAATCCGGTGGGCACCGCGCAGGTTTCGGTGTTGGTCATGTCAGGCGCGATCGACGGAAACCGGCTGCCGGGCCTGGGAGTCGCCGCCCGGCGGTTCGTCGCCGTGCAGGAAACGCCGGGTGAGTTCGAGCAATGCGTCGTTGGCCTCGGGAGTGCCGACCGTCACCCGGACCCCGGCGCCGCCGGCGAGCGTCCGCACCTCGATGCCGCCGGCCGCGCAGAAGCGCACGAACGACTCGTTCGCCTCGCCGAGCGTCAGCCAGTGGAAGTTGCCATGGCTGTGGGGCACCTCCAGGCCGAGCGCGAGCAACCGCGCGTGCACCCGGTCGCGTTCGGCGGCGACTTCGGCGCACTGCCTCCGCATCACCTCCTCGGCGCGCAGCGCGACGATCGCGGCATCCTGTGCCACGGTGCTGACCCGGAAGAAGTACGAGCCGGGCCGGAGCCCGGTGACCACTGCCTCGTCGGCGATCAGGTAGCCGACCCGGAGCCCGAGCAGCCCGTGGGACTTGGAGAAGGTGCGCACCACGCAAACGCGCGGATCTTCGGCGGCGAGCCGGATGCCGTTGGCGATCGCGGATCGATCGGCGAAGTCGACGTACGCCTCGTCGATCAGCACGAGGACGCCGGCGGGCAGGCGGTCCAGGAACGTCCGCATCTCGGCCTCGCCGAACACGGTTCCGGTCGGGTTGTTCGGATTGCACAGCAGCACGACCTTGGTCCGCTCGGTGACGGCGTCGGCCATCGCCGCCAGGTCGTGAGCGTCCTCCCGGAGCGCCACCGGCACCGCCGTGGCGCCCGCATTCTGCACCAGCAGCGGATACATCTCGAACGACGGCCACGCGTGCACGACCTCGCCGCCGCCCGCGAAGGCGGTGAGGAACTGCTGCAGGAGCGCCCCCGAGCCGGGACCGACGAACACCTGCGCGGAATCCAGCCCGAAATGTCCGGCGATCGCCCGCGTCAACCCGGTGGACATCGCGTCGAGCGTCAGGTTGACCCGACCCGATCCGTCCACAATGGCCTCGCGCACTCCGGGCAGCGGTGCCGCGAAATTCTCGTTCAGGGACAATTGGTGCCGGATGGTAGTCACAGGCTGATCTCCGTTCATGACGTGCACACGTTCTCACCGCGCAAGCGGAATCCGGTCGCGGCCGATGGAGCCGCGAAAGGCGAACAGGCTTGACCGAAACGAGGAAGACCGGGATTCGGGCCGGGCGGATCAGAGGATCGGCCGGCCGCGGAACGGGTGCGCGATTAGTCTGCGGGCTCCTGCCTGAACCGCTGCGCGGGCTCGTGGCGCGTGCCGTCGAGCGGCACCGCGTCCGGAGGTGGATCGTTCGGTAGGCGTGCGTCCCGGGCAGGTGACCCGTGGCCTGCGATCTCCAAGTTCACTCCTTCGGCAAGGGAATCCTTCACCAGGAAGCCCCGCTCGTCCCGGACACCTCTTCCAGTCAGGGCGATGCGGGGAACAGGCGGCCGGCTCCCTGTTCCGGTGCGGGACAGGGCGCATCCGTCCCTTCGTCGAGAACCTGTGATATTGATCTTGATTACTCCAGACCGGACGCCATCATGTCAACGGGTCCGCGCCGAGAATGGCGCGAACGGGCAAAGGGTGTTGCCCGAAAGCCCCTGGAAGTCCATCAACTTGACGATGCCCTGACTACGGTGCATCGCGGGTGGGCGGCAGACCGGCGTTGTACCGACATGCGCGGAATCGCCGGTATACTACTGAAAAGCGGGTTCCGCGTGCTCCGGCACCCGGACTCTCCGGTCTCGATCTGGCTCATCGCGGACGCACAGCGCGAAGACCTGGTCGAGCCAGGAGTGATCGAGTACGGTGAAGCACGCGTGAAATCGGTTAGCGGACAACGCATTTAGCCCGGGATCCGCGACCGGTGTCCGCGACCACGACGCCGACGACCTGCCCGATCAACAGGTTGTCACCTGGTCGGCGGTTGTGGCGGGCACGCGCACAGGTGCGGGTACCCGCCGGTTCGAAGAGGTCCTTCCCGGGCCGTCGTGCCCCGCCACGAGTTGCCGAATACCACGACTGGGCTGGAGGAATCCGCATGACGACGGTGCAGGCCGACCCCGATCCGTTCACGGACGCGCTCGACGAGGCGATCCGTGAGGGCGCGGAGGCACTGTTCCTCGCTCAGCGTGCCGACGGCGTGTTCGACTACAGCGAGGACAACCTGACCTCGACGCTGGGGACGGTCGGTGCGCTGTCCGCGCTGCATTACGCCGATCCGGACGGCAGTGCGGACTTGATCGCGGCGGGTGCCGGGTGGCTCAGGCGAACGCAGAACGCCGATGGCGGCTGGGCGATGGTTCCCGGCCTGTCCAGCGAGGCCGGGCCGACGGCCGTCGGCTCGGCCGTGCTCCACCTGGTCGACCCGGTGGGCAGCGCCGAGTCGGTGGCGGCCGGGCAGCGCTGGATGACGGATTTCGGCGGCCTGGACGCGATCCCGCACCCCGAGGTCGTCTCCTGGTGCCGGCAGTACTACGGCTTCGTCGGCTGGCTGGCTCCCGAGGAAATGCGCCGCTTCCCGCTGGAGGTGGCGCTGTCGCCGGGCCTGTACCGCAGGCTGTTCGACCTGCGCGTGCCGATGGCGTTCGCGCTCGGCCTCGCCCAGGCCCGGCACAAGCCCCTCACCCGCTTCCAGCGGGTGCTGGCCCGGCTGGGGAAGCCGAACGCGCTGACGGCGATCCGGCAGGTCTACGAGCACGAGGGCTCGACCGGGGCCTGGTGCGAGAACGCCTGGGTCACCGGTCTGGTCTGCACCGGTCTGGCCCGCGCGGACCTGGCGCCGGACATGGTCGAAGCCGCGGTCAAGTGGTTTCGCCGGACGATGGACCCCGACGGCTGGTGGCAGACCGGGCCGCTCGACGCGGCGTGGACGATGTACGCCGCGCGCGGTCTTGCCGAGGCCGGTTACGCCGACGACCCGAGGCTGGCCGCGTCGGCCGAGCTGTTCGTGCGCCTCCAGCAGCATCGCCCGTTCCTCGCGTTCGGGTGCCCGCCGGGCTACTGGGGCTGGGCGGGCACCGAGGGCTGGCCCTCGACCTTGGAGACGAGCGAGATCCTTTCCGTGCTGTGCCGGCTGCCCGGCGGAGGGCAGGCCAGGGCGATCGAGCGCGGTGTCGACTGGCTGACCCGGTTGCAGGACACCCGCGGCTCCTGGGGACTCTGCGTGCGCAACACCAAGGTCGCCAACAGCGGGCCGTGCCCGATGACCACCGTGCAGGCCGTCGACGCGCTGCTCGACGCGGGCGTCCCGGCGGACGACCGCCGGGTTCGCCGCGCGCTGCGCTGGCTCGCCAAGGCCCAGTTGCCGGACGGCGCCTTCGAGTCGGTGTGGTACCGGCACCACACGATGGCTACCGCCGCGGTGCTCGAAACCTTCTCCAAAGCCGGCTTGGCGGACGACGGAACGGCCCGCCGCGCGAGGGCATGGCTGGAACGTGCCCGGCTGTCCGACGGTTCGTGGGGCGACGGGGCTGGTGCGTCCGCCACCGTCGAGGAGACCGGCTGGGCGATCTCGGGTCTGCTGGCCTCGGGCGCCGATCCGGCTCACGTGCGTCCTGGGGTGGACTGGTTGCTGGCGAGGCGGAAGCCCGGCGGTGGGTGGCCTGCGGAGAGCGTCCACGAGTACGTGCGCTACGTGAGCCGGTACAGCAACCCCGCGTTCACGCAGGGCATGGCCCTTCGCGCGCTCGGCCGCTACCGGGATGCGGTGCGCTGATCCCGCGGGTATTCCGGCATCGCCGCACGGCACATTCCAAGGAACGGAGAACCTCATGACAGGTGCGACGCAAGAGGATTCCTTCACCGAGCACTACTGGCGAGACCCGCACGCGGCGCTCGCCGGGACGCGCGAGACCTGTCCCGTCCGCGAGGTCGACTTCGAGGGTGGACGGACCTGGCTGGTCACCCGCTACGACGACGTGCGGGCGGGGCTCGCCGACGAGCGGCTGGCGAAGGACTGGCGGTCCAGCCTGCCCGCCGAGGAACGCGCGTCCGCACCGCCTGGGCTGCCCGCCCCGATGTCGCACATGCTGACCTCGCTCGACCCGCCGGAACACACCCGGCTGCGAAGCCTGGTCACCCAGGCGTTCACCGCTCGCCGGATCGCCAGGCTGCGCCCGCGCGTCGAGGCCGTCGCCGGGGAACTGCTGGCGGGCCTGCCCGAGGACGAACCGGTCGATCTTGTGGCGCAGTACGCGATCGTGCTGCCGATGGTGGTGATCAGCGAACTGCTCGGCGTCCCCGAGATCGACCGTGACGAGTTCGCACGCCTGTCCACCGTCCTCATCGACGAATGCCCCGAGCCCGAGCTGGAGCGCGCCTCCGCCCAGATGGCCACCTACCTGGAGGGGCTGGTCGCGGCCAAGCGCGCCGCGCCCGACGATGCGCTGCTCTCCGCGCTGATCTCGGCGTCCGACGAGGGTGACCGGCTCTCCGACCCGGAGATCGTGGCGATGGCCATGCTGCTGCTGATGGCGGGCCACGAGACCACCGCGGTGTTCATCACCAACAGCGTCCGCGCCCTGGTGGCCGACGACTCCGCGCGCGAGCGACTCGCCAGGCCCGAGTCGGCGCCGTCGCTGATCGAGGAGTTGCTGCGCTGGCTCTCGCCGGCCCTCAACGCCTCGTTGCGGTTCGCCACCGAAGACCTGGAGATCGGCGGGGTCACGATCCCCAGGGGTGCGTCGGTCACCCTGTCCACGGGTGCGGCCAACCGCGACCCGGCGCGGTTCGGGGATCCGGACGTGCTGGACCCGGACCGCAACACCACCGGCCACCTCGCCTTCGGCTACGGCATCCACCGATGCCTGGGTGCCGCCCTGGTCCGGCTGGAGGGCGAGGTCGGGCTGGCCGCCCTGTTCAACCGCTTCCCGCGACTGCGCATCGTGGCCGACCCGGCCGAGCTGACCTACCGCCGCAGCGTCCACGTGCACGCCCCGCGTACGTTGCCGGTGGTACTCGGGGGCTGAGGCGCGTGACGTGGTGGCACGACGTTTTCCGCCACGCACATGACCCGGCGGACACGCCCCAGTGTCACGCGCGCTTCGGAACGTGCGCAGAGATCCCGCGCGTCGGTCAGCACCCGCCCGGCGGATCATCCGGTCAGAAGACCGACCATCCGGTCAGCGTGGTGAAGTGATCGAGCGCGGCCACACCGGCCACGGAGTTGCCGCGCTTGTCCAGCCCCGGGCTCCACACCGCGACCGCGCACCGGCCCGGCACGATCGAGAGGATCCCGCCACCGACCCCGCTCTTGCCCGGGACGCCGACCCGGTAGGCGAAATCCCCGGCGGCGTCGTAGGTCCCGCAGGTGAGCATGATCGCGTTGATCCGCTTGGCCTGCCTGCGGGTGACCAGCTGCGAACCGTCGCGGCGGACACCGTGCGCGGCGAGGAACAGCCCCGCCAGGGCCAGGTCGCGGCAGCTCATCTCGATCGAGCACTGCCGGACGTAATGGTCGAGCACGGTCGCCACCGGGTTGCGCATGTTGCCGTAGGACGCCATGAAATGGGTCAGCGCCAGGTTGCGGTCCGCGTGCGCCGCTTCGGAGGCAGCGACCTCCTCGTCGACCCGCAGAGCGGGGTTGCCGCATTCAGCGCGCAGGAACGCGAGCAGCTCCCCGGTGGCGTCGCCGACCAGGGAGATCAGCTCATCGGTCACCGTCAGCGCGCCCGCGTTGATGAACGGGTTCCTGGGAATCCCGCGTTCGTGCTCCAACTGGACCAGCGAGTTGAAGGCGCTGCCCGACGGCTCCCGGCCGACGCGCTGCCAGAGCGCCTCATCGCTGCGGGCCAGGACGAGGGCGAGGGTGAAGACCTTCGAGATGCTCTGCATCGAGAACGGCGTCTCCCAGTCGCCGACCCCGTGGACGCCGCCGTCGAGATCGGCGAGCGCGATGCCGAAGTGGCCGGGGTCGACTCGCGCGAGCGCCGGGATGTAATCCGCGACCGTTCCGGCCCCGCGCAGCGGGGCGACCTCGTCCGCGATCCGTTCGAGCAGCTGACTCAATTCCACGAAGGACCATCATGTCATCACCGCGACCAGTCCCCTACCCACGGTGGCCGTTCACCGCAGCCTCGGGATTCTCCCGTGCCACAAGCTGATCGGTGCCGCTGCGCCGACTGCATCGATCATCCGAACCCGACGAGACCGGTCGCGCCGTCTGGGACAGTCCACAAAGGTCTCGATCAACGAGGACCGCACTCCGACGACCGCCCGGTGATCCCGCAGTTTCAATTGAAACTGCGGGATCACCGCCGTCCGCGCGGCGTGGGGTTCCCGCAACGGCGCCAGGTCGGCAGTGCCGGCTCCACGGCCATCGGTGGCTGGCCCGGCGACAAGATCCACCGGCGGACACAGAGCGCCGGGCAAGTCAAGCCGCACATTGCACGAAGGGCCGTGAGATTTAGCGCACCTGGACCACCGAGCGGCGCGGGTGTGCCAGGGTCTGGCCTCATGCTGATTGCTGAGCTCGCCACGTGGATCTCCGCCGGCCTGGCGATCGTGGCCGTCGGGCTCGCGGCCTGGCAGCTCTGGCTGGCCCGTCGCGCGGCCCGCGAAGCACTGGAACGAGCGGAGGTGATGCGCCGCCTGGCGGCGGCCGTGGAAAGCAACGCCGACAAGGCGGCGGGCTCCGCGCAAGCCGCACGCGCGCAGGCCGAACGAGCTTGGGAGCAGGTGAAACTGGCCGACCGGGAGCTCGAGGAGGCGCGGCAGGAGCGCCGGACCGCCACCCAGACGGAACAGTGGGAGTGGGCCTACGCGGTGACCACGGTCGCCCGGGAGCTGGTCGACACGGGCCAGGAACTGATCCGCAGCGCCCTGGACACCCAGGTGGCCCCGCACCACCGCGTCGCCGCGGAACGCTACTACCGCCAAACCACCCGGCGCTGGCAGGAAACGATGATCAAGGCGGTGGCGCGAACGTCCCCGCCGCTGGAAGTGCAGCAGCAGTTCGTCACGTTCTCCGACGTGCACCAACGCCTCCACGGCCACCTCGGAGTGCTGCTGCGGGCGGTCGAAACGAGCACGCTGGCCGAAGGCGACGCGCTGACCAAGCAGATCCTGGGCCTGCGCCACGAGCTCAACAACGCGCACCGGAACCTGCAGCGAACGGTCAGCGCGAGCCTGACCGCCCCGGACAGCCCGACCCAGCAGATCGCCGCCGCACCCGGCAGCTAGACCGCCCTCGCGTCAGCGTCCCTCGAGGAGCGCCCTGAGCGCGCCGGCGAACTGCGCGGGGCGTTCGACGGGCCCGAGATGGCCGCCGGGGAACTCGTTCAGCGGGAGTCCGAGCCCGGTGGCGAGGGCCGCGGCGGCCCGGTAGGGAAGCTGGCCCCGGGAGTCGATGCCGGCGACGGGGACCAGTCGCGGGCCCACCGCGCCGAGCGCGGCCAGGTCGACCTCAGCGGTGGTGAACGGGATCAGGATGTGCTCCAGGAACAGCGGTTGGAGCTCGCCGAGCCGGGAGAACAGCTCCAGCAGTTCCGGGGTGGGCGGTTCGGGGAGGGTCTCGGCGTAGCCGTCGAGCCAGTCGCCGGGGTGGCGCAGGTCCGGGGAGTCCGTGCCGGGTTCCGGGGCCGTCATGATCTCGGTCATGAGCCGACCCGCTTCGTCCATCCCCTGGGTGCGCGCGGCCGTCCGGACCGCTTCGAGCGCGTCCCGGTAGCGTGCGGCGTCCGGCAGCAGGCCGAGCACCGGGGGCTCGTGGACGACCGCGAGGCGGAGGCGGTCGGGGTGGCGGGTCAGCAGTTCGAGGGTGGTGATGGCGCTGGCGCTGAAGGCGAACACGGTCGGCGGCTCGTCGAAGAGCGCCTCGATCAGGCCGAGGGCGTCCTCGGCGTAGACCTTCGGGTGCTGGTCGCCGTGCTCGGTGCCCGGCCGCGCCGAGGCCACGCGGCTGGACATGGCGACGACGCGGTAGTGGTCGGCCAGGTGCGCGGCGATCCCGTCGAGGACGCCGGCGTGGCCGGCGCCGCCGGGCAGGAGCAGCAGCGGGGGGCCGTCGCCGCATTCGCGGTAGTCGATGGGAGTGCCGTCGAGGGTGAGCGTTCCGGTGCGGATGGGTTTCTCCTAATGAGCGTTTTCATCTTGGTCGGCCCGCAGTCGCGGGTCGCAAAGCTGCACGTCGATGGGGTGTCGCATGCGCCGCAGGCGCAAGGGAGCCTCTGAGGTTCCGCTATCCGCACCGCCACGCGAATCGAGGCTGGAAAGGTTTCTAGATCTTCGACCAGTTGGTCAGGGTGTGGTGGAGCGTGTCGACCGCCCGCCGCCATGAGACGTCGGGACTGCGGTCGGCGGTGAAGCCGCCGGTGGCCTCCAGGTCGCTGAAGCCGTGCAAGGTGCTGCGCAGCAACCGGACCGCGTCGGTGGCGTCGGGTTCGGCGAGGTCGTAGCCGCGCAGCAGCGCGTAGCAGACCTCGACGATGCGAGCCACGCCCGCCGATGCGGCGAGACTCTCGGACGACACCGGGTACCGGGTGGCCGCGTAGCGGCCGGGATGCCCGGTCGCCATGGCCCGGTAGGCGTCGGCGAAGGCGATCAGGGCGTCGTAACGGGAGCGTCCCGCCACGGCCGCGCCCAGCGCGTCGGCCCATTCGGTGAGCGCGAGCAGCGCCACGCGCTCCTGCAGGTCGGCCAGGCCCCGGATGTGGGTGTAGAGGCTGGCGTCGCGGACGCCGAAGCGCTTCGCGAGCGCCGCCAGCGTCAGATTCTCGAAGCCGATCTCGTCGGCGAGATCGGCGGCGGCGGACACCAGGGCATCCGGAGTGATCCTCTCACGCGGCATCAGGTTCCTAACCTCCCTAGGATTGAACCTAATATACATAGGAAAAAAGAGGGTGCAACTAGGCCAGCACCCGGACGGATCTGCGGGGCGGCGCGGACGGGCGGCCACCGGCGGAGGGCAAGGCGCACCCGGGGTGATGGCGGGCGTGGTCAGTCGTTCCACATGGCCAGCGGGACCATGTCGCCAGCGAGGTCGCCGTCGTGCAGCAGGCGCCCCGCGCGCTTCACGTGGCGCAGGCAGAGGGCCCGGTCCACGATGCTCACCTGCGGGAACAGGTCGCCGAGCCGGCGTTCGATGAGCTGGAGCTCCTTCGGCCTGCGCAGCCACACGCTGAACAGGAGGTTCGCCATCCCGCCGGTGATCCCGGCGCACACCCTCGTTTCGGGCAGCGATGCGATCAGCGCGGCCACGCCGGGCAGGTCGGCGGGCGGCACGTTCGCCCAGACGGTGGCCGACATCGGAACCTCGGCGAGCACCCGGGACACCTCGCAGCGCATGCCGACCATCCCGGACGCCAGCAACGCGTCGACGCGGCGGCGCGCCGTGCTGACGCTGATCCCCGCCCCCTTGGCGAGATCCGTGTACGACGCGCGCGGCGCATTCGCCAGCAACCTCAGCAGGTTTCGGTCGACCGGCCGGAGCGCCTGGATCGAGAAGCCCTTGCCGCCGGGCCGCGAGCGCCTGATCCGCTCCTGCTGAGCGGCATCGAGCCCGCCGAGGTTCCAGTCACCGCCCTGGGCGTACAGCTCCGTGACGACCTGCACCCGGGTGGTCTGCGCGCCCGGGATCCGCTGCAGGTCGCCGAGCAGGAACTCGGTCAGCTCGCCGAGATCCCCGACCATCACCGTGAAGTACAGGTCGCGTCCGCCGGTGACGTGCTCCGCGGTGACCACGGCCGGTAGCCGCGAGGCCTGCTCTGCCACCGCCAGCACCTGCCCCTGGGCGCAGTCGACCTCGATGAAGGCCATGCAGACCGGCTCCGGGTAGTGCGGGCCGGGATAGCAGGTCAGCCAGACCGCCCCGGCCTCGCTCAGGCGCTCCCACCGCCGGGCCGCGGTCGCCGCGTCGACCTGCAGCACCTCGCCGACCAGCGCCCACGGGGCGCGCGGAGCGATCTGCAGGGCGCTGATCAGATCCAGATCCAGTTCGTCGAGATTGGCAAGTTCGCGCATTCGATCTTCCTGAGAACCACTTTCCCGCAGCGTAGCCCGGTCAGTCGAAAACACTCCCCAGGATGTGCGCACCAAAGACCACCCGGACGTACTAGGGGACTCAGTGGCGAGGACCAAGGTGAGAACGAAGCCAGGAGCCGGCAGCAGGGCTCTGGCGGCGACGTTGAACGTCGTGGAGCGGGTCGGCAACGCGTTGCCGCACCCGTTCATGCTGTTCGTGTACCTGTCGATCTTGATCGCCGCGGTGTCGGCCGTGGCCGGCTGGTTCGGGGCGTCGGTGGTGCACCCGGGGACCGGCAAGCAGGTCATGATCCACAGCATCCTCTCCGGCGAGGGGCTGACGTACGTGGTGACCAGCGCGCTGAAGAACTTCGTGGAGTTCCCGCCGCTGCCGCTGGTCGTGGTGCTCATGCTCGGCATCGGCCTCGCCCAGCAGGTCGGGCTCATCGAGGCCGTCCTGCGCCGGGCGCTCGCCGGGGTGAAGCCCCGGTACGTGACGCTCACGGTGATGCTGGTGGGCATCATCAGCCACCTGGCCTCGGACGCCTCGGCGCTCATCGTTCCGCCGCTCGCGGCGATGGTCTTCCTCAAGATGGGCCGGCATCCGCTGGCCGGGCTCGCCGCCGGCTTCGCCGCCACCGGCGCGGCGTTCACGGCGAACTTCGTGATCACCAGCACGGACGTGCTGCTGTCCGGCATCACCACCGCGGCCGCCGGGATCGTCGCGCCCGGAACCACCGTGTCACCGCTGGCGAACTACTTCTTCATGCCCGCATCGGCGGTCATGCTCGCGGTCGTCGGCACGATCGTCACGGAGAAGATCATCGAGCCCCGGCTGGGCACCTACACCCCCGGTCCGGACGACGACGCCGAAAGCCCGGCCGCGGAGCCCGCCCTGAACGGCAAGGCCCTGCGCAACGCCGGCATCACCGCCGTGCTGTACGTGCTCGCGGTCGCGATCGTCACCGCCGCGCCCGGTTCCCCGCTCCGCAACCCGGAAACCGGCGGCCTGCTCAAGTCGCCGCTGCTGGAGGGGATCGTGCCGATCCTGCTGATGTTCTTCGTCAGCACCGCCATCGCCTACGGCGTCACCGCCCGCACGATCACCAGCACCTCCGACATCCCCGCGCTGATGAGCAAGTCGATCAAGGAACTCTCCGGCTTCCTCGTGCTGATCTTCGTCGCGGCCCAGGCGATCGCCTGGTTCACCTGGTCGAACCTCGGCCTGCTGCTGGCGGTCCACGGTGCCGCGCTGCTGAAGTCCCTCGGCATCGGCGGCATCCTGGGGCTGGTCGGATTCAGCCTGCTCACCGCCGCGTTGAGCCTGGTCATCGCCAGCGGATCGGCGCTGTGGTCGCTGGAGGCGCCGACGTTCGTGCCGATGTTCATGCTCCAGGGCGTCAACCCGGCCTACGTCCAGGCCGCCTACCGCATCGCGGACTCCTCGACCAACATGATGGTGCCGCTGAGCCCGTACATCGCCATCCTGCTCGGCTTCATCCAGCGCTACGACAAGAAAGCGCGCTTGGGCACGCTGTTCTCGCTCATGCTGCCCTACACCGCCGCGTTCTACGCCAGCTGGCTGCTGTTCTTCGTCGTGTGGACCGCGCTCGGCATCCCGATCGGGCCGGGCGAGACGTTCCACATCGGACGCTGACCACCCACCCCCACCCATCTAGGAGGAAGTCCTGTCCACCCACGATTCCGGCACCGCCCTGCTGGACACCATCACCGGCCTGGTCGAAGCGCTGCGACCGGAGATCCTCGACGTCAGCCACCGGATCCACGACCGGCCCGAGATCCGCTTCACCGAGCACCACGCCGCGAAGCTGCTGCGCGACTCGCTGAGCGCGCACGGGTTCGACGTCCGGGAGCGGGTCGCCGATCTCGACACCGCGTTCGTCGCCGAGTTCACCAATGCCGGCGACCACGACGGCCACCTGCCGACGGTCGCGATCTTCCTGGAGTACGACGCGCTGGAGGGCCTCGGGCACGGTTGCGGGCACAACACGATCGCCGCGGCCGGGCTCGGCGCCGCGATCGCTGTGAAGCGCTGGCTGGCCGAGCACCCGGGCACCGCCGCGCGGATCCTCGCGGTCGGCAGCCCCGGCGAGGAAGGCGGCGGCGGCAAGGCCTACCTGATCGAGGCGGGCGTGCTGTCCGAAGTGGACGCCGCCATGATGGTCCACCCGACCGGCGCGAACCGCGTCCACATGCCCTCGTTGGCGCGCGAGGCCGTGGAATTCGTGTTCACCGGTGTCCCCGCGCACGCCGCCGACACCCCGCACGAGGGGCGCAACGCCCTGGACGCCGCCACCCTCGCGCTCAACGCCATCGGCCTGCTGCGCCAGCAGATCCGCCCGGAATCCCGCGTCCACGCGATCATCACCGACGGCGGGCAGGCGCCCAACATCATCCCGGAGCGCGCGGCGATCAGGGCCTTCGTCCGCTCCCCCGACACCCGCTACCTCACCGATCGGCTCGTCCCGGCGGTCCACGACTGCGCGCGCGGAGCCGCGCTGGCCACCGGAACGGACGTCGAGATCCGCCGGTCCGCGCCTGCCTACGCCGCCATGCGCAGCAACGCCGTGCTCGCCGAGCTCATCACCGGCACGCTCGTCGCGATGGGCCGGGAGCCCGGTGCGGAGCTGCCGAACCGCGCCGGCGGCTCCACCGACATGGGCAACGTCAGCCAGGTGGTGCCGTCGGCGCACCCGCTCCTAGAGCTCATCCCCGGCGTCACCATGCACACCCACGAAGCCGCCGAGGCGGCCGGTGCCGCGGCAGGCGACCAGGTCGCCTTGGACGGAGCGGCGCTGCTGGCCACCACCACCATCCAGCTGCTGACCGAGCCCGACCTGCTGCGGCAGGCGAAGGAGGCGTTCGCCCAGGAGTGACCGGACGGCGCAGGCAGCCACGCGGCAGGCGCGTTCGGCGAATCGACGGGGACGCCCCGCGATTCCGGCGCCTGCCGAGGAAATCGAGCGAGAGCGAGGAACCATGAGTCACGGCGGAACGATCCGGTTGACCAACGTGCGGATCATCGACGGCACCGGCGGCTCCCCCGTAGAGGACGGCGAGATCGTTGCGGCCGACGGGCGGTTGACCTACGTCGGTCCCCGGCGCGAGCACGCCGGGGTCACGCCGGTCCGGACGGTCGACGGGGGTGGCCGCACCGTGCTGCCCGGCTTCTTCGACACCCACGTGCACGCCACCATCGCGGTCGAGGAGAACGCGCGGAACGTGGTGTCCGACGCCGGGAGCTACGCGACGCTCAAGACCGCCCGGCGGCTGCGCCAGACGCTGGACGCGGGCATCACCACGATCCGCGATCTCGGCGGGCTCGACCACGGGATGCAGCGCGCCCTCGACGACGGGCTGATCATCGGCCCCCGGGCCCGGATCGCGGTCCAGGTGATCTCGCCGACCGGCGGCCACGCCGACCTGACCCTGCCCAACGGCAAGGTGATGCCGCTGGTGAACGTTCCGAGCCTCTGCGTGGCCGATACCGACGAGGAAGTGCTCACCACGGTGCGCACCCTGATCCGCTCCGGCGCCGACGTCATCAAGGTCTGCACCACCGGCGGGGTGTCGAGCCCGACGGACCAGCCGGACGACCTCGGGATCACCGAGCACCAGATCGCGCTGATCCGCGCCGAGCTCGAACGCCATTCGCGACCCCGCCAGATCGCCGCGCACGCGCAGGGCACCGCGGGCATCCTGGCGGCGATCCGCGGCGGCGTCGACAGCGTCGAGCACGGTTACGAGATCGACGACCAGGGCGTTGAACTGATGCTCGACAAGGGCACCTTCCTGGTTCCGACGCTCAGCGCGGCCCTGCGGGTACCGGATCCGGCGCTCGTGCCGCCGTACCTGTACGAGAAGAAGGTGCGGTGGTCGGAGATCGCCCGCGGGAACCTCGCCAGGGCCATCCAGGCCGGGGTCCAGGTCGCGCTCGGCACCGACGCCGGCGTCTGCCCGCACGCGCGCAACCTGCTCGAACTGGCGCACCTGGTGGACCTGGGCATGTCCCCGTCGGACGCCATCGTGGCCGGCACCGCCAACGCGGCGCGACTGCTGGGGCTCGCCGGCGAACTGGGCACCCTGGAGGCCGGCAAGATCGCCGACCTCGTGGCCGTGTCGGTCGACCCGCTGACCGACATCGCCGCCCTCGCCGACCCGGATGCCATCGAACTCGTCGTCAAGGACGGTGTGGTCGTCAAGGACCTCACCACCGCCGCGACGACCGGCACGGCCGCGGCCTCGCGAACCGCTTGACGTTCGGCGAAGCGGCAGGGGGTGGGCGGGTCGCCCACCCCCTGCCCCAGTGTCACTGTTGGTCTTCTCGCCAGTTGTCGAATTCCTCCGCGGTGGTCACGCCGTGGTCCAGCACGGCCCGGTACACCTCGTAGCTGGCGACGCCGTCGGCCGGTCTCTTCGCGAGTTCTTCCTTGATGGCCAGCACCAGGGCCCGGTGGTCGTCGTCGAGCCTGGGCGCGAGGGTTCGCAGGTGTTCGAGGTCCGGTTGCCGGTCGGGGCGATCGACGAACCAGATGTCCAGCGTCCAGTCCGCGCCGTCCATGGCCCGGTAGGAAACGCCCAGGTACAGGCCGTCCGGGTAGCGGGGGTCGGTGTTCCACATCCCGGTGTCGTCGCGGAACCGGACCTCCCGGACCCGTTCCAGCACCGCAAGTTCCGCGCCGATGCGCGCGACGGCCAGGTGGACGTCCCGGTCCAGCTCCCGGCAGACCACGGTGACGTCGAGATCCCGCCGCACCATGACCCCCAGGGCCGAGCTGCCGACCTGCACCGGCTCACCGACCGCGCCGAGAACGGCCATCAGGTCGAGCTCGGCGGCCACCCGGCGGGCCTCACCGTTGACGAGTTCCTGCTGCTCCAAAAGGCGTTTCTCCGTCACGCCCCGGATTCTGCCGTGCGCGCACCGCCCCCTCGCACAGCAGGCGGCTTGGAGGCCCCGCGATGTACTCGCAGAGGCTCGGTCGTTCTCCGGTAGGTCGAGCCGGTTTCCGCCCGGACCTGGCAGGCCACTGTGGACACCAGCGGATCACTCCTCCGCGCGGCCGGATCGCCGGACCGCGCGGTGGTGGGGCGCCGCGGTGCCGATGACGACCGCCAGGGCTGCCAGCGGTAGCAGCGGCAACGCTCGCGGCACCGCGAACAGCAGGACCCCGCCCGCCGCGGCACCGGCCACCACCGCCAGCAGGAGTGCCGCTCCCCGCACGTCGAACACCCTGTCCCGGCCGCCGGTCGCGAGCCCTTCGACCACGCCGGTCAGCGTGCCGGTCAGGTACGTGGTGGACACCTTCGCCCTGCTCCCCAGCCCGCGCATCGCCGCGCTCTGCAGGCCCATCCCGACCGATGCCAGCACAAGCAGTCCGAGCTGCCAGGCCCCGCTCGGCCGCGCATCGGTCACGACCCAACCGGCGGCGAATCCGGCGAGCACGACCGCTTCGACCAGCAGGACCGCCGTGACCCGCACCGGCCAGAGCCGACCGTGCCGCCTCGGCGACCCGGTGATGTGGCTGCCCGCCGCCACACCCGCGATGTAACCCGCGAAAGCGACGAGAGCGTGCACTGCCAGCGGAGCGGAAGCCCGTGCGATCGCAAGGCCGAGCAGCACCAGGTTGCCGGTCATCACGCTGCTGAACACATCGCCGAGCCGGGTGAAGCTCGCGACGTCCACGGCGCCGCTGCCGAAGGCCAGCAGCACCGCCATGGCCCCCAACGGCGGATCGCCGCCCTCACCCCGAGCAGCGCTCACAGCACGCCCACACCTACCTTCACGACGCACCACCCTCGTCCGGAAAGCGAACAGTCCCCTTGTGTACCGCGGCAGACCGGTTCCCGCCCGCGGAGCCGACGTCACCTGGCGGCCGCGCGAAATGGAACAATCGGGCCCATGACCGAGTTCGCGTCGCCGCAGCAGATCGCCCACCGCACCTCCGCCGCAGTCGACGCGGCCGTCGGGGTGGGGCGCGACCTAGGGCTCACCGTGACCGATGCCCGGGTGCTCCACGACCTGTTCTCCGTCGTCGTCCACCTCGCGCCCGCACCGGTCGTGGCCCGGATTCCCACCGTGCTGCCGCACAACACCGAGCTCGACTCCCTGGCGCGCCGCCAGCAGGCGGAACTGGACGTGACGCGGTGGCTCGCAGACCGGGGAACGCCCGTGATCCCGCCCAGCCCCCTCGTGCCCCGGGAAGCCGTTCAGCGCGACGGGTTCTCGATGACGTTCTGGCAGTTCGTCGAGGAGTCCCGGGACGGGGAACCCGACTACGTGGCGAACTCCGAGCTCGCCGCCGACCTGCACGCCGCGCTGCGCGCGTACCCGGGACCGCTGTCGTTCCTGTCCTCGGCCGAACCTCAGTTCGTCGCGGAAAGCCTTGCCCTG
Organism: Saccharopolyspora sp. NPDC050642; assembly: GCF_040654735.1. Lineage (NCBI taxonomy): Bacteria > Bacillati > Actinomycetota > Actinomycetes > Pseudonocardiales > Pseudonocardiaceae > Saccharopolyspora > Saccharopolyspora sp. NPDC050642. The sequence goes on along the minus strand of NZ_JBFAIN010000025.1, from coordinate 12,292 downwards.
CTGGAAAAGCGCCCCGACCTCATCGGTCCGGCCGAGCTCGATCGCGCAAGCCGGGAGTGGCAGGTCCTGGAACCGCTCGTCAGCTCGCGCGCGGCGTTCGAAGGGGCGTTCCCCGGGGTCGGCCTCCAGCCCATCCACGGCGACTCCCCGCCCGCGAACATCTTCGCCGGGGTGGACGGGCACCTCTTCGCCGACTTCGAACTGGTCACGCTGGGCCCCGTCGAGTGGGACCTGGCCGCGCTCGGCCCCGACCTCGAAGCCGCCTACAACCGCGGCGCACAGCGCAACGGCCTGCGGCCGTTGAACGACGAAGTCATGAAGTTCGTGAACGCCGTGGGGATGCTGCGGGTCGTCGCCACCCTCACGCTCGTGCCGCAACTGCCCGTGTTGGAGGAGTACCTGAAGCCTGCCGTCGCCCACTGGCAGGCGATGCCGTTCGCAGGCGGCATGACCAGCTGACGCCGGCGAGCGCTGTTCCGGCTACGGCTCGGCGATGATTCTGGTTTCGCGGAGCACTTCGGACGGTTCGATTCGCACAGCACCGGCCCGACCGCACTGCGGGCGAGTTCGCCGGCCGGGTCGAATCGGAATCCGTCCACGTGTCACGCCAAGCGGAGCGCCTTCTCGTCGTCGCGACTGATCACAACGCGCTCGGCGGCTTCTGCGAACGCCCGCACCCGAGCCGTTTCCCCCGCCGTGCGCCACACCAGCGCGACCTCGGAGTCCGGCATGCCGCGCAGCGGCACGAGCGCGATGTCCGGACGCGCGTAGTACCGGGACACCGATTCGACCACGGGCGACACGCCCTGCCCGTTGGCGATCGCGGTCAGCAGCTCCTGGAAGGTGCGCACGGCCTGGCGGCGGTTGATCGGCCGGCCGCCCGGCGTCGTGGTCGGGACGTGGAACTCCCACCAATAGTCCGGTGCCGGGCCCACCACGTCGATGACCTCCACCCGGGCCAGGTCCTCCACCGACACCGAAGAACGCCCGGCGAACGGGTGATCGACCGGCACCGCGAGCATCCTCGGCTCCGACAGCAGCACCGGCCCCACCGTCAGGTCCGGCTCCGCCACGGGCAACCTGGTGATCAGCGCGTCCACGTCGCCGATGCGCAGCGGGCCGAGCGGGTCGGCGCAGTGCACCTCGGTCATCCGCAGCTCGCAGCCGGGGTGCCGGGTGCGGAACTCGGTCACCAGTTCGGCGGTCCACTCGTTCGCACCGGAGCCGAGGAAGCCGACCCGGAGAACGCCCTCGATGCCGCGCGCGGCGGCGGAAGCCCGTTCGACCGCGCGGTCCAGCTGCAGGTAGGCGTCCTTGACGTCCTGCCAGAACTGCTTGCCCAGCGGGGTGAGCGCGACGCGGCGGCTGGTGCGGTCGAACAGCCTTCCCCCGATGCGGCGCTCCAGGGACTGGAGGTTCTGGGTGACCCGCGGCGGAGACACGTGGAGCCGTTCGGCGGTGCGCCCGAAGTGCAGTTCCTCCGTCAGCACCAGGAAGGTTTCCAACTCGCGGAACTCCACCCCGATCGCCTCCATCGTTAAACGTGCCTTAGCGAAGCTACCGCAGTTCGGCGTTGTTCCCCGGCCCGTTCGAGCCGATTCTCGATCAAGAAAGCACGAACGAAGTCCTTGATCCGAAAGGTTGAACGTCCATGGCACCGCCCAAGTCCCCGGGCACCGCGCCGGCCGAGGCCGGGAAGCTCTCCGCCCACCAGTGGCTGATGCTCGTCGCGGTGATGACCGGCACGTTCCTGTCCATGCTCAACGACTTCATCGTCAACGTCGCCACCCCGGCCATCCGCGACGAACTGGGCGCGAGCTTCGCCGAGGTACAGCTCATCATCGGCGGGTACATCCTGGTCTACGGCGTGGTGCTGGTGACCGGCGGCCGGCTCGGCGACATCTTCGGGCACCGCAAGATGTTCCTCCTGGGCAGCGGCCTGTTCACGCTGGCATCGCTGGCCTGCGGGCTGGCGCCCGATCCCGCGCTGCTGATCGTGTTCCGCATCATGCAGGCACTCGGCGCCGCCATCTTCTACCCGCAGGTGCTGTCCATCCTGCAGCTGGCGTTCACCGGTCGCGCACGCGCCAAGGCCTTCAGCGTGTTCGGTGCGACGATCGGGCTCGCCTCCATCGCGGGCCAGCTCATCGGCGGCGTGCTGATCGGCGCGAACCTGTTCGGCCTGACCTGGCGGCCGATCTTCCTGATCAACGTGCCGGTCGGGCTGATCGCCATCGCGATCGCCGCCGCCACCCTGCCGAAGCTCGCCGACACCGCCGAGGCGCGGCTGGATTCGCTGGGCGTCGGCCTTCTGACGGTCACGCTGGTGCTGCTGATCTTCCCGCTGATCCAGGGCCGCGAACTGGGCTGGCCGTCGTGGATCATCACGCTGCTGGTCCTGGCCGTCCCGGCGCTGATCGTCTTCCTGCTGTGGGAACGGCGGGTCGCCAGCCGCGACAACTCACCGCTGGTGCCGCCGCAGCTGTACAAGATCCGCAGCTTCAGCGCGGGAAACGCGATCGCTCTCCTGTTCTTCGCGGGCAACAGCGGCCTGTTCTTCCTGCTACCGCTGCAACTCCAGGCGGGCCTCGGTCACACCGCCCTGTACGCGGGCCTCACCTTCACCCCGCTGGCGGCGACGTTCACGATCGGTTCCCTGCTCGCCCCGAAGTTGCAGCCCGGGCTGGGCAACCACGTGCTGAGCCTCGGCTACGCCATCAACGTCCTCGGCAACGTCGCCATCCTGTTCACGGCGATCAGCGCGGGCGCCGGCATGACCGGCTGGATGCTGGCACCGTCGATGGCGGTGATCGGCGTCGGCCAGGGCCTGGGCATGAGCCCGCTGGTGGCGGCGGTGCTGGTGGACGTCCCGGAGGAGGACGCGGGCGCGGCCTCCGGCGTCATCCAGACGATCATGCAGGTCGGCATGGCGTTCGGGGTCACCGTGATCGGGCTGCTGTTCTTCACCGTCCTCGGCGCCGACACCGCGCCGGCGGCCTACAGCCAGGCGTTCATCGCCGCCCTGGTCGCGCAGCCAGTGCTGGCGCTGCTGGCGTTGGCGCTCGTCCCGCTGCTGACCAGCCGGCGCGCAGCCACCGGACACGTCCCAGCGCCGGAGAGCACCCCCGACACCACCGCCGCGCACTGAGATCCAGAAGCCCCACCATGTCACCGCCACTTCCTCCCGGCCGGTCAATTCCCCTGCACGGCAACACAAGTCGGCGTCGCGTCAGCGTTCCGCGCGCAGCGGTCTTCGAGCCGCTTGCAACCGCGGCGCGCAACGCAACGGCCTGCGGCCGTTGAACGACGACGTCCTGAAGTTCGTGACCGCCGTGGAGCTGGTGCGAGTCATAGGCAGCACGAGCAAACTCCTTGCCGTGTCATGGGCCGCGACGAACTCGCCGGGCACCGCCCGGACTGGGCGGCGGTCCGCGCTGATCCGGCCGGACGGCCACGTGGCCTGGGCCACCGAGGACCCGGCCGCACCCAGGCCCAACCCGTGGTGAGCCCGCGCGGCCGGTGAGATCACCTCTCGGCGAGCCGCGGCCCCTGTGCCCAGGCTCACGACCGCATTTTGGCCGATCTTCGCGGGTCGGCTCGCGAGGAGCCGATCTCGGCCCGGACGAGCCCGGGGCCGGCGTCTTCGATCTTCTCCGCGCGGCGGATTACCAGGCTCCTCACCAGTGCAAATGTCGCCAGCGGCGTTGATGGCACGGGATCCCGGGGCGGCCGCTTCCGGGAATTGCCGGGGAGTTATCGACCGATCAGCGCCAACCATTACGGAGCGGAGTCAAGCCGGGTCAAATACCGACCTGATCAGGTGACACGTTGAAGTGCCAGTGACCCTTAGTTACGTTGCTGGTGGCTGTACATCACGGTCCGGTCACGACGCCTCGCCCCGAGAGGCCACCGCACCCCGGCGGTGGTGCCCGGATCTTCCCCGACCCGGAAAGGCGCACGTGCACAAGCATGGCAACGCGGGCGGCCGCACCCCGAAGGCCGCAGTCCGCGCACTCGTTGACAAGTTCGGCCCGAAGGCGGGCGGTACCGCCCGCATCGGCAAGGTGTCCGGCAAGGTGCTCCCGGTGGTCGTCGCCGGTGGAGCGCTCGTGATGGTCGGTCAGCCGCTGCTGGCCGGCGCGGGCCCGGAGCAGGCCGCCCCGCACCCCGTGCAGATCCGGCCCGTCGACAACGAAGCTCCGCTGGCCCCTGCCGCCGCCCCGGCTCCCGAAGCCCAGGCCGCCCCCGAAGCCCCGGCCGCTCTCCCCGCCCCGGCGGCCCTTCCAGCCCCGGAGGCCCCCGCCGCCCCCCTGGCCCCGGCTGCCCCGGCTCCGGCCGCCCCGGCCCCGGCGGTCGCCCCGCCGCCGGTCACCAAGTCCCTCGACGTCGACTACCAGGCGCAGAAGACCAGCTACTGGTGCGGCCCCACGGCGGCCCGCATCGCGTTGTCCAGCAAGACCGACGCGCTGCCGGACCAGGGCACGATGGCCGCCGAACTCGGCACCACCGAGAACGGCACGGACACCATCGGCCAGGTCGTCGACGGGCTCAACAAGCAGCTCGCGGGAACCGGCACCCAGTACGTCGCCCGGGACTGGAGCGACCGCTCGCTGACGCCGGAGATGACCGAGCAGCTGTGGTCGGACACCGTACGCAACGTCACCGACGGCAAGGCGATGGTGGCCAACATCGTCGCGGCGCCCGGCAACCAGCCGCCCGGCTACCCGTCGAGCCAGACGATCTACCACTACGTGGCGATCGTCGGCTACAACGCGGCGGACAAGACGGTGCACATCTCCGACCCGGCGCGGTTCAGCGGGATCGAGGACTACTGGCTGAGCCTCGACCAGCTCGCTTCGCTGATCCAGCCCAAGGGCTACGCCGCCTGACGAACAGCACCCATCACCGAGTACCGATGAAGGCCCGCCGCTCCCCCGGCGGGCCTTCATCATGTGCGCACCCCGCCAGCCGACGCCCGCTGCACCCTCTGGCCCGGGCGGCTGCGCCGGTGCCGCCCGTCGGCACCGGCAGACCGCCTACAGCGCGAAGTACCGCAGCCAGACGTAGAGGGTGGCCAGGGCGATGGTCACCGCGGTGACCACGAGGCCGTGCTTGGTGAACTCCCAGAAGCCGATGGGATGGCCGTTGCGGGCCGCCCAGCCGATGGCGACGACGTTGGCGCTCGCGCCGCGATGGCGTTGCCGCCGAGGTCGGCCCCGAGCGCAAGCGAACACCACAGCGCCCGGCCGATGTCCGGATCGGGCACGGTGGCCACGAGTTCCTCGACGATGGGCATCGTGGTCGCCACGAACGGGATGTGTCGATCATGCCGCCGACCACCGCGGAACCGATGATCAGCCCCACCGCGGCCAGCAGGTAGTCGTCGCCGGCCAGGTCGATCGCGGCGCGGCCGAGGGTGTCGATCGCGCCGACGTCGACCAGCCCGCCCACCATCACGAACAGCACCAGGATGACCATCAGCCGGAAGGTCCGGCCGCAGCTCTTCTTGGCCGACCAGATGGCGAGGTAGTCGAAGACCCCGGTGTGCTTGAGCACGCTGACCGTGATCATCATGCCCAGCAGCACCATGACGGCGACCCCGCCGAGCGCGGCGGCGACCCGGTGGATGCGTTCGGTGGCGATCAGCACGAACGCGGTCAGGAAGTCGAGGATCGTCAGGGCGGTGGTCACGGCCGCGCCTCCCCCTCATCCGCGACGGGGCCACCCGGTCGACCGGGCCGGTGTCGGCGCGTCCCACGGTTCGCCCCGGGCTCGTGCCCGTCAGGGGTTCGGCCGCCAGGCGAGGTGCCCGATGGAGGCGGCGAGGACGAGGCCGCCCGCGAGGAGCAAGGCGTGTCCGAGCACGAGACCCGCCCCGAGCGCTCACCGGATTGCAGGCGACCGCCGAGCTTTCCCGCCGCCACCCCGATCTGCGCATCCTCATCCTGACCATGTACGACAACGAGCAGTACTTCTTCGAAGCCCTCAAGGCCGGTGCGTCCGGTTACGTGCTGAAATCCGTCGCGGACCGCGACCTGGTCGAGGCGTGCCGCGCCGCCATGCGCGGCGAACCCTTCCTCTACCCCGGCGCGATCACGGCGCTGATCCGCAACTACCTCGACCACGCCGCCGACGAGGAGTCGAGCACCAGGGTCATCACCCGCCGCGAGGAGGAGATCCTCAAGCTCGTCGCCGAGGGCCACTCGTCGAGGGAGATCGCCGACCTGCTCGTGATCAGCATCAAGACGGTCGAACGGCACCGCGCCAACCTGCTGCAGAAGCTCGGGCTGCGGGACCGCCTCGAACTCACCCGCTACGCCATCCGGACCGGGCTCATCGAGCCGTAGCCCGTTCCTGCGATTTCCCGGGCGCCCGTTCCCGCATCGATGAAATGGCGATGAAATCGGGCGGCGCGAATGGATTTCCCGCCGAATCCGGGTTGACCCCGTGATCGCCGCCCGACGATCATGCTCACCGTATCCGGGCCCGGTTCAACCGTTTTCGTTCCTCCTCAGCGCGGCGCGCGCACTTTCCGCGGAATGTGCGGTCGATGCTGCGCGCAGATGGAAAGGCATTCCATGCGATTGGTGAAGAAGGCATGTCTGGCGCTGGCGGGCGTCGCACTGGCCGCGGGTCTGGGTGGCGTCGAGATCGCGGCGGCCGCGCCGGAACCGGCGGCGACGGCGGACTGCAGTCATCTCTACCTCCTGACCGACGGCAGGGGCCGGGGGCTGACCGGCCGGACCTGGGACGACGCCGGGACGGCCGTGCCGGCCGGGGCGCACATGGAGAAGTTCCGGTACGAGGACGGGATCGTCCCGGGCGTGCACCCGCACAGCCTGGACAACACGCGCCGGGTGGCGGCCCCGGCGCTGGAGAAGCGGGTCGTCGACTTCCACCGCGCCTGCCCGGGGTCGAGGATCACCCTCGTCGGCTACTCGTTCGGCGCGCTGATCTCCGGCGACGCGACCGAGCTGCTGGCGAGCAAGAACGAGGTCCCGCACCAACTGGTCAACGCCGTGCTGATCGCCGATCCGCGCCGCGGCGTCGCCGACACCGGCGCGCAGGGGCCCTCCGGCGGCATCATGTCGGTCGCCCCGGACGGCCCGGGCATGCACACCCCCGGACCGCGCGACTTCCGCGACATCAAGGTGGCGAGCATCTGCCGGGAGGACGACGTCGTCTGCAACGCCGCGAACCCGATCTCCAACGCGCAGGCGTTCTCCGGCCAGCTGCAGCGGCTCAACACCGCGCACGGCGCCTACGGCGACGCGGATCCGAACCGGAGCTTCTGGGCCAGGCCGGCCGATTTCGCGGACGTCGGGCACCTGCTGCTCCCGCCGTCCGCGCCGATCACCTGGGGCCCGCCCGCCTTCCCGGCCCCAATGCCCCGGGAAATGCTGAACGACAACGAGATCTACCAGGGCGTGATGGACGGTCTCACGCAGTCGGGAGACACCATTGCCTGGGCGAACGTGCTGAACTCGTTCGGCCTGCCCGGTGACCAGATCGTCCACGGGTTCTGGCAGGCCCTGCAGGAGGCCGGTGCCGGCTACTGACCCTGCCGACCGAGGAACAGATCTCCGTGGCCCGCGTCGTTCTGGACGCGGGCCACGGGTGCGTCCGCGACCGCGCGTCCTGGCGGCGAACTTCACCAGCTCTCCCCACGGCGCGGGAACGCCTCCGCGCGGCGAACCTGGCGGATAGGGTGTGCGCCGATGGAACGCCGTCGCTCGGGTGAGCGACCTCGTCTGGTCGAAGGAGGGCGCGATCGCCAGCGACGAGGGCACTCCCGCGCTGCGGTTCGCCGTCCTCGGGCCGCTGCGGGCCTGGTGCGGCGACAAGCCGGTGGGGCTCGGCCCGGTCCGCCAGCAGGCGGTGCTCGCCGCGCTCCTGCTGAACCGCAACGCGGTGCGGACGGCGGACGAGCTGCTCGGGGCGATCTGGGGCAAGGAGCCTCCGGCCAGCGGCTCCAACGTCGTCTCCGTCTACCTCTACCGGCTGCGCGCCGCGTTCCGCGCCGCCGGGGCGACCGACGAAGTCATCCGGCGGCACGGGGCCGGCTACCAGATCACCGCGTCCGCATACCTGGACGCCGCCGAGTTCGACTCCCTGGTGGACCGGGCGACCGCAGCGCTGGCCGCCGACCGGCGGGTGGACGCCGAGGCCGCGCTCATCAGCGCCACGGCGCTGCTCGACGGAGAACCGCTGGCCGGGCTGCCCGGCGGCCACGCGGCGGCCGAACGCCAGCGGCTGCTCGATCGCGGCCTGACCGCGTGGCGACAACTCGCGGATCTGTGGATCCGCAGCGGCCGGCACTCCGCCGCCATCGACGCGCTGAGCGCACTCATCGCGGAGCACCCCTACGACGAGCCGAGCGTGGCGCTGCTGATGCGGGCCCGGTACGGCGGTGGCTGGGTGGCCGATGCGCTGCAGGACTACCGGAATCTGCGCGATCGCATGGTGCGGGACCTCGGCGTGGAGCCGGGGCACGAGCTTCGCGCGCTGCACCAAGCCGTGCTGCGCGAGGACGACGTCACGATCGGTCTCGGCGAGCGGGTCGCTCCGCCCGTGCGGCGCGGTGCCGGACGCGTCGAGCTGCCGCCCGACAACGTCCGCCTGGAAGGCAGAGCCGACCAGATCTCCGCGCTCACCGAGCACCTGTCGCCGCGTGCCGATGGCGCACCGCACCTGGTCGCCGTCGACGGCATCGCCGGGGTCGGGAAGTCGGCGCTGGTCGTCTACCTCGCCCACCGGCTGCGCCCGGCCTACCCCGATGGCGCGCTGTTCCTCGACCTGCACGGGCACACGGCAGGCCGATCGCCGCTCGGTCCGGCGGACGCGCTCGGCCGGTTGCTGCGCACGATCGGCGTGGCGGACCGGGATGTGCCGGACGACGTCGACGAGCGGGCCGCGGTGTGGCGCGCCGCGACCGCCGACGCCCAACTGCTGGTCGTGCTCGACAACGCCGCGTCAGCCGAGCAGGTCCGCCCGCTGCTGCCGGGTGGGGGCGGCAACCGGGTGCTGGTGACCAGCCGGACCAGGCTGGTCGACCTCGACGTCGACCACCAGGTCACCCTGGACGCGCTCGGCGAGGACGCCGCCACCGCCCTGCTGTCCAGGCTCATCGGCGCTGCCAGGGCGGAGGCCGAGCCGGACGCAGTGCACGACGTCGTGCGGGCGTGCGGAGGCCTGCCGCTGGCGCTCCGGATCGTCGCGGCCCGAATGCGCAGCCGACCGGCGTGGACCTTCGCGCACCTGGCGAGCCGGCTCGCGGACGGCAATCGCAGGTTGTCCGAGCTCGCGGTCGGCGACCGCAGCATCGAGGCGGCGTTCGCGCTGTCCTACAGCCGGCTGCCCGCGGCCGAGCAACGGATCTTCCGCCTGCTGGGCGAGATTCCTGGTATCGCACCGGATCAGTACTGCGTCGCAGCGCTCGCCGACGTCGCACCGCCGGAGGCCGGGCACCTGCTGGAGCGGGTCGTCGACGCCGGCCTGCTCGACGTGGCGGCGATCGACCGGTACCGGCTGCACGACCTGGCGACCGACTACGCCCGCAGGCTGGCCGAGGCCGCGCCGGAGCCGGGGGCGCTGGAACGGGTGCTGGACCACTACCAGCGGGCGACCCGCCGCACCAGGGTCCTGCTGACCGGTGAACCGGATCCGGAACCGGACGACCGGGGCGGATTCCCGTTCACCGACGCCGAAAGCGCCGCGGACTGGCTGACCGGATGCCGGGTGACGCTGCTGGAGCTGGTCGAGCACGCCGCGCGAACCGGCCACCCGGCGGCGGCCGGGCGGATCACCTCCGCCGTCGTGGACCCGTACACCATGCGCACCTGGTTCTCCGATGCCCGCCGGATGCACGAGTGCGTGCTCACCGCCGAAACCGATCCGCGGCAGACCGCTCCACTGTGGACGAGCCTGGCGAACGTGCACGGCATGCGCGGCGCTTACCAGCAGGCGTGGGACTGCTTCGAGAAGGCCCTCACCGGCTACCGGGCGCTGGACGACGCGGAGGGCCAGACCAGGGCGCTCGGCGGGCTGGGCGCCGCGGCCAGGTCCCTGGGCCGGCACGACGAGGCCGCCGGGTACCTGACCCGGGCGCTGGGCGTCGCCGAAGACCTCGGCTACGACCGCCTCCGGATCCTCATGCTGTCCAACCTCGGAATGCTCCACGGCCAGATGCGCCGGCACGGCGTCGCGCTGGAACAGCTGCGCGCCGCGGCGGTGCTCGCGGCCGAGCTGGACGATCCGCGGATGCGCACCATGACCGTGTGCGCGCTCGGCGAGCAGCTGTGCCGGGTCGGCGCCACGCAGGAGGCGGGCGAGGTGCTCGCCGAGGCGCTGGACCTCGCGCAGCGGACCGGTGATGTCCTGATCCGCGGGTTCGCGCTGACCCACCTGGGCACCGTGGCGGAGCAGTCCGGCGACCTGGACACCGCGATCGCCCGGCATCTCGCCGCGCTGGACGCCGTCGACGCCGACGCGGTCGAGACCACGATCGAGATCCGCAACCACCTCGGCGACGCTTACCTCGCGGCGGGCCGCCCTTCGGACGCCAGGAAGCAGTTCCTGACCTCGGTCGAGCTGACCGAGAGCGCCCCTAGCCCGGTCGCCCGGGCACGAGCGCTCCGCGGCCTGGCGCGCTGCGGTCCCCAGTAGCGCAACAGCCCGGGCGTCGGCGAGCGTCCCTGGAGTGATCGTCATGCCCGACAGCGCTGCCGCGGCCCCGAGCACGTCCGGGGACGAGCTGAGCCAGTGGATCAACGATGTCCAGCCCCTGGTGATGCGCCTCGACACCTGGCACGTGGACCAGGAATTCGAGTCCAGCCCGACATGTCCGAGGATTCCCTGCTGGTGCTGGAAGAAGCACTCGTCAACTCCTACCGGCCCGAGGGCGGCCCCGATGCCGCGGACTTCCGGCGCGGGGCGATGGCCTACCTCGGCGAGTCGTTGATGATGATCGCCGGCGGCCAGTGGGGCTGGGCCGCCGACGAGCGGCCCGTGGTACTTCCGGACCCGGAACTGCACCTGGATCCGGTAGACCCGCTGAACCTCATCGTGGAAGCGCTGGAAAGCCCGCATCGCTAGACGTCCTCGGGCGCCTGGAACCCGGAAGCTCCCCGCGCACGCCTCGCCCGGTACGCCGCCCCCAGCGAAGACAGCCCGATCACCTACCGCGAAAGGTAAGTGGACCAAGATCAGCTGAAGACTTGTACCAGACGCGCTCGGCTGGCCGGGATCGTACCGCCGGAGGCATTGCCCACCTGCAAGCCAGAGGCTGCGGGTTCGTGTACCGCCCGGTCTGTGAACACAGCGAAACCCGCCACCGATGGAATTGCCGTTCAAGGTTCATTGCGGGGCTCGAAACGCAGGAGCGGGAGTGGTCCGCGACCGCTCCCGCTCCTGCCGTTGCTCAGACCTTCTCGTCGAGCGCCTTGGTGGTGTCCACGCGCTTGCGGACGGCGAACCAGCCGATCACCAGCGCCACGACCAGCACCGGCACGCACAGCAGCGTCAGCCGCCCGGCCGGGACGTCGAACCACATCAGCACCACCACCGACGCCAGGAACGCCAAGGTGGCGATCTGCGTGACCGGCGCGCCCGGCAGCCGGTAGGACGGCCGCTCCACCGCGCCCGACTTCGCCTTGCGCACGAACAGCAGGTGGCACAGCACGATCATGGACCAGGTGGTGATGATGGCGACCGCGGCGAAGTTCAGCACGATTTCGAACGCATCCCCGGGCACCACGATGTTGAGGCCGACGCCGAGCACGCACACCGCGCCGGTGAGCAGGATGCCGCCGTAGGGCACCTGGCTGCGGTTCATCAGGCCGGTGAACTTCGGCGCCGATCCGGCCGCCGACATCGACCGCAGGATCCGGCCGGTGGAGTACAGCCCGGAGTTCAGGCTGGACATCGCGGCCGTGAGCACCACGAGGTTCATCACGTCGCCGGCCCACGGGACGCCGATGCCGGAAAGCACCGTGACGAACGGGCTTTCGCCCTTCTGGTAGGCGCTGAAGGGCAGCAGCAGCGACAGCAGCACGACCGAGCCGCAGTAGAAGACGGCGATCCGCCACATGATCGAGTTGATCGCCTTGGGCATGATCTTCGCGGGGTTCTCCGTCTCCCCAGCCGCGACGCCGACCAGCTCGACGGCCGAGTAGGCGAACACGATGCCCTGCACCACGAGCACCAGCGGGATCAGGCCGTTCGGCAGGATCCCGCCGTGATCGGCGATCAGGCTGAAGCCCGGCTGGTGCCCCGCGATCGGGTCGCCCAGCAC
>NZ_JBFAIN010000024.1:0-128367 GCF_040654735.1 Saccharopolyspora sp. NPDC050642 | reverse complement strand
GCCAGCCCCGGCAAAATCGGCGACATCGTCCAAGCCGCACTCGTCCTCACCCACCACGAACACGGCTACACATAACCCCCACTGAGATCACCTCATTGAAATTGCGGAAATGGAACCCAGGTTTCGTCACGTGGAAACATTGGCCGGATGGCCGAGTCGGGCGGGGTGGCTAGATGGCCTGGTCGAATGGGAGGGCTGGGTGGGCTGGTCGGTCGGGTGGGTGGGCTGGTCGGGCTGGGCGTGGCTTCTTCAGCCGAGCAGGCGTTGGACCACTCCGTCGGCGAGGAGGCGGCCTCGGTCCGTCAGGACGCAGCGGCCCGCCGTCAGCTCTTCGCGCTCCAGGAGGCCGTCCGCCGCCGCTTGCTTCGCCGCCACACGGCCCTGCTCGTCCAGCGCTTCCACCGGGAGCCCCGTCGCCAGGCGGAGTTCCAGCATGATCCGCTCGATGCGCCGGTCTTCGGCGTCGAGGCGCTCCCGCCCCGCCGCCGGCGAGGCGCCCTCCGCCAGCACCGCCGCGTAGCGGGCCGGGTGCTTGACGTTCCACCAGCGGACGCCGCCGACGTGGCTGTGCGCGCCCGGCCCGGCGCCCCACCAGTCGCCGCCCTGCCAGTAGCCGAGGTTGTGGCGGCAGCGCGCCGCGTCGTCGCGGGCCCAGTTCGACACTTCGTACCAGCCCAGGCCCGCCTCGCCGAGGACGCCGTCGATCAGCTCGTAGCGGTCGGCGAGCACGTCGTCGTCGGGCATCGGCAGCTCGCCGCGGCGGACCTTGCGGGCCATCGCGGTGCCGTCCTCCACGATCAGCGCGTACGCCGAGACGTGGTCGACCCCGGTGGACAGCACCGCGTCCAGCGAGGCCCGCAGGTCGTCGTCGGTCTCCCCCGGCGTGCCGTAGATCAGGTCCAGGTTGACGTGCTCGAAGCCGGCCGCGCGCGCCTCGCCGACCGCCGCGACCGCACGGCCCGGCGTGTGCCGCCGCTCCAACACCCGCAGCACGTGCTCGGCGGCGGACTGCATGCCCAGCGACACCCGGTTGTAGCCGACCTCGCGGATTCCGGCGAAGAACTCCGGCGACGTCGATTCCGGGTTGGATTCCGTGGTGACTTCCGCCTCATCGGCGAGCCCGAACGACTCGCGGATAGCGGTCAGCACCTCGCCCAGCCGCTGCGCGCCGAGCAGGGATGGCGTGCCGCCGCCGACGAACACCGTCTCCGCCGCGGGCACCGCCTGGCCGCCCGCCGCGAGCACCCCCGCGCCCAGCTCCAGCTCCGCGCGCAGACCGTCCAGCCAGCTGCCGAAACCCGCTGCTGAGCCCAGCTCGTCGGCGGTGTAGGTGTTGAAGTCGCAGTAGCCGCAGCGGGTGGCGCAGAACGGCACGTGCACGTACACCCCGAACGGCCGCGAACCCAGTCCGGTCAGGGCCTCGGGCGGGAGCGTTCCGTCGGCCGGGGCGGGTTCGCCGACAGGCAGTTGAGCAGGCACTCCACCACTGTCTCACCATGCGGATGGGGATGGACCGCCCGGTGAGCGCGTGGCACGCTGCCCCCCATGGGTGCGACCTTGCCGAGGCTCTTGCTGGTCACACGCCGCTACGTGGACCTGCGGCGCGTGTCCAGCGCGCTGTGCCGCGCCATGGGTTGATTCCCGCTGCCGCGTTCTGCTTTGTCCAGTCGGCGCCGGGAGCGCCGAGCAGTGAGAACCGTCACCGACGACGGGAATTCCACGCGGCGCTGCCGCGCCCGAATCCCGGAGGTCGGACATGGTCCCCCCGACGGAAGCCCCTGCTCGCCCCGCCCGCAAGCGCAAGACGCGCGGCGAAGGCCAGTGGGCGCTCGGTTACCGCGAGCCGCTCAACGCCAACGAGCGCTCCAAGAAGGACGACAACCCGCTGAACGTCCGGCAGCGCATCGAGACGATCTACGCCCACGGCGGCTTCGACTCGATCGACCCGGCCGATCTGCGTGGTCGTTTCCGCTGGTGGGGGCTGTACACCCAGCGCGCACCGGGCATTCCCGGCGCGCGTACCGGCACGATCGAGCCCGAGGAGCTCGACGACCGCTACTTCATGCTGCGGGTCCGCATCGACGGCGGCGCGCTGACCACCGAGCAGCTGCGCACCATCGGTGAGATCTCGCAGACCTACGCGCGCGACACCGCCGACATCACCGACCGGCAGAACATCCAGCTGCACTGGGTGCGTGTGGAGGACATGCCGACGATCTGGCAGAAGCTGGAGGGCGTCGGGCTGTCCACCACCGAGGCCTGCGGCGACTGCCCCCGCGTCGTGCTGGGCTCGCCGGTGGCGGGCATCGCCGCGGACGAGATCATCGACGCCACCCCGGCGATCGACGAGATCGCCGGGCGGTTCATCGGCGACAAGTCGCTGTCGAACCTGCCGCGGAAGTTCAAGAGCGCGATCAGCGGCTCGCCGCGCTGGGACACCGTGCCGGAGATCAACGACATCTCGCTGGTCGGCGTCGTGCACCCGGAGCACGGGCCCGGCTTCGACCTGTGGGTCGGCGGCGGCCTGTCCACGAACCCGAAGCTGGCCGTGCGGCTGGGCGCCTGGGTTCCGCTGGGCGAGGTCGCCGAGGTGTGGCAGGCCGTGGTGCAGATCTTCCGCGACTACGGCTACCGGCGGCTGCGGCACCGCGCCCGGCTGAAGTTCCTGCTCGCCGACTGGGGCCCGGAGAAGTTCCGGCAGGTGCTGGAGGACGAGTACCTGGGCCGCAAGCTGGTCGACGGCCCCGCGCCGGAGACGCCGACCGGGCACCGCGACCACGTCGGCGTGCACCCGCAGGTGGACGGCAACTTCTACGTCGGCGCGAAGTCCGCGGCGGGCCGGGTCAGCGGCTCCACGCTGGTGGAGGTCGCCAAGGCCGCCGAGCGGGTCGGTTCGCGGCGCATCCGCACCACCGTCGAGCAGAACCTGCTCGTCCTCGACGTGCCGCAGTCCGAAGTGGACGGTCTGGTCGCGGACCTGGGCGCGCTGGGCCTGCAGGCCGACCCGTCGCCGTGGCGGCGGAACGTGCTGGCCTGCACCGGCATCGAGTTCTGCAAGCTGGCCATCGTCGAGACCAAGGAGCGGGCGATCGCACTGGTCGACGAGCTGGAGCAGCGGCTGGCCGACATCCAGGGCGACGTGACCGACCCGGTGACGATCAACCTCAACGGCTGCCCGAACGCCTGCGCCCGCACCCAGGTCGCCGACATCGGCCTGAAGGGCCAGATGGTGCCGGACGGCAACGGCAACCAGGTCGAGGGCTTCCAGGTGCACCTCGGCGGCGGCCTCGGCCAGGACGCCGGGTTCGGCCGCAAGATCCGCGGCCACAAGGTCACCTCCGCGGAGCTCGGCGACTACGTGGAACGCCTCGTCCGCAACTACCTGGCGCAGCGCGGCACCGGCGAGCGCTTCGCGCAGTGGGTGGCGCGGGCCGAGGAGGACGACCTCAAGTGAGCCGGGCGACACCGTTCTACTGCCCGTACTGCGGGGACGAGGACCTCACGCCCGAGGCCGAGCCCGCGGGCGCGTGGCAGTGCGGCTCGTGCCTGCGGGTGTTCACCGTTCGGCTCGTGGGGTTGTCGCTGGGCGACCCGGCTGGAGGAAACGGAGACCGATGACTGCCGACACCACCACGAAAATCGGCGCGCGACGCGGCGACGAGGAGCTCCGCGCACTGGTCGAGGAGGCCGCGCCGCGGCTGGCCGAGGCCAGTGCGGAGGAAGCGCTGCGCTGGGCCGCCGACACCTTCGGCGACGGCCTGATCGTCGCGTCGAACATGCAGGACGCGGTGCTGGTCGACCTGGCGGCCAAGGCCAAGCCGGGCGTGGACGTGCTGTTCCTGGAGACCGGCTACCACTTCGCCGAGACCATCGGCACCCGCGACGCCGTGGCGCAGGTCCACGACGTCAGCATCGTCAACGCCGTTGCCGAGCAGACCGTCGCCGAGCAGGACGCCGCCGAGGGACCCCGGCTGTTCGAGCGGGACCCGAACCGCTGCTGCTTCCTGCGCAAGGTGGTGCCGCTGCGCAACACCCTGGCCCGCTACGAGGCGTGGGTGACCGGCGTGCGCCGGGTGGAGGCCCCGACGCGGGCGAACACGCCGATCGCGACCTGGGACGAGCGCAACGGCCTGGTCAAGATCAATCCGCTGGCGGCGTGGTCCGACGACGACATGCAGCACTACATCGACGAGCACGGCGTGCTGGTCAACCCGCTGGTGGCGGCCGGCTACCCGTCGATCGGGTGCCAGCCCTGCACCGCCAAGCCCGCCCCGGGCGCCGACCCGCGCAGCGGGCGCTGGGCGGGCAGCGGCAAGACCGAGTGCGGACTGCACGGCTGAGGAACTCCGGAGGAGACATGACGACAGTCGAGTTGCCGAGCGATCCGGCCGAAGCGCCGCCGCAGGTGGACAACCTGGACGCGCTGGAGTCCGAGGCGATCCACATCTTCCGCGAGGTGGCCGGGGAGTTCGACCGGCCGGTGATCCTGTTCTCCGGCGGCAAGGACTCCACGGTGCTGGTGCACCTGGCGCTGAAGGCGTTCTGGCCGGCTCCGGTGCCGTTCCCGCTGCTGCACGTCGACACCGGGCACAACTTCCCGGAGGTGCTGGCGTTCCGCGACGAGCTGGCGGAGCGGCACGACCTGCGGCTGGTGGTGGCGTCGGTGCAGGACTACATCGACGACGGCCGGCTGCAGGAACGGCCCGACGGCACCCGCAACCCGCTGCAGACCACGCCGCTGCTGGACGGCATCAGCGAGAACCGGTTCGACGCGGTCTTCGGCGGCGGCCGGCGCGACGAGGAGCGGGCGCGCGCCAAGGAGCGCATCTTCAGCCTGCGCAACGCCTTCGGGCAGTGGGACCCGCGCCGCCAGCGCCCCGAGCTGTGGAACCTGTACAACGGCAAGCACCGGCCGGGTGAGCACGTCCGGGTGTTCCCGCTGTCGAACTGGACCGAGCTGGACATCTGGCGCTACATCCAGCGGGAGAAGATCGAGCTGCCGGAGATCTACTACGCGCACCGCCGCGAGGTGTACCTGCGCGACGGCATGTGGCTGACCTCGGGGCCGTGGGGCGGCCCGCGCGAGGGCGAGGTCCCGGCTTCCAAGATGGTGCGCTACCGCACCGTCGGCGATGGCTCCTGCACCGGCGCGGTGGAATCCGAGGCGTACACGGTCGACGACGTGATCGCCGAGGTCGCCGCCAGCCGCCTCACCGAGCGCGGCGCGACCCGAGCCGACGACCGCCTGTCCGAAGCCGCGATGGAAGACCGCAAGCGCGAGGGCTACTTCTGAGAAAGCTGTCCATGGACTCCCTTTGCGTAGCGGTGCAGGTAGCGGAACCTCAGACGCCGCCTCGGCTGTGGGATCCCCGACTTACGTATGACCAATACGCGGCATCGGGGCTGTCCTCGCGAGGCGACGTCTGAGAACCCGCGGCGGTGCAAGTGGCGAGAGCGGGCTAAGCGGCTTCGCCGCTTAAAAGAAAAAGATCAAACCTGAAGTCAAAGCAGTCCGATGTTGTGAGCAGACGAACTAGCTGATCTGCCGCTCACGACCCCTGCTTCCCGAGCCGAACCACCAGGAATGGGTTCTTCAATGACCGAGACGACCACCCGCACTGCGCCGGACAGCGGCACCGAGGTGACCCTGCCGGTGCACAGCGATCTGCTGCGGTTGGCCACCGCCGGCTCCGTCGACGACGGCAAGAGCACCCTGGTCGGGCGGCTGCTGCACGACACCAAGTCGGTGCTGGCCGACCAGCTCGACGCGGTGCACCGGGCCAGCGCCGACCGCGGCTTGGCCACCCCGGACCTGTCGCTGCTGGTGGACGGCCTGCGCGCGGAGCGCGAGCAGGGCATCACGATCGACGTGGCCTACCGCTACTTCGCCACGCCGAAGCGCACCTTCGTGCTCGCCGACACTCCGGGGCACGTCCAGTACACCCGCAACACCGTCACCGGCGCCTCGACCGCGCAGCTGGCGGTGCTGCTGGTGGACGCGCGGAAGGGCGTCATCGAGCAGACCCGCCGGCACGCCGCGGTGCTGGCGCTGCTGGGCGTGCCGCAGCTGGTGCTGGCGGTCAACAAGATCGACATGGTGGACTTCGACGAGGCGGTGTTCACCCGCATCGCCGCCGAGTTCACCGAGCACGCCCGGGCCCTGGGCTACCGGGACGACGCCGTGGTGACCATCCCGGTGTCCGCGCTGCTCGGCGACAACGTGGTCGAGCGTTCCGCGAACACCCCCTGGTACAGCGGGCCTTCGCTGCTGGAGCACCTGGAGAGCGTGCCGGTGGCGCCGGACCCGCACGATGCGCCGTTCCGGATGCCGGTGCAGTACGTGATCCGGCCGCGCACCGCCGAACACCCGGACTACCGCGGCTACGCGGGCCAGGTCGCCGCGGGTGTCGTCGCCGAGGGCGACGAGGTGGTCGTGCTGCCGGCCGGGCTGCGCACCCGGGTGTCCAAGGTGGACACCCCGAACGGGGCGAAGCCGCGCGCCGCCGCCGGGCACTCCGTCACGCTGCTGCTGGCCGACGACGTGGACATCTCGCGCGGCGACCTGATCGCCGCCGCGGACGCGCCGCCGCGGGTGACCGACGAGCTCGACGCCACGGTCTGCTGGCTGGCGGAGAAGCCGTTGAACCCGGGCGCCAAGGTGCTGGTCAAGCACGGCACCCGCACGGTGCAGGCCATCGTCACCGAGCTGTCCGCCCGTTTCGACGAGCAGCAGCTGTCGAGTGTGGACGGTCCGGATTCGTTGCAGCTCAACGAGATCGGCCGCGTGCAGCTGCGCACCTCGGAGCCGCTGCCGGTGGACGACTACGCCGCGAGCCGGCGCACCGGCTCCTTCCTGGTGATCGACCAGGCCGACGGCACCACGCTGGCCGCCGGACTGATCGGCGTGCCGCTGGCGCCGCTGGCCGCCGCGTCGGAATGAGCCGCTCATGACCGCTCCACTGGTGGCCGTCGCGCACGGCAGCCGAGATCCGCGTTCGGCCGCGACGATCCACGCCCTGCTGGACGTGGTGCGCGCGGCGCGCCCGGACCTGGACGTGCGCGTGGCGTTCCTGGACCTCTCGGCGCCGCGCGTCGGCGACGTGCTCAGCGCGGTGCACGGTGACGGGCATTCCGCCGCGGTCGTCGTGCCGCTGCTGCTCGGCCGGGCGTTCCACGCCCGCGTCGACGTGCCCGCGGCGGTGGCCGACGTGGAACGGCGCTATCCGCGGTTCCAGGTGCACGTTTCCGACGTTCTGGGGCCAGATCCGAGGCTGGACGGGGCGGCGTGGCGCCGGCTGGTGGCCGAGGGAGCCGATCCGGACGATCCGGAGCTGGGCGTGGTCCTGGCGGGCGCGGGCTCGTCGCACGCAGCGGCGAACCGGCTGGTGGCGGACGTCGCCGGGCGCTGGCAGGCGAAGGCAGCCTGGGCGGGCGTCGTCCCGGCCTTCGCGGCGGCCGCCGAACCGGACGTGCCGGCGGCGATCGAGGCCCTGCACGCCCGCGGCGCGCGCCGCTTCGCGGTCGCCTCCTGGTTCCTGGCCCCGGGCCTGCTCCCGGACCGGATCACCGGCCTGGCCCGCGAGCACGCAACCGACCCGCTGATCGCGCCCCCGATGGCGGACGACGAGGGCGTGGCGGACCTGATCCTCCACCGCTACGCCGAAACCCTCAACGCAGCTCCCCTACAACTCCCCGCAGCTCTGTGACGTCGGCGTTCAGTCGAGTACAGGGCTTGCCCACCTCATTCGCGATACGTACAGTATTCTGTACAAGGAGGTGACCGGTGAAGACGATGAGCTACTCCGAGTCTCGTGCCAAGTACGCCGAGACGCTCGACTCCGTAGTCAACGACCGCGAGGAAGTCGTGATCACCCGCGCCGGCCACGAGCCGGTCGTGATGGTGTCGTTGGACGACTACCAGTCCCTGAAGGAAACCGCCTACCTGCTCCGCAGCCCCGAGAACGCGCGCCGCCTGATCCTCGCGATCGAGCGCCTGGAAGCCGGCGGCGGCGAACAGCACGAGCTCGCCGAATGAAACTGGTCTGGGACGAGCTCGCCTGGGACGACTACGTCTGGTGGCAAACCGAGGACCGCAAGCTCCTCAAGCGGATCAACGCGCTGATCAAGGACATCTGCCGCAACGGGAACGAGGGCATCGGCAAACCAGAGCCCTTGAAGCATGGATTCCAGGGCTACTGGTCACGCCGCATCTCCGACGAACACCGGCTGGTTTACAAGGTCGCGGGTGACGAGATACGAATCGCGGCATGCCGATATCACTACGGGAAGTGACGGATGGCCGACGATCCCACCGAGCTCACGGATGAGTCGGTGCGCGATTTGAGTGGATATTCGGGTTCCTTCACCGCAGAACCTGACCTCGCTGAACAAACCGAGGAAGTTCTCCGCGAGCGGTTTCGAGGTTCGCGCGGAACCACATGACCGCCGTTGGCACCGGCCCCGGGCCGCGCCGATCAACCGCATCTGGCCAAAAGTCGACAATCGGGTTGGCAGGGGCAACCTGCGGGGCATGATGTGGCCGTGTCATCCAGCTGGGTACACGAAAACCGGCAGCGACCCGGACACCCCCGACAGCCCAGGTCGCTGCCGGACCCGACTTGGCGGTGCGACCGATGAACCCGCAACCGCACTTCATGGCGCGCGTTCGCGCCGAGTTCGCTCGCAGCGAGCAGGACAAGTCCTGCCACTTCTTCCCGCTGCCCGCCGACGGCCCGCCGCCGCCGATGCTGTACGCCTACTGCGGTTTCGGCATCCTCCCCGGCGAGGCCGAGGCGCTCGAAGGCCCGGCGGGCATGCCCTGCCTGCAATGCCTGATGGCGGCCGCGCTCACCGACACCACCGCGTGAGCCGCCCGGCCGCGCGACCAGCGGCGGGAGCGAAAATCAACACCTGACTCTGAGTTGTTCTTCCGAACACTAAGCTTCACCCCATGTGGTCATGAGAGAGTTGCTTGCCAGCGTCTGGACGGGGAACCGGCCGCTCCCTGTGTCCGTCGTACCCGCCAGGCCCGCGCTATCGAGTGACCGCCGGTGGGTGGGGGCGATCAATGCAAGGCTGGACGAGGAGTCGGGGACAACAGCGCGAGATGAACACGCAGCAGCCGAATCGACCGGTCATCACGCCGACCATGCGAGAACAGGCCATGAAGCAGCCGAACACCTGGCTGTACGTGGTCGACCCGATCTTCACCGATCCGAACGCCGAGGTGCCGCCGTGGGGCTTCATCGGCGGCTACCGGGTCGATGAGCAGGGCGAGATCACCGACGACTTCTCCCCCAACCCGAACTACCGGCCCTCGCCGGTCGCGCTGCGGCTGCCCGCGCCGACCAACGACGTCGAGCGCGCGCTGCAGCTGACCACCACCGGCTACGCCCAGGGGCACGCGCTGCTGACCGCGATGCTGGACGCCGAGCTGATCCTGTTCGCGCAGCCGCAGGGAAACGGGCTGTTCACGATGGAGCACGAGTCCGGCCGCCGGCAGCTGCAGGTGTTCACCTCCGAGGGGTTCCTGCCGCCGAACTGGACGACCTGGCAGCGGATGACCGGCCGCCAGCTGGCGACGCACCCCCTCACCGGCATCGACGTGCAGGTGAACCCGACCAGCCCGGTCAAGGCCCGGCTCCCCGCCGAGGACCTGGCCAAGGCCGCGGCCGCCGTGCCGCCGAAGGCGCCGGGCGTGCCGGTGCACTCCCCCGCCACCGGCACTCCGGTGGTCACGCCGCCGGGAGCCGCACCGCAGCCGCCCGCGGCACCGGCGCCGCCCGTCGAGCAGGCCCCGAAACCGGCGGTGGATCCGGCCGAAACCGAGTACGGCCGCCGGTTCATCGGCTCGATGCTGGCCGGCGCGATCGGCGACGCGCTCGGCGCGCCGGTGGAGTTCTACCCGGTGGACCAGATCCGCAGCCGGTTCGGCGCGATGGGCGTCACCGAGTACGACCGCGCCGGTGAGCAGCCGGGCGAGTTCACCGACGACACCCAGATGACGCTGTTCACCCTGGAAGGCCTGATCCGCGGGCACATCGCGACGCGCTCGACCGGCGCGGACAGCCCGCTGTCGGCGATCCAGCTGGCCTACCAGCGCTGGCTGCACACCCAGGGCTACGCGTGGATGCGCGCGGCCGGGCCGTTCACGATGAGCCACCCCAAGCCCAACGGCTGGCTGATCGACCAGCGCGACCTGTTCGTCGTGCGCTCGCCGAACAGCAGCTGCATCACCGCGCTGCGGGAGTTCGCCTCGGTCGGCGCGCCCGGCACCTTCGAGCGGCCGATCAACGATTCGCAGGACTGCGGCGGTGTCGTCCGGGCCGCCCCGGTCGCGCTGTGGTCGGACGACCCCAAGCAGGTCTTCGAGCTCGCCGCCGCGACCGCGGCCCTGACCTACTCGCAGCCCAACGGCTACCTGCCCGCGGGCGTGCTGGCCGTCGTGGTGCACCGGTTGCTGCGCGAGGAGACGCTGGAAGAAGCGGTGCGGCAGGCCCGCGAACTGCTCGTGCAGTACCACGGCCACGAGGACACCGACCGCGCGTTGCAGGCCGCCGAGGAGCTCGCCAAGAAGGGCAAGCCGAGCCCGGAGGAGCTCAAGGACACGCTGGGCGGCGGCTGGGCCGGGCACGAGGCGCTGGCCATCGCGGTGTGCGCGGCGTTGAGCACCGACACCGTCGCCGCCGCGCTGATGGTGGCCGTCAACCACTCCGGCGACAGCGACTCCACCGCGGCGATCTGCGGGAACATCGTCGGCGCCCGCTACGGTTCGACCTCCCTGCCCGGGGTGTGGCTGCGCGACCTCAAGCAGCGCGAGATCGTCGAGACGCTGGCGAAGGACGCGCTGCTGGAGTTCAGCGCGGCGCCGCCGACCGGCGACGCGTGGGCCTCGCGTTACCCGGCCGCGAAGGACATCTCCGACCTGATCTTCACCTCCGACCTCCCGCTGGTGGGTTCGGAACCGGTCGCCAGGCCGGCGGAAGCGGAACCGGCGCCGGTCGCCGACGAAGCACCGGCCGAAGCTGCCGAACCCGAAGCCGAACCCGAAGCCGAACCGGACGTCCCCGCAGTTTCAATTGAAACTGCGGACCAACCGGAGGCCGAGGCTCCAGCGGAGGACACCGCACCCGCCGAACCCGAGGTGCCCGCAGTTTCAATTGAAACCGACGACCAGCCGGAGGCCGAGGTCACCGCGGTCGTCGACGTCACCGCGGCGGTCGCGGCGGTCGAGGCGGTCGAGGAACCGGTCGAAGCTGTCGTCGACCCCAGCGAACTCCGGCCGCACCGCATTCTGGGTTTCCTGCTCGGCGGCGCCGCCGGCGACGCGCTCGGCTACCCGATCGAGGACGACTCGCTGCAGGACATCCGCCGCAAGTACGGCGTGGCGGGGCTGACCGACTTCGTCGACGCCCACCGGCCCGGCGGCTCGATCAGCGACGAGACCCAGATGACATTGTTCACGCTGGACGGTCTCATCCGGGCCAGCATCCGCCGTCGGCTCTTCGGCGAGAACGAGCCCACCACCCAGGTGCAGCACGCCTACCAGCGCTGGCTGCACACCCAGGGCTTCGACTGGCGGGAGGCCGGCGGGCCGCTGGCCGCGAACCCGCCGGACGGCTGGCTGATCAAGCAGAAGGGCCTGTTCGTCCGCCGCGCGCCCGGCACGACCTGCATACAGGCGTTGCACGGCTACGCCAACGGCAACAAGCAGGGCTCGTTCACCAACCGCCTCAACGACTCGAAGGGCTGCGGCGGCGTGATGCGGGCCGCCCCGGCCGGGTTGTGGTCCGCTGACGCGGCCGAGGTGTTCCAGGTCGGCGCGATGACCGCGGTGCTGACCCACGGCCACCCCAGCGGCTACCTGCCCGCCGGGGCGCTCGCGGTGATCGTCCAGCAGCTGCTGGCGGGCCGGTCGCTGCCCGAGGCGGTGGACCGCGCGCTCACCGAACTGTCCACGTGGGACGGTCACGAGGAGACCAGCACCGCGCTGCGCCGGGCCATCGAGCTGGCCACCGCGGGCACCCCGACGCCGGAGCAGATCCACGAGGTCCTCGGCGAGGGCTGGTTCGGCGAGCAGGCCCTGGCGATCGCGGTGTGCGCGGCGCTGACGTACCCGGAGTCGTTCGCCGACGCCGTGATCCTGGCCGCCAACCACTCCGGCGACAGCGACTCCACCGCGGCGATCTGCGGGAACATCATGGGCGCGGCGCACACGGCGGACGCGATCCCGCAGACCTGGCGCGACAAGCTGGAGCTGCGCGAGGTCATCGAGGCGATGGCCGGCGACGCGATCCAGGAGTTCGGCCCGACCCCGCCGACGGGCGCGGAGTGGCTGGAGCGCTACCCGATCGGCGATGTCGAGCCCGCCGCCGAGCCGGCGGTCGTGGAGACCGCCGAGGCGGTCGAAGAGCCCGTGCCGGCAGCGGAAACGCCGCAGCCCGAGCCCGAGCCGGTCGTCGAGGAGGCGGTCGTCGAGGAGCCGGTCCAGGAAGTGCCGGAAGCTCCGGCCGTCGAGCCCCTGGCGGCCGAAATTCCCGCCGTCGAGCCCGCAGCCGAAATTCCCGCCATCGATGTGCCTGCTGCCCAAGCCCCGGTCGTCGAAGCCGCCGCCGAAGCCCCGGCCGCGGAAGTCGCCGTCGCGGACGCGCAGGTCGATGTCGACGACGAGGCCGACGACGGCCTGTCCGACGAGGAACAGCAGCTGCTCAGCGTGTGGCGCAAGTTCCGCGACAACGGCGAGGGGAGTTCCGCCGACCTCACGCAGAGCCTGCAGAAGCTGCTCGTCGAGGCCTTCGGCGCCGAACGCGCCGCCCAGCTGATCGGCGAGGCCGCGGCCGAGCCCGAAGCCGAGGCCGAGCCCGCCGCCGAAACCCAGGTGGAGCTCAGCCGGAGCGAGCGGCTCGAAGGCTGCGTGCTGGGCTCCGCGGTCGGCGACGCCCTAGGTGCGCCGTGGATGTTCACCGACCTGCGCAAGATCCTGCGCGAGAACCCCGAAGGCGTCCGGGAGCTCACCGAGCTCTTCGGCCGTCGCGGCTCGGCCACGGTGTACACGCAGCAGACCGCATTCGTGCTGGACGCGCTGATCAGCTCGCACATCCGCTCGGCGCTGCGCGGGATCGCCGCGCACCGGCCGTCGATGGTGCGGCTGGCCCTGCTGCACTGGATGCACACCCAGGGCGCGCAGGTGTCGAACGAGGCGGTGGACGGTGTGCTCGTCGAGACCGAAGCCCTTCGCGCGCAACGGTTCCCGGACGAGGCGACGCTGACGGCGTTGGCCCGCTTCGCCGACCGGCGCGACGTCCCCACCCCGGCCAGCCCGCCGAACGCCGCCCGGACAGCGGCCGCCACGGTGCGCGGGGCGGTGGTCGGCTTCGACGCCGCCGACGTGCCGCACGCCATCTCGCTGGGCGCGGAGATCGCCGTGATCACCCACGGTCACCCGGACGGCTTCCTGCCCGCGGGCGCGCTGGCCGGCCTGGTGTGCGCGCTGAACAGCGGCCAGACGCTCGTCGACGCCGTGCACGTGGTGCTGGCCGAGCTGGACCAGGTGGAAGGCGCAGAGAACACCGCGCAGGGCTTGCGCGCGGCGGTCCAGATCGCCGGCAGCGGACCGGCCTCGCCCACCAGCTTCGACGAGCTGGGCCTGGGCTGGAACGCGCCGGAGGCCTTGGCCATCGCGGTCGCGGCTGCGCTGTCGCACCCGAACTCCATCTCCGACGCGGTGTCGCTGGCCGCCACCCACGCCGGGAACACCGCGGCCACCGCAGCCATCTGCGGCAGCCTGCTCGGCGCCGCCCGGGGCGCCGCGGAGATCCCCGCGGACTGGGTCGGCGAGCTGGAGCTGCGGGAGGTCCTCGCCCAGCTGGTCGCCGACGAGCACCGCGCCAGGACGGAGATCTTCACCGACGCGCCGGCGCCCGACTGGGCCGGGCGCTACCTCGGATAATCCATAGTGGACGAAATAGGCCTGGACGAGACGGAACGAGCGCTGCTGGCGGCGTGGCGGGAGGCGCGCGCGGCCAGCCGCCGCGACCCGGTGGAGCAGCAGCTGCTGGACACCTGGCGGCAGTGGCGGCGGCATCCCGCCACCAGGCCGCTGTGGGCGACTGCCCTGCAACACCGGCTCGCCGCGGAAACCCCGCCGGCACCCGCCACCGGCCTGGCCGATCGGGACGGCGCGCTGCCCGAGGCGCCGGGCCGGTTGCTCGGCATGCTGCTGGGCGGCGCGGTCGGCGAGTTCGTCGCGCTCGGGCGGGTCGGCGAGCGCACCACCGCCGTGCTCTTCGTCCTGGAAGGCTTGATCCGCGCGCACACCAACGCGCGGTCGACGGGCGACGGCGACCCGGTCGGTTCCGCCCTCGCCGGGCTCCAGCGCTGGCTGCACACCCGGGGCGTGCCGTGGCGCGACTGCGGAGCCGACACCGCCCAGCCCAACGGCTGGCTGGTCACCGAGCCCGCGCTGCGCGGCACCGGCAGCGACGACCCGGCGATGCTCACCGCGCTCGCCCGGGTCGCTGCCGGGCACGCCGCCGGTTCCCGGCAGCAGCCGATCAACTCCTCGGACACGGCATCCGCCGTGCCGCTCGGCGCGCTCGCCGCGCTGTGGTCGGGCGATCCCGGCACGGTGTTCGCGCTCGGCGGCGATCTCGCCGCGCTCACCCACGGCCATCCCAACGGCCACAGCCCGGCCAGCGTGCTCGGCGTGGCGATGCTGTGGCTGCTGCGCGGGAACTCGCTGCAAACCTCGCTGCGACAAGGGCTTTCCGGCTGGCAGACGGGACGCACGGCGCTTACCCGAGCCCTGCGGCTCGGCCGGCTCAGCCCTGCCGGGTTCCGGCCCGGGCGGGCCCACCTCGACGCGATGTCCACCGGGCGCAGCGGCCTGGACGCGCTGGCGATCGCCGCCCGGGTCGCCACGGCCTGCGAGGACGACTTCGCCGGCGCCGTCGAATCGGCTAGCCTGCACAGCGCCGACGCGGCCGCGCTGTGCGGGCAACTGCTCGGCGCGCTGCACGGCCCGACGACGATTCCCCCGCGATGGCGGGAGGAACTGCCGATCATCGAGCTCATCGAGCGGATTTCCGAGGACGCGGCAACGGAATTCGGCCCGTACCCGGACGAGTCCGACCGGTGGCAGCGCCGCTATCCGACCACCGAATCCGCCGAACCCCAGGCACCGTCCACAACGGACTACCGCACCGGGCTGACCGCGGTGCCCCGGCTGGCCGCGTCCCGCGACCGGTTCCTCGGAGCGGTGCTCGGCTGCGCGATCGGCGAGGCGCTCGGCATGCCCATCGCCGCGGACGGCTGGGACGAGATCCGTGCCCGGCACGGCGCGGACGGCCTCACCGACTACATCCCGGCCGGCCACCCCTCGGGGCGACTCGGCAGCGACACCCAGCTCCTGCTGTTCTCGCTGGAGGGCACGATCCGGGCCAACGTCGCGCGCCGCACCACCGGCGCCGAGGACCCGGCCCGGCACATCCAGCACGCCTACCAGCGGTGGCTGCACACCCAGCACCTGAGCTGGCCGCGCGCGGCAGGCGAGTTCCTGGGCGGCACCCCGGAGCCGGACGGCTGGCTGGTGCGC
Source organism: Saccharopolyspora sp. NPDC050642 (assembly GCF_040654735.1). Classification (NCBI taxonomy): domain Bacteria; kingdom Bacillati; phylum Actinomycetota; class Actinomycetes; order Pseudonocardiales; family Pseudonocardiaceae; genus Saccharopolyspora; species Saccharopolyspora sp. NPDC050642. Next base: position 112,775 of record NZ_JBFAIN010000024.1, on the reverse strand, counting down.
CAGCGGGCGCTGTTCCAGACCCGCAACCCGGGCCGCACCATGATGCGCACGCTCATCGCGTTCGCCAAGGGCCAGCAGCGGATGGGCTCCCCGGACCACCCGGTCAGCGACTCGCAGGGCAGCAGCGCGATCATGCGGGCGGTGCCGGCGGCGCTGTGGAGCAACGACCCGGCGGAGGTCTTCCACGTCGGCATGCGGACCGCGGCGCTCACTCACGGCCACCCGGCGGCCTGGCTGAGCGCGGGCGCGCTGGCGTTCCTGGTGTCGCGGCTGATGAACGGCGAGCCGCTGGCCACAGCGGTCGATGCGGTGCTGGAGCAGCTCACCCCGCACACCGGGCACGAGGACGTCAGCCGCCGCATCTCCGCAGCGGTCCGGCTGGCCCGCAGCGGCCGCGTGCCGCCAGGTGATCTCGAACGCGCCCTGGGCGCCGGCTCGACCGCGGCCGAAGCGCTGGGCATCGGGCTGTACGCGTCGCTGGCCTGCGACGGGGACTTCGACGCGGCGCTGCCGGTGGCGGTGAACCACTCGGGCAACAGCGCGACGACGGGAGCGGTCTGCGGCAGCCTGATCGGCGCGGCGTCCGGCGCGGAGCGGATCCCGGAGCGCTGGACTGTGGAGCTGGAGCTCTACGAGGTGATCGAGCGCCTCGCCCACGACGCGGTCCTGGAGTTCGGCCCCCGGCCGCCCGAGTGGGCCGACCGCTATCCCTCGACCTGACAGGCCCGTGCGTACTTTGTGCTGCTTTACGTACGGCCCGTGACCTGCGGCGGAGGCTCTCGAGCTGATCCGAAGTGGGATGTTGCTCACTGGCCCGCGGGGGCTAACGACGGTTAACGTGCCTGTCATGGATGAGCTTGTGCACCTCGCCGTGGCCGACGGCATCGCGACGATCACGCTGGACTCGCCCCACAACCGCAACGCGCTGTCCGCGCAGCTGCGGCGCGAACTGCGGGACCACCTGAGCGCGGCGATCGCCGACGACGCGGTGCGCGTGATCGTCCTGGACCACACCGGCAAGGTGTTCTGCGCCGGGATGGACCTCAAGGAGTCGCGCTCGGCCGATTCCGAGAAGCAGGGCGTCAACGAGTTCCCGGCGATCCTGGAGCAGATCTGGACCAGCCCGAAGCCGGTGGTCGCCAAGCTCGCCGGCCCGGCCCGCGCTGGCGGCGTCGGCATCGTGGCGGCCTGCGACATCGCGGTCGCGGTGGACGCGGCGACCTTCGCGTTCTCCGAGGTGCGCATCGGTGTCGTGCCCGCCGTGATCTCGGTGACGGTGCTGCCGCGCCTCGACGCCCGTCAGGCGCACGAGCTGTTCCTGACCGGCGAGACCTTCGACGCCCGCCGCGCCGCCGAGATCGGCCTGCTCAACTCCGCCGTCGCCGCCGACGAGCTGGACGCGGAGGTCAAGCGCTACACCGACATGCTCGCCCTGGGGGCTCCGGGCGCGATGGCGGCCACGAAGGAGATGCTCATCGGTCAGCGCCCGTCGAGCATGGGCGAGGCGTTCGCCCAGATGCTGGAGCTGTCGGCGAAGCACTTCGCGGGCGAGGAAGGCCAGGAGGGCATGCGGGCCTTCGCGGAGAAGCGCAAGCCCGCCTGGGTGCCCGACGCCCTGAAGTGACGCTCAGGCGCCTTCGCCGCCGATCCGCTCGCGCCACGGTCCCTTGGCCAGCAGCCAGTGCGGAACGAGCTTGACGGGAAACGGGAAATCGGTGGCGAAGGTGTCCTCGCCGATGACCTGCTGCACCTCTCGGTACTCGCCGTCCTCCAGCCGAAACTCGAGGATCCCTGGTTTCTCGTCGTCCGGCGTGACGATCCAGTACGCCTGGATACCGAATTCGGCGTACTCGCGACGCTTGGTGTGATGGTCGCGAATGACGCTCTCCGGAGAAACGACCTCAATCGCGAGCAACGGTGGCCGGGTGAGGTACGGCTGCTCGAAACCAGTCTCGTTGAGCACAACTACGTCCGGGATGCGGTGGTGCGTCCGATTCGCGTTGAAGTTGATACCAGCACCCTGCATCGCGAGGTAACCATCTGGCGCTACGACGAAGTTCAGGTAGCCGCACAGCCGGGACTCAACGAGGGAGTGAATGCTCACTGGCGCAGGAGACACGTCAAGCCTCCCGCCGACCAGCTCGTAGCGGCGCCCGTCGTCGGGTAGCCGCTCCAAGTCGTCGACGGTCATCGGCACGTGCTGCTCGTTCGCCCGCGTGTTCACGACAGTCATACTGCCTCCTGTTCTGCACGGGAGCCAGTATTGCGAGGCGTGCCTGATCACCAATGGGCGATCAGGACCTGGTCAGCACCGCCGTGAACTCGCGGCCGCAGATGGGGTGCTCGGAGGCGTCGCGGAGCACCGCGTTGATCCGGCCGAACGCCTTCGGGTCGTGCTCCGCCAGCGCCTGGAAGCCCGACCAGACCAGCACGTGCTCGCCCTCCGGCAGCCAGGACAGGTCCGTCAGGCAGTCGTAGAGGGCGTCCAGGTTGCGGCCCGTCCACTCCGGGAAGTTCAGCACCGCGGCGATCCCGTCCAGGGTGGTCCGCTTGCTGATCAGATCGGAGCCGTCCAGCACGTGCGCGACCGCGCCCCGCTGCTCGGCTTCCTGCACGGCTTCGCGCGCAGTGACGTCGGCGGACGGCTGCCCCACCTCGCTCACCGTCGGCTCCTTCCGCACCCTGCTGGCCCACTTCGTCGCAAACATCGCACTCAACCCGCGGCGTCGACAACCACAAATGACTCGTAATGATCGCTCGTGTAGTAAAGCTCGGAATGGCTGCCGGTGACCAGTCGTCGGGCACCGCGATCTTGGGAACCCGGCGTCTTCACGGTGTACTCGTGGTAGTAACCCGACTGCTGCTCCGGCAGGACGCCTTCGCGGTTGCCGAACACCGAGCCGTCCTTGCCGGGGTACGGGAACGGGCCGCCCTTGATGATCAGCTGCCAGGTCTGCCCGGCCTCCGGCGGCAGCGTGGACAGCGCCTTGACCGGCAGGCCGGACTCGACACCGGGCACGGCCCGCTGCTGCGTCGCCGCGCCGGGATCGACGTCCACGTAGTCCCGGACGAACCAGCCGATGACGACCAGGGCGATCAGCCCGACCAACGCCACCGAGATGCGCTTGCGCGACGTCACGCCGCCGTCCCCTTCCGCCCGGTCTCGCCGTCCCGGCGGCCGACCGGGGGTTCCGCGTCGCGAACCCTCGTCAGCTTCGCGCCGAGGCGGTCGATTCCGCGGTCGATCACACGGGCGAGCACCCAGCACAGCGGCAGCAGCACCGCCAGCACCAGGGTCACCTGCAGGGGGTAGACGAGCTGCACGAGCCACAGCTCGACGCCGTCGTACCACTCGACCAGCCACTCCAACACAGAGCGTCAGGGTACGCCCGGTCCGATGAAGCCGTGCGCCACCCCGGGTCCCGCCCGCGACTACCCCGCGTGCGCGCCTCCCGCAGCGCAGCACGATTTCGCGAGGAACCGACCCCCACCTGGGTAAACGGTAATTCCTCGCGAAACCGGCATCGGGTCGTCAGCGCTGCTCGGAGTGCTCCCGGACGGACTTGATGATCGCGCCGAAGTCCAGGTCGCCGCCGCCCTCCTCGTTGAACCGCTGGTAGAGCTCGGTGGCCAGGCGGCCGATCGCGGCGTCGGTGCCGCTCTGCTCCGCCGCCGAGGCCGCCAGCCTGAGGTCCTTGAGCATCAGCGCCGCGGCGAAGCCGGGCTCGTAGTCGTGGTTGGCCCGGCTGGTCTCCACCAGGTCCGGCACCGGGCAGTTGGTGGTCAGCGCCCAGCACTGCCCAGTGGAGATGGACGCCACGTCGTAGAGCGCCTGGTGCGACAGCCCCAGCCGCTCCCCCAGCACGAACGCCTCGCTCACCGCGACCATGGACGCGCCCAGGATGAGGTTGTTGCACATCTTGGTGACCTGGCCGTTGCCGGGCCCGCCGCAGTGGATGACCTTGCGCGCCATCGGTTCCAGCAGCGGTTCGGCGCGGTGGAAGTCCTCCTCCGAGCCGCCCACCATGAACGTCAGGGTGCCCGCCTCGGCGCCGGCGGTGCCGCCGGAGACCGGGGCGTCGATCGAGCCGAAGCCCGCCTCGGCGGCCCGCTCGTGCGCCTGGCGGGCGTCCGCGACGTCGACGGTGGAGGAGTCGATGAGCAGGGTGCCGGGCTTCGCCGCGGCGAGCACGTCGTCGTAGCAGGCCAGCACGTGCTTGCCGCTGGGCAGCATGGTGATCACCGCGTCGGCACCGGCGGCGGCGTCGGCCGCCGATGCGACGGTGGTCACGCCGTGCCGGTCGGCGACCTCCAGCGCCGCCGGGATCAGGTCGAACCCCTGCACCGAGTGGCCGGCCTTGACGAGGTTCGCCGACATCGGGCCGCCCATGTGGCCCAGCCCGATGAATCCGATGACAGCCATTGTCATTTTCCCCTTCTGCGCTGGAACTTCCGTCAAGGCCGCCGCGGATCAGCCGAACAGCTTCGGCTCATCCGCGACCGGTTCGAAGAACTTCTCCACCCGAGACTCGTCCACATCGGACAGCTGCGCCGGCGACCACTGCGGGTTGCGGTCCTTGTCCACCAGCGTCGCGCGCACGCCCTCGACGAAGTCGCCGATGCGCACGCACGCCATGGCCAGCCGGTACTCCTGGACGAGGGCCTCCTCCAGCGAGCCGTAGTCGCTGCGCAGGGCCTTCAGGGTGACCTTGAGCGAGGTCGGCGACTTCTGCCCGATCGCCTCGGCGGTCTCGCGGGCCGCTTCCTCCGGGCGCTCGCGCAGGCGCCGCAGGATCTCCTCGACGCCGTCCGCCGAGTACGCGGCGTCGATCCACTCCCGCTGCGCGGCCAGCGAGGCCTCGGGCGCGGATTCGGAGAACTTCTGCAGCACCTCGTCCACCTCACCGGTGGCCAACGCCTCGACGAGTTCCGGCAGGTTCGCGCTGTTGACGTAGTAGTCGGCGACCCCGCAGTAGATCGCGTCCGCGCCGCCGACCGGCGCACCCGTCAGCGCCAGGTGCGTGCCGAGCTCGCCGGGGGCGCGGGAAAGCAGGTAGGTGCCGCCGACGTCGGGGATGAAGCCGATGCCGACCTCGGGCATGCCGACCTTGGAACGCTCGGTGACCACCCGGTGCGAACCGTGCGCGGAGATGCCGACGCCGCCGCCCATGCAGATGCCGTCCATGATCCCGACGACCGGCTTCGGATAACCCGCCAAGGCCGAGTTGAGCTGGTACTCCTCGGTCCAGAACGCGGCGGGCAGCGACTCGTCACCGGCCTTCGCCGCGTCGTGCAGGGCGCGGACGTCGCCGCCCGCGCACAGCCCGCGCTCGCCGGCCCCGTCGATCAGGATCGCCCGGATGTGCTCGGCGGTGCGCCACTGCTCCACCGCCTGCGCCATCGCCCGGACCATCCCCAGCGTCAGCGAGTTGAGCGCCTTGGGGCGGTTGAGCGTGATCCGGCCGAGCGAGCCCTGTTCGCGAACCAGGATCTCGGGCTCCGTCATAGTGCGACTCCTGTCTTCGTGTGCACGGACCGGCTTGCGTTTCGGTGCGCCAGCGGACCCTCAGCGCCCGCCTCGACACCCTCCTGCCGCAATTTCCATTGAAATCGAAGCTTCGATTTCAATGGAAATTGCGGACCACACGACGTCGGGGCGGTGCTCGCGAGGCGTCGGACTTGCGTCGAGCACTTGCGAACCTCCCAGTCCGTGCTGGTGCGCTGCCCACCCGAGGCCGCCGGCGGTCAGGCCGCCAGCAGCCCCCGGGAGATGATCAGCCGCATGATTTCGTTGGTACCTTCCAGGATCTGATGCACCCGCAGGTCGCGGACGATCTTCTCCAGGCCGTACTCGGCAAGGTAGCCGTAACCACCGTGGATCTGAAGTGCCTCGTTGGCCACCGCGAACCCCGCGTCGGTGGCCAGCCGCTTGGCCATCGCGCACAACCGGGTGGCCGCCGGGTCCTTGACGTCCAGCGCCCACGCCGCCCGCCACAGCAGCAGCCGGGCGGCCTCCAGCTCGGTGGCCATGTCGGCGAGCTTGAACTGCAGCACCTGGAACTCGCTGAGCTTGGCGCCGAAGGCGCTGCGTTCCCGCACGTAGGCGAGGCTCTTGTCGAGCGCGGCCTGCGCGCCGCCGAGCGAGCACGCGGCGATGCTGAGCCGACCGCCGTCCAGGCCGGTCATGGCGATCCGGAAGCCGATGCCCTCGTCGCCGAGTCGCTGGGCGACGGGCACCCGGACGCCGTCGAGGATCACCTGCCGAGTCGGCTGGGCGTTCCAGCCCATCTTCTTCTCGTTGGCGCCGAAGGACAGGCCCTCGGCGTCGCCCTCGACGATGAAGGTGGAGATGCCCTTCGCGCCGGGCTCGCCGGTGCGGGCCATCACCACGTAGACGTCCGAGGTCCCGCCGCCGGAGATGAACTGCTTGACCCCGGTCAGCAGGTAGTCGTCGCCGTCGCGGACCGCGCGGGTCTCCAGCGCCGCCGCGTCCGAGCCCGCGCCGGGCTCGGTGAGGCAGTAGCTGGCCAGGCGTTCCATCGAGCACAGGCCCGGCAGCCAGCGGGCGCGCTGCTCGGCGTTGCCGAAGCGGTCGATCATGCCCGCGCACATGTTGTGGATGGAGATGTAGGCGGCGATCGACGGGTCGCCGGCGGCGAGCGCCTCGAAGATCAGCACCGAGTCGAACCGGCTCAGGCCGCTGCCGCCGACCGACTCGTCGACGTAGATGCCGCCGATGCCGAGCTGCCCGGCGGCACGCAGCGCCTCGACCGGGAAGTGCTTGGCCTGGTCCCATTCGATGGCGTGCGGGGCGAGCTGTTCGGTGGCGAACTCCCGCGCGGTCTGCTGGATCGCGCGCTGGTCCTCGGTGAGCTCGAACGGCGACACCGGGCCGGCCACGGCTGCAACGGACACGTCCACTCCCTTCCCCGTGATCGATTTCGCGCCTCCCGGCGCGGGTGCGGCGGCGATTTCGCACGAGATCGCCGCCGCACCCGCCCGGTTCAGTGCATCGTCGGAATGGTGAAGCTGGCGCCTTCCTTGAGGCCGGAGGGCCAGCGCGAGGTGACCGTCTTGGTCTTGGTGTAGAACCGGATCGAGTCCGGCCCGTGCTGGTTGAGGTCGCCGAATCCGGACCGCTTCCAGCCGCCGAAGGTGTGGTAGGCGATCGGCACCGGGATCGGCACGTTGACGCCGACCATGCCGGTGTTGACGCGGGAGACGAACTCGCGCGCCGCGTCGCCGTCGCGGGTGAAGATCGCCACGCCGTTGCCGTACTCGTTCTCGCTGGGCAGCCGGACCGCCTCGTCGTAGTCGGCGGCGCGGACCACCGACAGCACCGGCCCGAAGATCTCCTCCTGGTAGATCCGCATGTCCGGGGTGACGTGGTCGAACAGCGAGGCGCCCAGGAAGAAGCCGTCCTCGTGCCCGGCGAGCTTGAAGTCCCGGCCGTCGACCAGCAGCTTCGCGCCTTCCTCGACGCCGACGCCGATCAGGTCGCGGACCCGCTGCCAGGCCTGCTTGGTCACCAGCGGGCCGAAGTCGGCGGCCTCGTCGAAGCTGGTGCCGATCGTCAGCCGGTGCACCCGCTCGACGAGCTTCTCGATCAACGCGTCGGCGGTGGCCTCGCCGACCGGCACGGCGACCGAGATCGCCATGCAGCGCTCCCCGGCGGAGCCGTAACCGGCGCCGATCAGGGCGTCGGCGGCCTGGTCGAGGTCGGCATCGGGCATCACGATCAGGTGGTTCTTGGCGCCGCCGAAGCACTGCGCGCGCTTCCCGTGGGCCGCGGCGGTCGAGTAGATGTACTCGGCGATCGCCGACGAGCCGACGAACCCGACGGCTTCGATGCGCGGCTCGGTCAGGATCGCGTCCACCGCGGTCTTGTCGCCGTTGACCACGTTGAAGATCCCCGGCGGCAGCCCGGCCTCGATGAACAGCTCGGCCAGCCGCAGCGGCACCGAGGGGTCGCGTTCGGAGGGCTTGAGCACGAAGGCGTTGCCGCAGGCGATGGCCGGCGCGGCCTTCCACAGCGGGATCATCGCGGGGAAGTTGAACGGCGTGATGCCGGCGACCACGCCCAGCGGTTGCCGCAGCGAGTACACGTCGATGCCGGTGCCGACGCTCTCGCTGTACTCGCCCTTGAGCAGGTGTGGGATGCCGACGGCGAACTCGACGACCTCCAGGCCGCGCTGGATGTCGCCCTTGGCGTCGGGGACGGTCTTGCCATGCTCGGAGGCGAGCAGCCGGGCCAGCGAGTCCATCTCGTCGTTGACCAGCTGGAGGAACCGCATCAGCACCCGCGCCCGCTTCTGCGGGTTCGTCGCGGCCCACGCCGGCTGCGCCTCGGCGGCGTTGTCGACCGCCGCCGCGACCTCCTCCGCCGAGGCCAGCGGCACCCTGGCCTGCACCTGCCCGGTGTTGGGATCGAACACGTCACCGAAGGACCCGGACGTCCCCGCCACGCGCTTGCCGCCGATGAAGTGCTCCAGCTCGTTGGTCATGTCGCAACGCACCTTCCGCCGAACCGGTCGGTAATTACTAGGAAACCAAACCTTTGGTACTCCAATCTTTCCCAGAAACGCGCCCAATGCAACAGGGTGCGCTGCGTCACAGGCCCGATCGGGTAGCGGTGAAGACCTGACGAGCCGGAGGAGGAAGCGGACGACTTCCCACGCCGACCACCGGCGGAGGTCGACGAAGATCGAGCGCGGCCCGGTCGAACCGGCTGCCGCTCACGCCCGGAACGGCCCGCGACGCTCGGCCGGCGAGCCCGGAGGCAGCTTCGAGCCGCCCAGCACTCCGCCGGACCTACCGCATGGATCACCCGCCGGGAGATCTCCGCAGGAAGCGGGGCGCCGCCGCCGTCCACTCAGGACGATCAGGATTTGAAGTGCTTCTCCAGGATGCCTTCGAGGTCGGCGCTGAGCGGGATCTCGTCAGCCGCCGAGACCCAGGCGTACGCATCGTGCTCGGTCAGCCGCACGCCTTCGGCCGCGGCGACGGTGACCGACCAGGTGTGCTGGCGGTTGTACGTGCCGCTGCGCGTGATGTAGTCGAACGCGCCCAGGTAGCCGGTGATCTCGGCGATGTGGAGGCCCGTCTCCTCGTCCACCTCGCGGTGCAGCGCCGTGTTCAGGTCTTCGCCGGGATCGACCTTGCCACCGGGGAATTCCCATTCGCCGCCGCGGGAATCCGTCTCCCGGCGGCGCACCAGCAGGACCTGCCCGCCGGTATCGATGACGGCCGCGACGATCTGCTGCTGCACTCCGTCGGCGGCGTCTCGGCGGGCCAGATCGGCCACTTCGGCCAGGTGCATGCGGACCGTCCTCCTGGGCTTTTCGCCACCGTACCGGGCCGCCCCGACGCCCCGCACGTCCCTACGCGGCCGAAACCAGCAGGGCGGACATCTGCCGGACCACTTCCAGCGCCGCCGGGTCGAGCGAGTAGCAGATCTGGGTGCCGTCCCGGCGGGTTCGCACCAGCCCGGCCTCGCGCAACGTGCGCAGGTGGCCGGAGATCGTCGGCTGGCTCACCCCGAAGTACTCGGTGAAGTCGCAGGCGCAGATCTCGCCCTCGCGGCGCAGCCGGTCGAGCACGCCGAGCCGGATGGGGTGCCCCATCGCCCGGAACAGGCCGGCGGTGTGCGCCAGATCATCATCGCCCACTCGGCCATTGTATCGCTACTCTCCTATATAAAGAGAATCGGCATTTACCTATATAGGAGGATGACGATGACGTCCGGTGTGAACGAACTGGTCCTGGAGGTGGCGGACCTCGACGCCGCCGAGCGCTTCTACACCGAAGTGCTCGGATTCCCGGTCATCGAACGCTGGGAAGGCGGGCACTGGCGCAACCGCGAAGCGGTGTGGGTGCTGGCCGGCGGCACCAGGATCGGCCTGTGGAAGCCGGCTCTGGGCATTGCCCGCGCCCGGGGCGGCGTGCACGTCCACTACGCCCTGTCCGTGAGCGACGACGAGTACGACGCGGTCGTCGAGCGGGTTCGCGCGCGCGGCGCGCAGGTCGACGAGGTGGAGTTCGGCCCGGGCAATGCACGCTCGGCGTACGTGGCCGACCCGGACCACAACGTCGTCGAGTTCTGGACCTGGGATGTGAAGCAGGGCAGCCCCGGGGCACCGAGCGCGATCAGCGAGGGCGTCTTCGGGGTCTAGCGGATCCGCGAGTCCTTCGGAATGCCGCCGCAGCCCGAAGGACTCGCGGCCCGCTCGGCAGCCGAACAGCGCGCCGCGCAACGGCTTTCGCTTCAGGAACAACGACTTCGCGGCGGAGGAGCTCCTGCGTCATCGGACGTCGGCGAGCTGTCCACAAAGAACAACCGGCCCCGGTCGAAAGCGCGTTCAGCCCCCGGCGGGCCGCTCGCGGCGCGCTGAGCAGGCCGGACGGGCTTACCCTGCAACGCATGCCCCCCGAGTCGCCGGACGTCTGGGCTATGGCCGACCTGGCCACGCCGTTCGCAGTCCGCACGGCGGCCACCCTCCGGGTGCCCGACGCGGTCAAGGACGGCCCGCTCCCCCTCGCCGAGATCGCGCACCGCTGCCGGGCCGAGGCCGATCCACTCGGGCGCGTCCTGCGATTCCTGGTGCACCGCGGCGTGTTCACCGAACCCGAGCCCGACGTCTTCGGTCCCAACGACGCCTCGGAGGCGCTGCGCAGCGACCTGGCCGACGGCCCCCAGCCCTGGCTGGACCTGGACGGCGCAGTCGGCCGCGCCGACCTCGCGTTCGTCGAGCTCATCGAGCAAGTCCGCGGCCGCCACCCCGCCTATCCGGCCGCGTTCGGCCGGTCCTTCTGGGAAGACCTGGCGCACAACCCGCAACTGTCGGACTCGTTCGACGCCCTCATGGAGACCAAGACCTACGGGATCGCCCCGCTGATCGCCGTCGCGCACGACTGGAGCGCCTACGGCCGGATCGCCGACATCGGCGGCGGCAAGGGCGTGCTGCTCGCCGAGATCCTCCGGGCCAACCCGAAGGCGCGCGGCATCCTGGTCGACCTGCCGGGCCCGGCCCGCAGCGCCGCGGACTACCTGCGCGAACAGGGCGTCGGCGACCGCTCGGAGGTGGCCACCGCGAGCTTCTTCGACCCGCTGCCCATCCAGGCCGACGCCGTGGTGGTCTGCGACGTCCTCGGCGACTGGGACGACGAGGACGCCACCCGGATCCTGGCGCACTGCAAGCAGGCGGTCGCCCCGGGCGGGCGCCTGCTGATCATCGAACTGCTACCGGACCGGGAGCGGATGGCGCTGTTCACCGAGATGGACCTGCGGATGATGATCTACGTCGGCGGCCGGATGCGCGATCTCGACCGAACCCAACAGGTCGCGGAGGCCGCCGGGCTCGCCGTCGAGGACTTCACGCCGCTGGACAACGGCTACGCCATCGTCGAATGCCGCCCCGAGCGGTAGCGCTGCACCCTCGCAGCGATCGACTCCCGCCACTTCTCCGGCAGATCTGCGAGGCCACCGGCGACGTGTTCGGCCAGGTCCCCGCGGTCCTGCATCTTCAGGGCGAACACCTCGGACACCTGCACCCCGTGCTCCGGCCGGGAGAGCACCTCGACGGCATCGCCTGCGGTGATCTCGCCCGGCTCCTCCACCGCCAGGTACGCGCCGGTCCGGCCGTGCTCGCTGAACCGCTTGACCAGGCCCTTGACGTCCCAGAACCCGGCGAACACCCGGCACGGCGTGCGCGGCCCCGTCACCCGCAGCACGGCCCCACCGATCCGCCACCGCTCACCGATCACCGCGGAACTGCTGTCGCACCCCACCAGCGTGAGGTTCTCGCCGGCATTGCCGGGGACCAGCTCACGCCCCAGCTCCCGCGACCAGTACCGGAGCTCCTCGCTGTCGAACGCGTAGGCCGCCTGGTACCAGGCCCCGTGGTACTTCACGTCGCACACCGTGTCGCCGTGCACGCCGGCCTGCTCGAACCGCACCGGTCCACCGGCCGGGCGCTTGTCGATACCGCTGCGCCCCACGCGCCCGGTCCAATCCCCGGTCTGCACCACCGCGAGGTTCACCGACTGCACAATCCCCATGGCCCCAACCTACGCGGACGGCCACCAGGGCAACTGAGCGAGTATCCGCTGGAAGCGGCCCTGCCCGGCGGTCGCCACCCCGGGCACGGCGCCCAGGGCAGACAGCCCGCCCGGCAAGCGGCGCGGTGACTCCTCCGCTCGCACCGCCGAACCGCTTGCGCGCGGCTTCCTTGGGCCCTCCCCCTCCCCACCCCACCCTCCCCGTTGCTGCCGCGCGGCAGTGTTCGGTTGATCGCGCCCGGTTGCCGGCCGGGCGCGATCAGCGCCGTGGTTGCAGCCGGGCGCCGGCCTGCTGCAGCGCCTGGCGGGCCTCCTCGGCCAGGCGGCGCACCAGTTCCGCTGCGGGCAGCGGGCGCGTTTGCCCGTAGGTTTGGCCCGCCCACAACGACATCAGCTCCGCGTCGCCGGCCTTGCCCGCGGCACCTCGCATCGGCTTCGTCAGGTTGTTCAGCTGCGGGTACGCCGCCGGGGCGTCACCGTTGCCGGCCAGGAACCGGTTCACCAGCCCTCGCGCCGGGCGGCCGCTGAACGCGCGCGTCAGCGCGGTTTCCCGTTGTCCCGCCGCGATTTCGGCGCGCTGCGTCGGCTGCGTGCCCGCCTCGTAGCACACCAGGAACGCAGTGCCCAGCTGCGCCGCCACCGCTCCCGCGGCCAGCACCGCAGCGACATCCGCGCCGTGCACCAGGCCACCCGCCGCTATGATCGGCAGGTCGACCTCGGCCTGGATCAGCCGGATCGCCGCCAGCAGGCCGAACAGCTGCCCGCCGCCCGGTAGCGCCGGATCGTCGTTGAACACCGCGCGATGTCCGCCGGCCTCCACGCCCTGCACGCACAGCAGGTCCACTCCCGCATCCGCGGCAGCGCGCGCCTCCTGCGGCGTCGTGACCGTGACCACGACCTCGGAGCCCACCTCGCGCAGACGTTCCACAATGGACCGTTCGGGCAGCCCGAAGGTGAACGACACGACAGGGACGCGCTCGGCGATCACCACCTCCACCTTGGCCGGGTAGTTGTCGTCGTCCCAGCTCGGCGAGCCCGCCTCGGCCCCGTGCCGCGCGGCTGCCGCCGCCACCCGCGCCGAGTAGTCGGCGAGATCGAGATCCCGACGCTCACCCGGGACGAAGAGGTTCACCCCGAACGGCTCCGACGTGAGCGCGCGCAACGCCGCGATCTGAGCGGTCAGCGCATCCGCCGACAGGTACCCCGCAGCCAGGAAACCGAGGCCGCCCTCGGCGCTCACGGCCGCGGCCAGTTCCGGCGTGGAGACGCCACCCGCCATCGGCGCGGCGATCAGGGGAATTCGTCTCTCTGCGATCATGTTTCGACGGTAATCCCGCCCTCACCATGAGCGCATCAGAGCATCGCGCACACCACAGCACCGACCGCGCCGGCACCGCCGTCCGAGGCCGCGGGCTCAACCTTGCGTGATCCGGCACTCTTTCAACGGCATTTCTCCTTTCCTTTGGGCATAACGGAGTTGAGGAGCTGATCGGAAAGGCATCCCCCATGCGAACCACCACGCGCGACGGCCTCGCGCTCCGCGCCGCCAGCAGTGCAGACACCCCGGCGCTGGCCGGCTTGCTCAGCGCGTCATACAGCGACGAGCCCCGGATGGCAGCGCTGCTGCCGCTCGAAGCGCAGCGAGAAACAAAGCTCCGCGCACTGTTCTCCCTTCTGCTGAACCAAGATCACCTCGATCACGGCACCGAGATCGCCGAACTGGACGGGCACCCGCACGCCGTCGCGGTGTGGGACCGGCCGGGCAGCCAAGCCGCGCCGCTCGGCCGACGCCTCATGCACCTCCCGGCACTGCTGTCGGTGTTCCGCTGGCGGCTTCCCGAAACCGCAAGGGCGATCCAGACGTTCAACGCCACCGACAGCCACCGGCCCGACGAACCGCACTGGCACCTGGCCGCCATCGGCACCACGCCGGACGCCCGCGGTCGTGGCATCGGCAGCGCCCTGCTGGAATCCGGGCTGGCCCGTGCCGACGCCCACGACACCCCGGTCTACCTGGAAGCCACGGCGCACGCCGCCGTGGACCGCTTCGAGCGGTTCGGGTTCCGCGTGATCCACGAGTACCCGGTCGCCGGTGGCCTCACCGTTTACGGCATGTGGCGCCCGGTGGCCCGCTGACCTGCGAAGACCGTTCCGTCAGGGCCGCAACCCGGCGACCAGGTCGACCGGGGCGAACCGGACCGGGAATGGTCGTTCCGGCTCGAACAGCTCGTCGCCGACCACTCGCGCCACCCGCTGGTAGTCGCTGCCGCCGACCAGCTCCCAGGCAGTCACGGACGGCACCTCGAGATCCGGATCGACCAGCCAGAAGTGCTGGGTGCCCAGCCTGGCGTGGGCGGCCTTGCGCAGGCTGATGTCGTTCAACCGGCTGCTCGGCGATGCGACCTCCACCGCCAGCACCGGTGCGGCCCGCAGGTTCCGCATCGTCAGGTCGGCGTAGCGCGCGACCAGGATGTCCGGTCGCAACTCGGTCCACAGGTCCTGGCGCACCGCGAACGGCGCGGACAGCACCCGGTATTCGGGCGGACTAGCCCGGTGCAGCTGGACGAACAGCGCCCCGAGCGCCGCCTGGTGCGGCCAGCCCGGCACCGGGCCCACCAGCAGCTCGCCGTCGACGAGTTCGTACCGGCGACCGTCCTCCGGGAAAGCCTCCAGGTCCTGGACCGTGAACCGCCGCCCGCCAAGATCGATAGACATCGCGTGCTCCCTCCGCTCGTGCGCCCCGAGGTTTCGGGGTCCCGCATATAAAGAGGAGCGAAGGGCCCGTACAGATACAGCCGGCGCCGATGATCACTGGATCGGGCAAGAAAAAAGTGGGCGGGAACCCGACGCCTGGGTTCCCGCCCACTCGCACCATCGCGATTTTCCGACACCCCGCCACAGGGCCGCTGGTGCGTCTAGGGCGTGGTCGGCGCGCTGCCCGCGCGCCGACCACGGATTCAATTGGTCAGCCGGATCAGTGGAACTGGGCGGTCTCGGTCGAACCGGCCAGCGCGGTGGTCGAGGAGTCCGGGCTCACCGCGGTGCTGATCAGGTCGAAGTAGCCGGTGCCCGCCTCGCGCTGGTGACGGGTCGCGGTGTAGCCGCGGGACTCCGAGGCGAACTCGCGCTCCTGCAGGTCCACATAGGACGTCATGCCGTCCGCCGCGTAGCCCTTGGCCAGGTCGAACATGCTGTAGTTCAGCGCGTGGAAGCCGGCCAGCGTGATGAACTGGAACTTGTAGCCCATGTGGCCGAGTTCGCGCTGGAACTTGGCGATGGTGCTGTCGTCCAGGTTCTTCCTCCAGTTGAACGACGGCGAGCAGTTGTAGGCCAGCATCTGCTCCGGGTACTTGTCCTTGACGGCCTCGGCGAACCGGCGGGCGACCTCCAGGTCCGGGGTGGAGGTCTCCATCCAGATCAGGTCCGAGTGCGGCGCGTAGGCCAGGGCGCGGGTGATGCACGGCTCGATGCCGTTGCGCACCTTGTAGAAGCCCTCCGGGGTGCGCTCCCCGGTGACGTACTGCTGGTCGCGCTCGTCGATGTCGCTGGTCAGCAGCGTCGCGGCCTGCGCGTCGGTGCGGGCGATGACCAGGCTGGGGACGCCGGCCACGTCGGCCGCCAGGCGCGCGGCGTTGAGGGTCTTGACGTGCTGGCCGGTGGGGATGAGCACCTTGCCGCCCAGGTGGCCGCACTTCTTCTCGGAGGCCAGCTGGTCCTCCCAGTGCACGCCCGCGGCGCCGGCCGCGATCATGCCCTTCATCAGCTCGTAGGCGTTGAGCACGCCACCGAAACCGGCCTCGGCGTCGGCGACGATCGGCGCCAGCCAGTGGATGTCCTCGCTCTCACCGCCGGCGCCCTGCGGGTCCAGGGCCTCGGACCAGTTGATCTGGTCGGCGCGCTTGAGGGCGTTGTTGATCCGCCGCACGACCGACGGGACGGAGTTGGCCGGGTACAGGCTCTGGTCCGGATAGGTCTCGCCGGCCAGGTTGGCGTCCGCGGCGACCTGCCAGCCGGACAGGTAGATGGCCTGCAGGCCGGCGCGGACCTGCTGGACCGCCTGGTTGCCGGTCAGCGCGCCGAGCGAGTTGACGTAGTCGGTCTCGTTCAGCAGCTTCCACAGCCGCTCGCTGCCCTGCCGGGCGAGGGTGTGCTCCTCTCGCACGGAACCGCGGAGGCGGATGACCGTTTCGGCCGAGTGCGTGCGCTCGATGCCCTTCCAACGCGGGTTGGTGTCCCAGTCGCGCTGGAGTTCTTCGGTTGCCTGCTTCGCCTGCTCGCGGATGCTCATGATGTTCCCCTTCCGGGATTGCCCTGCGGCTTGTTGATCCCAGTCTTGGCCCTGATCCAGCGAAACACGACCAGAATTTCGGGGTAATTTTTGAATTTTTTCTGCTAGCATCAACGCCATGACGGAGTTCGCCATTGAAGAAGACCGCAATTTTTCAACAGAACACGACCTTCTGGTCTTCGGTCAGCGGCTGCGGCACTTGCGGCGCGCGGCCGGGCTCACCCTCGTCGAGCTGGGCGAGCGGGTCGGGCGCGCGCCGTCGCAGCTGTCGCTGCTGGAGAACGGCCACCGCGAGCCGAAGCTGTCGCTGCTGCGCTCGCTGGCCGATGCGCTGGGCACCTCCGTCGACGAGCTGCTGTCGAAGAAGCCGCCGAACCGGCGCGCCGAGCTGGAGATCGCCGTGGAGAAGGCCCAGCTCGACCCGCTCTACCAGCGGCTCGGCGTGCCGCCGCTGAAGGTCGGCAAGCGCGTCCCCACCGAAGCGCTGGAACACGTCCTCGCGCTCTACGAAGAGCTCAAGCGCCGCGAGACGAAGCAGGTCGCCACACCCGAAGAAGCCCGCAAGGCCAACGCCGAGCTGCGCGGCATGATGCGCGAGCACGGCAACTACTTCCCCGAGATCGAGAAGACCGCCGCCGGCATCCTCGACAAGGTCGGCTACCACGGCGGCCCGCTGTCGGAGGGGCTGATCCAGTCCATCGCCACGCATCTCGGCTACGGGCTGCGGTTCGTCACCGACCTGCCCCGCTCGGTGCGCTCGGTGACCGACCTGAAGAACCGGCGGATCTTCCTGCGCCGCGAATCGCTGGGCATGCACAGCCCGCGGACGATCCTGCTGCAGACCCTCGGCCACCTCAGCCTCGGCCACCGGCAGCCCCGCGACTTCGCAGACTTCCTGCGGCAGCGCGTGGAGGCGAACTACTTCGCCGCCGCGGTCCTGGTCCCGGAGCAGACGGCGGTGCCGTTCCTGCAGGACGCGAAGGCCGAGCGCGACCTCGCCGTGGAAGACCTGCGCGACGTGTTCTCGGTGTCCTACGAGATGGCCGCGCACCGGTTCACCAACCTCGCCACCCAGTACCTGGACCTCGTCTGCCACTTCGTGCGCAACGACGAAACCGGCATCATCTACAAGGCGTACGAGAACGACGGGCTGGTCTTCCCCAGCGACCCGACCGGCGCCATCGAGGGACAGCGGATGTGCCGGTACTGGGCAGGTCGGCAGGTGTTCGCCTCCTCCGACCGCTACTCGACCTACTACCAGTACACCGACAAGCCCGGTGCCACGCACTGGTGCGTCGCGCACGTCGATCCCAGCCGCGGGCGGGACTTCGCGATCACCCTCGGCGTGCCCTACACGGAGTCGCGGTGGTTCCGGGGCCGGGACACCAACAACCACTCCAAGTCGAAGTGCCCGAACGGCGAATGCTGCCAGCGCCCGCCGTCGGATCTCGCGAGCCGGTGGGAAGGCATGGTGTGGCCGTCGGCGCGGGCGCACTCGCACGTGCTCGCCGCGCTGCCGTCGGACACCTTCCCCGGCGTGGACGAGGCCGACGTGTACGCGTTCGTGGAGGCGCACCAAGGCTGATCGTCAGTCCGATTCGGACAGTCCTTTCCACGTTGCCGCGCGGCGAGAACGACTCGACCGCGCGGCACCGGGCACACGATCCGAAGGAGGAGCATGGGCTCCCGGCCACAGTTCTCGATCGCCCTGATCCCCGGTGACGGCATCGGCCCCGAGCTCGTCGAAAGCGCCGTCGAGGTGCTCCGGGCCGCTTCCGCCGACCTGCACTTCACCACCGAAGACGGCGGCGCGGGAACCTTCCGCCGCACCGGAACGGCCTTGAGCCCGGAGGTGCTGCACCGGATCCGCAACACCTACGACGGTGTCCTCAAGGGCCCGGTCGGACTGCCCGATGTCCGCCACCCCGACGGCACCGAGGCCGGAATCCTCGGCGGGATCCTGCGCGGCGGGCTCGACACCTACGCCAACGTCCGCCCGATCACCCTGCTCCCCGGTGCTGCGACCCCGCTGCGCAGCGCCGAATCGGGCATCGACTACGTCATCGTGCGCGAGAACACCGAGGGGCTCTACCTCTCACGCGGGCGCGGCGTCGGCAACGACCGCGCCGTCGCCGACCAGCTGCTCATGACCCGGGAAGGCACCGAACGCGTCGTCCGTTTCGCGTTCGAGCTCGCGCGCCGGAGAGATGGCGCGCCCGCCGACCGCGTCCGCCGCGTGACCTGCGTGGACAAGAGCAACGTGCTGCGCAGCTTCGCCTTCTTCCGGGCGATCTTCGACGAGATCGCCGACGAATACCCCGACATCGAACGGGACTACCGCTACGCCGACGCCGCCGGGCACGACCTCGTCGCCGATCCCGGGCACTTCGACGTGCTCGTCATGGAGAACTTCCTCGGCGACATCCTCAGCGACGTCGGTGCGGCGACCGTCGGCGGGCTCGGCATGTGCCCGTCCGGGAACATCGGCGACCACGCCGCCTACTTCGAACCCATCCACGGCAGCGCCCCCGCGATCGCCGGGCAGGACAAGGCGAATCCGACCTCGCAGATCCTCGCCGCCGCTCTCATGCTGGAACACCTCGGCGACCGGTCGACTGCGGCGCGCGTCAAGGATGCCGTCGCACGGGCATACCGCCAGGGTGGCGTCCGGCTGCTCCCCAACGGCTGCCCCGAGGGCGGGACCGAAGCCGCCACCCGGGCCGTCGTCGACG
This sequence comes from Saccharopolyspora sp. NPDC050642, assembly GCF_040654735.1. Lineage (NCBI taxonomy): Bacteria > Bacillati > Actinomycetota > Actinomycetes > Pseudonocardiales > Pseudonocardiaceae > Saccharopolyspora > Saccharopolyspora sp. NPDC050642. The sequence goes on along the minus strand of NZ_JBFAIN010000024.1, from coordinate 93,698 downwards.
CCCTCGACGACTGAGCCACCGCCGCCTCCACGTGCCGTCGTTCCCTGGCTGTGAGTGAAGGTGGTCATTCCCGGGCGAGTTGGTCGAGGTACTTGCCGACCAGGTGCAGGCCGGAACGCAGGGTCTGGGTGTCGTCGGCGAAGCCGATGCGTGCGGTGTGCTCGATGTCGAACGCGGCACCGGGGGTGAACATGACGCCGGCGTGCTCCAGCAGGCGGGTGCAGAACTCGTAGGAGCCGATGGGCGCGTGGTAGCGCAGCAGTGCGGTGGTGCCCGAGGCGGGTTTGACGTAACTGACGTCGTCGCGGCTGCTGACCCACTCGTCGAGGATGGCGAGATTGGTGCGGGTGATGTGGCGGGAGCGAGCCAGGATCGCTTCCTTGTTCTCCAGGGCGACGCAGGCCAGGAGGTCGTCGAGGCGCCCGACGCTGATCGTGGTGTAGTCCCGATGGGTGGCGACCGCTCGCAGCAGCCCGGTGGGGCCGACGATCCAGCCCAGGCGCAGTCCCGCCAGGGAGAAGGCCTTCGACATGCTTCCGGTGGAGATGCCGCGCTCGTACAGGTCGGCGATCGAGGTGGTGAACCCGTTGCCGTCCTGGTCGACGCCTCGGTAGACCTCGTCGCACAGCACCCACGCGCCGGCGCGCTCGGCGATCTTGGCGATGCGGTCCAAGCCGGTTTCGTCGATGAGGGCGCCGGTGGGGTTGTTGGGGTTGTTGACGGCGATGAGTTTGGTGCCAGAGGTGACCAGGCTGTCGAGCTCGTCCAGATCGGGCAGCCATCCGTTCTCCTCGCGCAGCGGCAGGTGGTCGACGCAGGCGCCGTAGCTGCCAGGGATGGAGTAGTGCTGCTGGTAGGTCGGGACCACGGCCACGACGTGGTCGCCCGGGTCGACGAGGGTGGCGTGCACGAGCGCGTTCGCGCCGATCGCCCCGTGGGTGATCAGGACGTTTTCCGGGCGCTGGGCCGCGTACAGGCCCGCGACGAGGCGGCGCAGGCGCAGGCTGCCCGGGATCGGCCCGTAGGTGAGCGGGGTGGCGTCCAGTTCGGCCAGCACTTCCTCGCGTCGGCCGGACAGGTCCAGCAGCTCACCGGTGGTGAGCGAGCGGACGCAGGTCTCGGCCAGGTTGTAGCGGCAGGTCTCCTCGTATTCGTTCATCCACTGCTCGACTGCGAACTCGCGGATCTTCACCGGGGCCGCCCCTTCGTCGTGTTGCCAACTCGCGCAATGAGCAACATATTGCTCATGTGAAGCTCAGGCAAGCCGCGTGTGCACTATGCTGCTCATCGTGAGCAGTGAGGTCGACGCCGGCAGCAATGCCGCGCCCCAGTTCGTCACCCGCATCGGCGGGCGCATCCGGGAGCTGCGCAAACAGCGCGGCTGGACCGTGCAGCAGCTCGCCGAGGTCAGCACGGTCAGCCGACGAATGCTCACCCAGATCGAACTCGGCCAGGCCAACCCCAGCCTCGCCACCATCGACCGCGTCGCACGCGCCCTGGACACCGACTTCGCCGCCCTGGCCCTGCCCGATGGCGACGTGGCAGGCGGGGAGACCGAAGGAACCCTGGTGTGGCAAGCCCCGGGAGGTAGTGCCGCGCTCCTGCTCGGCGCGACGCAGGATCCGCGGGCCGAACTCTGGCGCTGGACCCTCGCTCCCGGGGAACGCTATGACGCCGAGCCCGACCGGCCCGGCGCGCAGGAGATCCACCACGTCCTCGCCGGCCGCCTGACCCTCGTGCTGGAAACCGGATCCCGGACGCTGGGACCCGGGCAGAGCGCCGTCATCGCCAGCGACCAGCAGTACGCCTACCTCAACGAGGAGGCCGAACCCGTCGTCTTCATGCGGGTCGTCACCGGCGCCTGACCGGAAAAGGGCCTCGGAATCCGTGCCGCAGCGCCACGCATTCGACAAACCGTTGCAAGACCCGAGCTCTCGCGCGGTCGTCGCGCCGCAGTTGCGTGACACGGCCACGCGGAATCCCTGCAAGCCGATGGCGTCATCGAGGGCTACGCGATCGAGGAGCCCGGTGACGAACCCACTACACCCGAAGGCAGTCGCGTCCTTTCCCTCGTGTGGGACTAACTCGCCGCCGACCAGAACTGATCCGCGATCGAGCAACGCGAAGCTCCAATGTGGACGACATTCAACCGCCGAGCACGCCTCGCAGGTATGCCTGCACCACCTGCGAAAGCTCCTCGATGCTGGCCGCGCTGCCGGGCTCCGGCGCATCCAGCGACCGGCTGCCGATGACCCGGTCGAACACCAGCCCCTCGCACAGGCTGACCAGACCGGCGGCGGCGAACTCCGGATCGGATGCCCCCAAGGCGATCAGCAGCTCGACGGCCAGCGGACGGGAGAACGCCGCCCGCGCAAGCGGCTCGTGCAGCTCCGCGGCCGCGGAGACCTCCGCCACGAGCGCATACCGGGCAATCGTGTCGCTCCGGCGGGGCCCGAGCATCCGGTCCAGCTGGACCGCGATCCCGTCGGCCGCGCCGCGAACATCCGGCGCCCGATCTGAGCGCTGGCCCGCGATCGCGTCGAAATCCGCCCTCGCCCGCACCGCCAACCGCGCCACTGCAGCCTCCAGCAGCGCCCGCCTCGTCCGCATGTAGTACGACGTCGATCCTCGCGGCAGCTCCAGCCGGGAGTCGACGGCCAGGTGCGTCAACGCGCGAACGCCCTGTTCCGCGACGATCTCGATCGCCGCATCCGCGATGCGCGTTCGGCGGTCCTGCTCACACATCACCCAACCTCCCCGGCACCACCCGTACTCTACATCTATAGAGCCTCTACGGGCGCAGAGTCGCGGGGAGGGAAGTTGACCGACCGAGCCGGATCACCCGGAACACTGCGTGCGCGCTTCGACCTGGCGGCCGCTCAGCAAGGCTTCGAACTCGACGACGCGCAACGACCGGTCGCCGACAAGCTCGCCGCGCTCGGCGCCGAACTGCGGAAGCACTTCCACCGGCCGCGCGGGCTCTACCTGCACGGGCCGGTGGGGCGTGGCAAGAGCTTCCTGGTGAACACGTTCTTCGCCGAAGCACCCGTCCGCGGCAAACTGCGCGTGCACTTCCACGACTTCTTCGACCGGCTGCACCGCACCGCCGCCCGGCACCGCGCGTCGAGCGGATCGAGCGCGGTGGACGCGGCTGTGGCCGAGCTGCTCGACGGATGCAGGCTGGTGTACTTCGACGAGTTCCACGTGCACGACCCAGGCGACGCGGGGCTGATCACCCACCTGCTGCGCGCCCTACACGCGCGCCGCGTCACGCTCGTGACGACGTCGAACTACCCGCCGGCCGGGCTGTTGCCCAACCCGCTGTACCACCACCTGTTCCTGCCCGCCATCGAACTCATCGAGGCGCACCAGGAAGTCATCGCGCTCGCGGGCCCCACCGACTACCGGACCACCAACCGGCAAGGGCGCTTCGCCGAAGGCACCTGGCAATGGCCGGGGTGCGAATTCCCGCCGCCGGGCAGCGAGGAGCAGAGCACGCTGCTCATCAACGGCCGGAACCTCCGCGCACTGGCCGTGCGGAACCGGCTGGTGTGGTTCGACTTCCACGAACTCTGCGCGACGCCCACCTCGACGCGCGACTACCTCGCGCTCGCCGATCGGTTCGACACCTGGGTGATCAGCGGCGTGCCCAGGCTCGCCGACTGCGGACCGGACGCCCGCCAGCGCTTCGCCAACGTCGTGGACGTGTTGTGCGACAAGGACATCACCACGCACGTGCTGGCCGATCACAGCATCGCCGGGACGCTGGCGGACGGCACCGACGTCGCACGCACCGCCAGCCGACTCGCCCTGCTCAGGCCGATTCCGTTCAGCGAAGCGGCACGCGACGCCGTCGTTCCCGCGAGGCAGTAGCCGGCCCTCGGATCACGCGCGGATCTGCTTCCTGGCGTCGTAGTCCTGGCGGGCCCGCTCGACCTCGTCCAGGTTGACCGACCATTCCGCGAGCGCGGCGAAAAGCGGCGCCAGGCTGCGCCCGAGGTCGCTGATCTCGTACTCCACCCGCGGCGGGACCTCGGCGTAGTAGCTGCGCACGACTAGACCGTCCCGCTCCAGGGCGCGGAGTCGCTGGGTCAGCACCTTGGGAGTGATCGAGGTGATCCGGCGTTGCAGTTCCACGAACCGCTGGCGGCCGTACTCGTGGAGCGCCCACAGGATCGGCGTGGTCCACCGGCTGAAGACGATGTCGACCACCGGCGCGATCGGGCAGGCGTTCTCCGGAGCGACCTCTTCGCCACCGCGCCGGCGTGTGTCCTCCCGCACATTTCCCCCTCTCGCCCAATACTTTCCTCTAGGTACCTACTAGCCCACCGATAGTAGCTTCGCCGAGTCAACGCAGGAACTCGGAAACGGAGCACGAAATGATCGTGGTGACCGGAGCGACCGGGAACGTTGGGCGGCCGCTGGTGCAGTCCCTCCTCGCGGCGGGCGAGGAAGTGACGGCGGTGTCCCGGCGGATCTCCGCCCAGGACGTGCCGGCGGGCGTCCGGCACCAGCAGGCCGACCTGGCGGATCCGGCGAAGCTCGAAGCCGCCGTCGATGGGGCCACTGCCCTTTTCCTGCTGACCTCGGGCGATTTCGCCGGAGCCGGTGGCAGCCTCGACACCGTCCTGGAAGTCGCGCGGGCCGGCGGAGTTCGGCGGGTCGTCCTGCTGTCCTCGCAGGGCGTCAGCACCGGGCACCACCCGCCGGTGTTCGAGGACGCGGTCAAGCGGTCGGGCCTGGAATGGACCTTGCTGCGGCCGGGGAACTTCGCCTCCAACGCCTTCCAGTGGGCCGAAACGGTCCGCGCGCAGCGAGCGATCGCCGCACCGTTCGGTGATGTCGGGCTGCCCGCCGTCCATCCGGCCGACATCGCCGAGATCGCTGCCATCGCACTGCGCGACGCCCACCACGCCGGCCACGCCTACGGCCTGACCGGGCCCGCGCCGATCACTCCCCGGCAGCAGGCCGCGGCGATCGGCGAGGCGTTGGGCGAGCCGGTGCGGTTCGTCGAGCAGACCCGGGCGGAAGCCAAAGCCCGGATGGTCCGCTCCATGCCCGAACCAGTCGTCGACAGCACCCTCGACATCCTGGGCACGCCGGGCGCCTTGCAGCAGGTCAGCCCCGATGTCGAGCGGCTCCTCGGCCGACCGGCCCGCACCTTCGCCGAGTGGGCGGCGAACAACATCGCGGCCTTCGAGTGACCGCGACCAACACGATCTGAACCGCCACGGAGACAACACCTTGCCTGTCGCACGCGTTCTCGACTCGACCATGTTCTACCGGGAGACCGGCACCGGCGTGCCGATCGTCTTCCTGCACGGCAACCCCACCTCGTCATACCTGTGGCGGCGAGTCCTGCCGGCCGTGGGCGATCCCGGCCGGCGGCTGGCGCCGGACCTGATCGGCATGGGCGACTCGGGCAAGCCCGGCATCGACTACGCCTTCGACGACCACGCCCGCTACCTGGACGCGTGGTTCGATGCGCTGGACCTCGACGCCGTCGTCCTAATCGGACACGATTGGGGCGGCGCGCTGGCATTCGACTGGGCCGCGCGCCATCCCGGGCGGGTCCGGGGCGTCGCGTTCACCGAGACCATCGTGAAACCGATGTCCTGGCAGGAGTTCCCGGCGGCGGGCCGCGACCTCTTCCGCGCGTTCAAGACCCCGGGCGTCGGCGAGGAGATGGTTCTGGACGGCGACCTCTTCGTCGGGCTGCAGGGCACCGTCGCCACCCGGCTCGACGCCGAGACCCTCGATGCCTACCGCAAGCCCTACGCCACCCGCGACAGCCGCCTGCCGCTGCTGCGCTGGACGCGCGCGATGCCGCTGGGCGGAGAGCCGGCCGACGTCACCGCCAGGGTCCGCGACTACGACGAATGGCTGGCGACCAGCACGGACGTGCCCAAGTTGATGTTCACCTTCGAACCCGGACCGGGAACCATGATGACCCCGCAGCTCATCGACTGGTGCGCGACGAACATCGCCAACCTCGACATCGCCCACCGCGGACTCGTCGCCGGTCACCACACCCCGGAAGACCATCCCGAAGCGATCGCCACCGCAGTCGCGTCCTGGCTGGACGAACACGACCTGCGCGCGGCATAGCGGGCGCCCCGGTGACGGCACTCCGATCGCCGGCACCGGGGCCTGAGCGCTACTTCTTGCCCTTGGCCTTGTCGTCCTTGGCCTCGTCGGTGGACAGCGCCGCCACGAAGGCTTCCTGCGGGACCTCGACGCGGCCGATGGTCTTCATCCGCTTCTTGCCTTCCTTCTGCTTCTCCAGCAGCTTGCGCTTCCGGCTGATGTCACCGCCGTAGCACTTGGCGAGCACGTCCTTGCGGATCGCGCGGATCGTCTCGCGGGCGATGATCCGCGACCCGATCGCCGCCTGGATCGGCACCTCGAACTGCTGCCGCGGGATCAGCTCGCGCAGCTTCGAGGCCATCTTCGTGCCGTAGGCGTAGGCGGCGTCGCGGTGCACGATCGCGCTGAACGCGTCCACCGGCTCGCCCTGCAGCAGGATGTCGACCTTCACCAGGTTCGACGCCTGCATGCCCGACTCCTCGTAGTCCATCGAGGCATAACCGCGGGTCCGCGACTTCAGCTGGTCGAAGAAGTCGAACACGATCTCCGCGAGCGGCAGCGAGTAGCGCAGCTCGACCCGGCTCTCCGACAGGTAGTCCATCCCGGACAGCTGCCCGCGCCGGCTCTGGCACAGCTCCATGATCGTGCCCACGAACTCCGACGGCGCGATGATCGTGCACTTGGCGACCGGCTCCAGGACGTCCTTGATCTTGCCCTCGGGCCAGTCGGACGGGTTGGTCACCACCAGCTCCGACCCGTCCTCCATCTCCACGTGGTAGACCACGTTCGGCGCCGTGGAGATCAGGTTCAGGTTGAACTCGCGCTCCAGCCGGTCCCGGGTGATCTCCAGGTGCAGCAGACCGAGGAAACCGCAGCGGAACCCGAAGCCCAGCGCCCCGGAGGTCTCCGGCTCGTAGGTCAGGGCGGCGTCGTTGAGCTGCAGCTTGTCCAGCGCCTCGCGCAGCAGCGGGTAGTCCGTGCCGTCCACCGGGTAGAGCCCCGAGTACACCATGGGCTTCGGCTCGCGGTAGCCGCTGAGCGGCTCTTCCGCGCCCTTGCGCTCGGCGGTGATCGTGTCACCGACCTTGGACTGGCGGACGTCCTTCACCCCGGTGATCAGGTAGCCGACCTCGCCGACGCCGAGGCCCCCCGACGGCTTCGGCTCCGGCGAGATGATGCCGACTTCCAGCAGCTCGTGGGTCGCGCCGGTGGACATCATCCGGATCCGCTGCCGCGGGGTGATCTTGCCGTCGACCACCCGGATGTAGGTCACCACGCCGCGGTAGGTGTCGTAGACCGAGTCGAAGATCATCGCGCGCGGCGGCGCGTCGGAGACGCCCTTGGGCGCCGGGATCTGCCGCACCACCTCGTCGAGCACCGAACCGACGCCCTCACCGGTCTTGGCCGACACCCGCAGCACGTCCTCCGGCTCGCAGCCGATGATGTGCGCCAGCTCGGCGGCGTACTTGTCGGGCTCGGCGGCCGGCAGGTCGATCTTGTTGAGCACGGGGATGATCTGCAGGTCGTGCTCCATCGCGAGGTACAGGTTCGCCAGCGTCTGCGCCTCGATGCCCTGCGCGGCGTCGACCAGCAGCACCGCGCCCTCGCAGGCCGCCAGCGACCGGCTGACCTCGTAGGTGAAGTCGACGTGACCGGGGGTGTCGATCATGTGCAGCACGTGGTCGACGCCGTCGGAGGTCCACGGCAGGCGCACGTTCTGCGCCTTGATCGTGATGCCGCGCTCCCGCTCGATGTCCATCCGGTCGAGGTACTGCGCCCGGTACGCGCGCTCCTCCAGCACACCGGTCAGCTGCAGCATGCGGTCGGCCAGCGTCGACTTGCCGTGGTCGATGTGCGCGATGATGCAGAAGTTCCGGATTCGCTCCGGGGGCGTGAACGTGGTGTCGGCGAAACTGCTCACTCAGTGTTCCTCGCGGATGTCGACTGGTGCGGGGTTCACCCCATCGTCCCATGACACGCCCGGTACTCGGCGTCCAACTCCGGGTCATCCCCGATGCGAGCACCGGCTTCGGGCTGCTGAGCTGGCCCTATGGGTCATTTCGCCGGTTTCGCCCTGGATCGTGCGTTCGGTCACCCGCGCGGTCTGCTGGGTGCCGCGGGCGGCGCGCTGATGGCGCGCGGCAACGCGGCGGCCGAGCACCAGGTGGTGCGGTTGGCCAAGCTGACCGGCGCGGAAGATGTCCTGGTGATCGGGCCCGGGCCCGGTGTGGGGCTGCGGGCGGCGGGCGAGCGCGCGGCGCGGGTCGTCGCGGTCGAGCCGTCGGCACCGATGCGGCAGGCATCCTGCCGCCGGTGCGCGGAGCTGCCCAACGTCGCCGTCGAGGACGGCACCGCCGAAGCGACCGGGCAGCCGGACGCCGCGTTCGACGTGGTGCTGAGCGTGAACAACGTCCAGCTGTGGCCGGATCGCGCCGCAGCGCTCGCCGAGCTGCACCGCGTGCTCCGGCCCGGCGGCGTCCTGCTGCTGTCGACCCACGAGCGCTGGCTGCCCGGTGGCCGGGCCGGTCTCCACTCCGACGTCCAGGCGGCGGGCTTCGCCGACGTCCAGACCTGGGCCTGGCAACCGGACCACGGCACCACCCAGGCCCAAACCCGGGCCATCCGGCCGGAATAGGGTCGCCGACGGGTGCCGGCGATCACTCCGGGGCGGGGTCGCGGACGTCGGTCCGGATCGGGTGGTCGGCCGGGATTTCGACCAGCACGATGCGCATCCCGTCCGGATCGGCCACCCAGCCCTCGTCGAGGCCCCACGGCTGCCGCGCCGGCTCCGCCAGGACCGTCACGCCACGGCCCCGGAGCCGCTCGAACTCCGCCCGCACGTCCCGCACCTGCAACCAGAGCACCTGATCCGGGCTCGGCCCCGGCCCGCCCGTGCCGGAGATCTCCAGAAAACCCTGCCCCAGGAAGAAAACCGTGCCCCCGGGGAACTCCCGCGAGACGGCCAGCCCGAGCACATCACGGTAGAACCGCAACGACCGCTGCCAATCCCGCGGCCGGAGGATCAATCGGCTGTTCAAGACCTCCATGCCCCGTTTCTACCCGTGCGGACCGGCGGCCGCCGAGCAACCGGGGTCATCAGGCGATTCCGAGGAGCACCACCCCGGCCAGGACCACCACGGCACCCGTCATCCGGCGCGTCGGCTGGGCTTCGCCCAGGAGCCGCCAGGCCAGCAGGCCCGCCAGGACGATGCTCAGCTCCCGGGCCGGGGCCACCAGGCTCACCGGGGCGAGCTGCATCGCGAACAGGACGAGGATGTACGCCAGCGGCGACAGCAACGCCACCGCCAGGATCTCGCGGCGGTGTTCTCGCCACGTGCGTGCGATCTGGGTCCGCCGGGTCGCCGCGTACGGGCTGAGCATCACCGAACGGGCGAGGTTGCTCGTCCAGTCGAACACCAGCGGAGACAGCGCCAGGCCCGTCACCGCGTGCGCGTCCCACACCGTGTAGATCGCGATCAGCGAGCCGGTCAGCAGGCCGAAACCGACGCCCGCGAGGCTCGCGCCGGAACGCGGCACCCCGTCGGACAGGCCGATCACGAAAACCCCGGCGACCACCAGCAGCCCACCGAGCACCCCGAGCCAGCCCTGGCGCTCCCCCAGCACCAACACCGCGATGATCATCGCCAGCATGGGGCCAGTGCCGCGGGCCAGCGGGTACACCACCGACATGTCGCCGACCGCGTAACCGCGCTGCAGCAGCAGGAAGTACGCCAGGTGCACGACCGCGCTGACCAGCACGCCCAGCAGCCAGTCGCCCAGCACGGGCATCCCGGTCCAGAACAGCGATGCCGCCGCCACCGGCAGGTACAACACGGCGCTGCACGTCGCGGTCAGCCACACGAACCCGGCCCCGGCCGACCCGGCGCGCTTGGCGAAGAAGTTCCACCCCGCGTGCGCGAACGCGGCGGTGACGACGAGAAGAACGGCGGCCAGGCCCATGGGAACCCTCTCCGTGCCACGCGGGCGCGCGGCATCCGGGTTCCTCCAGGCTTTTGTCCCGTCAGATGTGCGACCGCACTCCTCACGCGATCGCCGGTGCCGCTCGGACCGGTCCCCCGCGCTCCTAGTTGTGACGACCTGCAGCGGAGCGGGAGCGGAACCCTAGGCACAACCAGGCGTTGATGTTACTCCGCCCGATTCCCGCGTCTACACGCCCGCGGCGAGCTTCCAGCCGAGGCTGATGACGAGCCCGACGACCACCGTCAGGAAAACCCGCCGCACGAAACCGGATCCGCGCTTCGCGGCGACCATCGCGCCGAGGACGCTGCCCGCCATGTTGCTCGCGGCCATCACCAGCGCCAGGCCCCACAGCACCTTGCCCGCCGGGATGAAGAACGCGAGCGCGCCGATGTTCGTGGCGACGTTGACGACCTTCGCCGTCGCCGATGCCGTGACGAACGCGAAACCGACCAGGCCGACGAGCAGGAACACCAGGAACGAGCCGGTACCGGGCCCCGCGATGCCGTCCCAGAAGCCGATCAGGGCGCCGCCGGCGAGCATCACGAGCAGCTGCGCGCGCCGCTCGAAGCGCGGCGCATCGGACGAACCCAGCTCGGGCTTGCGCCAGGTGTAGATGCCGACGACCGCCAACGCGACCAGCACGATGACGTTGAGGACCTGCGACGGAAGCGCATCGGCCAGGACGGCTCCGCCCAGCGACCCGAGCAGGGCGACGATCGCCATCGACAGCGCGGCCTGCCAGTCGATCGGCGTCCGCTTCGCGTACGTCCGGGCGGCGGCCGTGGTCCCGGCGATCGCCGCCACCTTGTTGGTGGCCAGCGAGTAGATCACCTCGCCGCCGGGCAGGAGCAGCAGCATCGCAGGCAGCTGGATCAGGCCGCCACCGCCCACGATGGCGTCGACCGCCCCGGCCAGGAACGCGGCGCAGCAGAGGAACAACAGCCCGGCCAGGGAAAGTTCCGCGAATCCGGGCCAGTTCAACGCATCGAGCACGAAGAGTGACCCTATGGTCCGCAGGCGCGGGATCCGAGCCGATGTGACCGCCGTCGCCCGCTCCCGCCCGCCACCATCGGCGCAGGTGGCCGCTGTTAACATGGACGACCGTGCCGTGCGGCATTCCGCCGTGGAGGAAATCTGCCCTGGGGCAGCGCCAACAACAGCGCGGCACGATCGATTCAACAGACTGAGAAGAGGCGCCACAGTGGCCAACATCAAGTCCCAGATGAAGCGGATCAAGACCAACGAGCTGGCCCGGCAGCGGAACAAGGCCGTGAAGTCCGCGGTCAAGACCGCCATCCGCAAGTTCCGCGAGGCCGCTGACGCCGGCGAGAAGGACAAGGCCATCGAGCTGCAGCAGGCCGCCAGCCGCGCGCTGGACAAGGCCGCCAGCAAGGGCGTCATCCACAAGAACCAGGCCGCGAACAAGAAGTCCGCGCTGGCGCAGCGCGCCAACCAGCTCTGAGCTGAGGCCTAGCTTCCGGCCCCCTTCCCGCCACGGGGAGGGGGCCGTTTGCATTCACGGGAAAGCGCGGGTCACGAACGCTGGTTGCGGAGCTCCACGAGCCGGAGGACGGTCCGCTCCAGGGCGTAGGTGGCGTCGGCGGCCATGCCCTTGACACCGGCGTTGACCTCCGCGACCGCCTGCAGCGCTTGCGCGAGGCTCGAAGCGTTCCAGCCGCGGGACTGCGCCAGCGCCTTCTTCACCTTCCACGCGGGCATGCCGAGCTCGCCCGCCAGCCGGAACGGATCGTTCCGGCCGCCCGCGGCGGCGACCCGGCCGATGGTGCGCACCGAATCGGCGAGGGCATCGGCGATCAGCACGTGCGGAACGCCGAGCTGCACGGCCCACCGCAAGGCCTCCAGCGCCGCCGCCCGATCACCGGTCACCGCCTTCTCCGCGACCGCGAACCCGGTCACCTCCGCGCGCCCGCGGTGGTAGCGGCGCACCGCCGTCTCGTCGACCTTGCCGCCGGTGTCGGCGACCAGCTGCGTCGCCGCGGCCGACAGCTCGCGCAGGTCCGAACCGACCGATTCGATCAGCGCGGCCACGCCGGCCGCATCGGTCTTCCCGCCGGCCCGGCGCACCTCGTCGCGGACGAACGCCTCCCGCTCCGCGGGCTTGGTGATCTTGTTGCACTCGGTGACGCGCGCGCCGAGCTTGCGCAGCGCATTGGGCAGTTCCTTGGCGTGCTTCGACCGGCCGCCGCCGGTGTGCACGACGACGAGCGTGACCCCGTCCGCCGGCTGCCGGGCGTACGTCAGCAGCGCTTCGGCGATCTCCTTGCCCGCGTCCTGCGCGGACTCCACGGCCAGCACCCGGCCCTCGGCGAACAACGACGGGCTGAGCAGCTCCGCCAACTCCGGAGGAGTGAGTTCACTCACCTTCACCCGGCGCAGCTCGGCCTCCGGGTCCACGGCGCGGGCCGCTCCGACGGCCGCCCACAGCGCGCGTTCCACCAGCAGTTCTTCGTCGCCGATAACCAGATGCAGCGGATCGGGGACCACGGCCGGTGCGCTCATGCACGCATCGTCGCACGCACCCGCGACTGTCCCGCCATCTGGATCGTGCTGGCCAGAACCCGGCGCGGTCCACTAGCGTTGCCAGCACAACCGAATAGCTCATCCAGAGGGGCAGAGGGAACGGCCCGATGAAGCCCCGGCAACCGTTCGTCAGCGAATCGTGATTTCACCCGCGAGGTCTCTGACGAAAGCGGTGCCAATTCCGACCCGTCCGCGGGACAGATGAGGAGAGGACCTCGCGATGACCGCTGCTGCCCATGCCCAGAATTCGGCGAAGAAGACCTACGACCTGGGCAATGCCGTCGAACTGGTGTCCAAGGAAGAGGGCCACCGGCAGCCGCTGGCCCCGGAATTCGTCTCCTTGGAAGACTTCTCCCCGCTCGAGGTCGCCTACGACTTCGGCCGGATCCGCCGCGAGGACATCGAGGCCGGCCCGCGTTCCATCTGGCGCTACAAGCAGCTGCTCCCGGTTCCCTCCAACGTCGAGGAGCACCCGAACACCGACCCGGGCTGTACCCGGCTGATCCGGGCCGACAACCTCGCGAAGGCGTTGGGCGTCAAGCGGATCTGGATCAAGGACGACACCGGCAACCCGACCCACTCCTTCAAGGACCGCGTCGTCGCGGTGGCGCTGGCCGCCGCCCGCGAATTCGGCTTCAAGGTGCTGGCCTGCCCCTCCACCGGCAACCTCGCCAACGCGGTGGCCGCAGCCGCGGCCCGCGCCGGCTGGGACTCGGTGGTGCTGGTGCCCAAGACCCTGGAGCGCGCCAAGATCCTGATGAGCGCGGTCTACGACGGTTCGCTGCTGGCCGTCGACGGCAACTACGACGACGTGAACCGGCTGGCCACCGAGCTCGCCGCCGAGCACGAGGACTGGGCGTTCGTCAACGTCAACGTCCGGCCCTACTACTCCGAAGGCTCGAAGACGCTGGCCTTCGAGGTCGCCGAGCAGCTCGGCTGGCGCATCCCCGAGCAGATCGTGGTGCCGATCGCCTCCGGCTCGCAGCTGACCAAGGTCTACAAGGGATTCAACGAGCTCGGCCAGGTCGGCCTGGTGGAGCCGAGCCCGGTGCGGATCTTCGGCGCGCAGGCCACCGGCTGCTCCCCGGTGTCGACGGCGTACAAGAACGGCCACGACGTGGTCCAGCCGGTGCGGCCGGACACCATCGCCCGGTCGCTGGCCATCGGCGCTCCCGCCGACGGCCCCTACGTGCTCGACATCGTGCGCAAGACCGGCGGCGCCATCGAGGACGTCACCGACGACGAGGTCCGCGACGGCATCCGGCTGCTGGCGCGCACCGAGGGCATCTTCGCCGAGACGGCCGGTGGGGTCACCGTGGCCACGGCGAAGAAGCTCATCGAGGCGGGCAAGATCGACCCGGATGCCGAGACCGTGCTGCTGATCACCGGTGACGGCCTGAAGACCCTGGACGCGGTGCAGGACCAGATCGGCCCGAAGGCCACCGTCGCGCCGACCACCGAAGCGGTCAATCAGGCGCTCGGCCTCTGAGCCGACGACCTGATTCGAGGACGCGGCGTCACCGCACGGCGGTGGCGCCGCGTGTTCGTCCACAAGGGACGAACACGGACGCTCGGGTCGCCTCGTCCTACGACTCGCCTGCGCGCAGCGGGTCGCCCCGGGCTACGTAGCGGGGGCCCTGCGGGCCGGGCAGGATCGCGATATCTCCTTCCTGATCGGTGCGCAGCACCTTCGTGCCCGCACGGGTGAGGTTGTCGACGATGAACGGGCTGGGGTGCCCGTAGGTGTTGCCGGCGCCGACGCTGATCACGGCCAGCCTCGGGCGCACTGCTTGCAGGAAGCGCGGTGCGGTGTAACGGGATCCGTGGTGCGGAACCTTGAGCACATCGGCCCGGAGATCCGCACCGGAGGACACCAGCCGCCCCTGCCCGGGCAGTTCGACGTCGCCGGTGAGCAGGACCCGGCCGGCCGGGGTGGTCGCCAGCAGCACGATCGACGCGTCGTTGGCGTCGTCGGCCGACTGCGTGCGGGCCAGCACCGGGTCCGGGCCGAGCACGTCCAGGACCAGCCCCGGCCAGGCCGCGCGCTGCCCGGACAACAGCGGCACGACCGGAACCCGGTGCGCGCGGGCATCCCTCGCGACGTCGTCCATCGCCCACGCCGGCTGCCGCAGCGGGCCGATCGCGACCGCGTCGACGGGGATCTTCCCCATCAGCGCGGCGAGCCCGCTCACGTGATCGGCGTGCAGGTGGGTGAGCACCGCCAGCGGGATCCGGCGAATCCCGAGCCGCCGCAGGCATTCCGCGGCCCGTTGCGGATCCGGCCCGGTGTCGACCACCACCGCCTCGTCCGGGCGGCCGGTGGCCAGCACCAGCCCATCGCCCTGGCCGACGTCGCAGGCGACCACGCTCCAGCCCGGCACCGGCCAGCCCGGCAGCACGGTGCGCACCGGGACCACGACCAGCACCACGAGCAGCAGCCCTACTGCGACCACCAGGCGAATCCGCTTGCCGCGCAAGGCGATCAGCCCGACCGCCGCGATCACCGCGAGCGCGATCCCGCCGACGGTTCCCGATGGCCAGTCGAACGCCGCGCCGGGAACCGCCGCGGCCCGCTCGGCGACCAGGATGATCCACTCCAGCTCCGGCGCCGCCAGCCGGCCGAACACGCCGGCCGACCAAGCCGATACCGGTGCCACCACGGTGGCCAGGACGCCGAACACCGTCGCCGGTGCGACGACGGGCCCGGCCAGCACGTTCGCCGGCACCGCCACCAGGCTGACCTCGCCGGAGAGCGCCGCGATCAGCGGAGCCGTGACGACGTGCGCCGCCAGCGGCACGGCGATCGCTTCCGCCAACCCGATCGGCACTCCCCTCACCCGCAGGGCCGATGACCACACCGGTGCCAGCAGCACCAGCCCGGCAGTCGCCGCGACCGACAGCGCGAACCCCGCGCTGGTCGCCAGGTCCGGCAGGAGCAGCAGCAGACCGATCACGCTCGCGGACAGCGCCGGCAATGCCGACCGCTGCCTGCCCAGCACCAGTGCGAGCAACGTGATCGCGCCCATCACCGCCGCGCGCAACACGCTCGGTTCCGGTCCGGCCAGGACGACGAACCCGACGAGCGCCGCGCCCGCACCCACTGCCGACATGACCGGCCCCGCGCCGACCAGGTGCAGCAGCACCAGCACCGCGCCGCACACGATCGCGAGGTTGGCGCCCGAAACCGCCGTCAGGTGGGACAGCCCGGCGGTCTCGAAGTTCTGCTCCACCTCCGGCGGCAGCCGCCCGGTGTCGCCGACCACCAGCCCCGGCAGCAGCCCCGCGGCGGCCGGGTCGAGCACGTCGGCCGAGACCCGCCGCAGGCCGTCCCGCAAGTCCTCCGCGACGCGCTGCCAGCCCGGCGCGGCCGCGACGTCGGCCGGTGGGCCGAACACCTGGAAAGCCGCGACCGTGAGCTCGCCGGCACGCGGCGGGGAGACCTTGCCGGTCGCCGTTACCTGTTGTCCGGCAATGAGGTTCCGCCACTGCTCAGTCGGGACCAGCAGCACCACCGCGCCGCCTGCCAGCACCCGACGCCCGGCCAACTCGCCTGCCTGCAACTCGGCGCGGACCAGCGACCTGTCCGCCGCTCGCCGGGCTCCGAAGGACGCACCGCGCAACGGGGTCGGCGCACTCGTCAACGTGACTCGCAGCGTCGCCCGTTCGCCGTGTCCGGCGGCCAGCCGCACCGGATGGTGCTCAACCGCGTGGACGCGAACCGCGATCCCGGTGGCGGCAACGCCCGCCAGCAGCAGGACCACGAGGGCACCCCGGGCGACCGGGCGGGCGCGTACCGACCTCCACACCAGCGGCGCGGCCAGCAGGGCGAGCAACGCCACGATCGCGGCCGGAACCGAGCCCGCCAGCAATCCGGTCAACGTCACGGCCCAGACCGCGAGCGCGGCCGGGACCAGGCGCAGGTCGAGTCTCGCGATCACACCCGCACCACCTCCCGCAGCCGGTCGAACCGGGTTTCGCCGATCCCGCCGACCTCCTTCAGCTGCTCCACCGAGTCGAAGCGACCGTGTTCGGCCCGCCACTGCACGATCCGCTTGGCGGTGACCTCGCCGATGCCTGGTAGTTCATCGAGTTCGTCCTCCGTCGCGGTGTTCAGATCGACCTTTCCGTCGCCGCCGGGTTGTCCGGGCTGCGGCGCCCCCGGCACGGCGACGTAGAGCTGCTCGCCGTCGGTCAGCCGACGGGCCAGGTTGAGACCCGTCAGGTCCGTGTCCGGCAGCGGACCACCGGCCGACGCGACGGCGTCGGCCACCCGGGCGCCCGGCGGCACGGTGACCAGGCCCGGGCGAGTCACACGGCCGACGACGCTGACGACGAGCTCCGGCGGCGCCGCCGTCGTGACCGGGGCCGGCGGCGGCACGATCGGCGGCGGCGCGGGTTCCGCCGTGGGCTGACCGGCCCACGTCGCGGCCACGATGCAGACCAGCACCACCAAGGACGCCAGGGCGAGCGCGAGCACACCGATTCGGCCGGGGTCCACTCTGGACCGCAGCAAGGACTCGGGTAGCCATCTCTCGGCCAGCCGCCGCCAAGGCGAGCCGGATCCGGTATCCGGTGGCGGCGCCGAGTAGTTCGGACCGGCGCGCTCCGCCGGATCGTCTCGGGAAGCATGCCGCTGCAGGGTCTGCAACCTGCTTCGCGGATCTAGTTCTTCGAATTCGTCTGCCCTGGAACGAAAACTCCGGATGTCAAACATGCGGTCGACGGTAGAGCAGACGAAAGTCGTTCCGCAGCTTTATTTTTCGCAGAAAAGACCACTGTGGATCAAATCAGCTCCGGATTCAGCTCGAAGGTGTGGAATCCGCCAGTCGAAAGGTTTTCAGGCGTCCGAACGCCACCCGTTCGGGAGCACCACGACACCCACCGCGCCCGGCCCGATGTGCGCGCCGATCACCGCGCCCACCTCCGAAACGACGCAGTCCACCGAATCACCGAGCTCGGCGCGGATCTGACCGGCGAGCCGCTCGGCGCGCTCCGGCGCGGCCAGGTGGTGCACCGCGATCGCGGCCCGGGAATCCGCCGCGCGCAACGAAATCTCCAGCAACCGGGCCATCGCCCGGGTGGTCGTGCGCACCTTCTCCAACGCGTCGATGCGGCCGTCGTGCACGTGCAACAGCGGCTTTATGGCCAACGCGGTGCCCAACACCGCCGCAGCCGTCCCGATCCGCCCACCACGCCGCAGGTATTCCAAGGTCTGCACGGAGAACAACGTCGTCGTGCGCTCGGCGGTCGAAGCCGCGACGCGCTCCACCTCGGTCAGCACAGCACCCGACTTCGCCTCCTCGGCGGCCGCGAGCACCGAAAAACCCAGCCCCATCGCGGTGGACCGGGAATCGACTACCCGGACCCGCTCGGGGTCGACCTCGCGCGCGGCCAGCCGCGCCGCGTCCCAGGTGCCCGACAGCTGCCGCGACAGGTGCACCGCCACCACGCCGTCGGCACCGCCGTCCAACGCGTCCTGATATGCCTGCGCCAGCTCCTGCGGCGTCGCGCCCGCAGTGGTGACCCGGTGCTTGCGGTCGAAGGCGCGCGCGAGATCGCCGGGACCGAAATCCGACTCGTCGACCGCGGCGGCCCCATCCACGCTGACGTGCAACGGAACGGTCCGCACCGCGTACTGAGCGGCGTATCCCGCCGGCAGGTACGCCGTCGAATCGGTGACGACTGCAATGGGCACGCCGCAACCCTACGACGTCACGGGCGGAACGCGATCAGCCCTCGACCCCGGCGTTGAAGGCGACCAGCCGCCAGCGGCCGTCATCGCCGCCGCGCCGCTTCAGCACGACCCAGTTGCAGTTTCCGATACCGCCCAGACCCGGCCACAGGTCCAGCGGCAGGCCGACCAGCTTGGCGGTCAGCGCGGTGATCAGCCCGCCGTGCGCGCACAGCAACGCGGAGCCGCGCGGCTGGCCGTCGAGCTCCTCGACGACCTCCAGCGCGCGCTCGGCCACCTCCACGCGGGACTCGCCGCCCGGCGGCGCCCACGTCGGGTCTGCCCGCCACGTGCTCAAAGCCCCAGGCCAGCCCTGCTCGACCTCCGCGACGCTGAGCCCCTGCCACTCCCCGAGGTGCGTCTCGCGCAGCCGCTTTTCCAGCCGCACCGAAGCCCCGCTGACCTCGGCGAACGCGGCCGCCGTCGTGCGAGCACGGTTCAGGTCGGAGCTGAGCGCAACGTCCGGGGCGAACCGGGCGATCGCCGGCGCCGCGCGCCGGGCCTGCTCCTGGCCGGTCTCGGTCAGCGAGCTGTCGAGATGCCCCTGCATGCGGCCCGTCGCGTTGTAGTCGGTCTCCCCGTGCCGCCAGAGCACCAGTTGGTCGAGGCTCACGATTCGGCGTCCGGCGAGTCCGCCTCGGCGGGCGCGTTCTGGTCCTCGAACTCGATCCGCGGGCAGTCCTTCCACAGCCGTTCCAGCTGGTAGAAGGCGCGCTCGTCGGAGTGCTGGACGTGCACCACGACGTCGACGAAGTCCAGCAGGACCCACCGGCCCTCGCGCGCGCCTTCGCGGCGCACCGGCTTGGACCCGGCGGCGCGCAGCTTCTCCTCGACCGCGTCGACGATCGCTTCGACGTGCCGCTCGTTGGGCGCGGATGCGATCAGGAAGCAGTCGGTGATGACCAGCTGCTCGGAGACATCGAGCAGGACCACGTCGGTGGCCTTCTTGTCCGCCGCGGCCTGCGCCGCGATCAGAGCCAGCCGTCGGGCGTTCTCGGTGGCTGCCACGTCACTCCTCTCGGGTGGGTCAGGTGTGCGACCCACGCCGGGTAGAGGATAGCCAGCCCGCCCCACACCAGGCCGAACCCGCCTCCACGGCCACCGGGCCGCGACATCCACGCCCGAAGCGCGTCACTCCCGGAACACCAGAAGTCCCACCTGGTCAAACAGGCGCAGGGACCAGAACTCGCCGCCGGTCAGGACGGCGACGCCGGTCCCCACTCGGTTCCGGAATCGTCCCGGTACAGGCCTCGCTTGGTGATGTACTGCACGATTCCGTCCGGGACCAGGTACCAGACCGGCAGGCCCGCCCGGACCCGGTCCCGGCAGCCGGTCGACGAGATCGCCATCGCCGGGATCTCCACCAGCGACACCGCCCCCGCGGGCAGGTGGGCGCCGTTGAGCGAGTAGCCGGGCCGGGTCACGCCGATGAAGTGCGCCAGGTCGAAGAGCTCTTCGACCCGGTGCCAGGACAGGATCTGCTCCAGCGCGTCCGCACCGGTGATGAAGTACAGCTCCGCGTCCGGGAACTGCTGGTGCAAATCCGTGAGGGTGTCCGCGGTGTAGGTCGGGCCGCTGCGGTCGATGTCGACGCGGCTGACCAGGAATCGCGGGTTGGACGCGGTGGCGATCACCGTCATCAGGTAGCGGTCCTCGGCGGGGCTGACCACCTCGTGGCTCTTCTGCCAAGGCTGGCCGGTGGGCACGAAGACGACCAGTTCCAGGCCGAACTGGGCCTGCACCTCGCTGGCCGCGACCAGGTGTCCGTGATGAATGGGATCGAAGGTGCCACCCATGACCCCGATCCTGCGACGAGACATAGCTGCCAAGCCTAGGAAGTCGACGTCCCGGGGTGGTCGGCGGGGCGTGCGTCGTACATCACCCCGGCTGCGGGGCCCGGCTCGCACTCCCCTGCGAACCGGGCCTCACGCCACGCCGACCGTGGAGCCCGGCCCACGCTCCCCCCTGAGCCGGGCCCCACGGCCCTGCACGACCCTCGGCGGCTGGGGGCCCACCTCGGGTCGCCGGCGCTGCCATTTCTCAGGCGCGCACCGGTGTGACGCGCGGACCCGGGCACCCATGACGCGGACATGAATGTGTCCTACGTCACTCTTCCGGGGCTACTACGTCGCCGGTCTCGGCGTCCTTGACCAGGATCGCCTCCACGGGGCAGGACTCCGCCGCGTCGACCACCTGGTCCGCCGGGTCCACCGCCGCGTTCCTGGCGCAGCCGTACCCGTCCACCAGCTCGAAGTGATCAGGCGCGACACCGGCGCACATGCCGGAACCGATGCAGGTGTCCGCATCGACCTCGATCGTCCAGCTCATTGCCCACCTCTTCCAGTTATGAGGGAGATCACTCGACACCTTGCCACGTCAGCACCATCCGCTGGGGCCCCCGGACGAGCATTCCGCTCTTCCACTCGACGTCTGCCGCGGACGTCGCGAACCGCAGCCCCGGCAGCCGGGTCAGCAGCGTGCGCAGCGCGACCTGCAGCTCCAGCCGCGCGAGCTGGGCGCCGAGGCAGTGGTGCGGGCCGTGCCCGAAGCCGAGGTGCGTCGCCTCCCGGCGGGTCAGGTCGAGCTGCTCGGGATCGCTGAACACCCCCTCGTCGCGGTTCGCGGCCGCCGCGCTGACCATGACCGGCTCGCCGGCCCGCACCAGCACGCCGCCCAGCTCCACGTCCTCGGTGGCGTATCGCGGGAAGCCGGCGCCGACACCGAGCGGCACGTAGCGCATCAGCTCCTCGACGGCCTGCGGCACCGCGTCGAGGTCCGCGCGCAGCTCGGCGAGCTGCTCCGGGTGCGTGAGCAGCACGTAGACGAAGTTCGGGATCTGGGTCGCGGTGGTCTCGTGACCGGCCACCAGGATCCCCGCCGCCAGCCGGACGAGTTCGTCCTCGGACAGCTTGTCCTGCTCGTCGCGGGCCGCGATCAACGCGCTGAGCAGGTCGTCGGCGGGTTCTTCGCGGCGTTGGGCGATCAGCCCGGCGATGTAGCCGAACATCTTGTCGATGTAGTCGGTCACCTGCTCCGGGGTGAGCTTCGTGGTGGACAGGAACGCGTCCGACCACACCCGGAAGTCCCCGCGGTCGGCGTAGGGCACGCCGAGCAGTTCGCAGATGACGGTGATCGGCAGCGGCAGCGCGAATTCCTCGACGAGGTCGGTGGGTCCGCCTCGTTCGATCATCCGGTCCACCAGGCCGTCGGCGATCTCCTGGGTCCGCGGCCGCAGCTGTTCCACGCGGCGCGCGGTGAAGGCCTTCGCCACCAGCTTGCGGAGGCGGGTGTGGTCCGGCGGGTCCATGCTGAGCAGTCCGCCTTGCGGGCTGTTCGGCCGCAGTCTCGGCTCGTCGTGGTCGAGCGCGGCGGCGCGGCTGAAGCGCGGGTCGCCCAGCACGATCTTGGTGTCTTCGTATCGGGTCGCGAGCCAAGCCGTCTCGCCGTAGGGCAGCTGGACCCGGGTCAGCGGTTCCTGCTCGCGCAGGTGGGCGTAGATGGGATCCAGGTTCAGCTTGTCGGCCGCGCTGAAGGGATAGGTCCTCGGCTCCGTGGTGGTCATGCACAGCTCCCGGTGGACGTGATGTAAGCAGGCGCTTACATCACCACCGTACGCGGGCCCCGGCGCAGGTGCACGCCTTGATCACTTTTCGTCCGGAAGGTCCGTTCGTTCCAGCAGAACGGAAATCCCGCGCGCCACGTGCCGCGCGACCGCCTCGGGATCGGCGTCCGCCAGCGGGGACTTGCCCAGCACCGAGCGGACCATGCCGATCCCGAACAGCCACGCCAGCACCAGATCCGCGCGCAGCTCGGCGTCCGGCGCGTCCGTGAGCTCCGCCAGCCGGGCCGCGTAGCGCGCGCCCAGCTCCTCGCGCAACACGTGCGCGGCGCGCTCGTCGCTGTAGGAGCGCAGCATCGCCGCGATCGGATGCTCAGGACCGCTGAGCTGGTCCGCGGACAAGAGGTTGCCGAGGATCCGCAGCGGCAGCTCCTCCGGCGGCTGCGCTTCGAGCAGCCGGGCGCTGTTGTGGCTGAGCACCGCCGCGAAAAGCTCCTGCTTCGAGCCGAAGTAGCGGAACAGCAGGGCCTGGTTCACCCCCGCCCGCGCCGCCACGTCGCGCACCGTGGTCGCGTTGAAGCCGCGCTCGGCGAACAGCGCCGACGCGGCCTGCAACAACGCGTCCTTGGTGGCGGCCGAGTCACGTTTGCGGCGCGGCGCCTGGGCCAAGGTCAGCTCCCCGGGCAGGAACTGGTGCTCGACGGGGCGGAGCCCGGCCGCACGTGCCCGTCGCCGAAGGCCAGCCACTTCGTGGACGTCAGCTCCGGCAGGCCCATCGGCCCGCGGGCGTGCAGCTTCTGGGTGGAGATGCCGATCTCGGCGCCCATCCCGAACTCGGCGCCGTCGGTGAACGCGGTGGAGGCGTTGACCATCACCGCCGCGGCGTCCACCTGGACGGTGAACTGCCGGGCTGCGCGGACGTCGCTGGTCACGATGGCCTCGGTGTGCCCGGAGCCGTGGGCGCGGATGTGCTCGACGGCGTCGGGCAGCGAGTCGACCACCGCCGCCGCGATGTCCAGCGACAGGAACTCGGTGTCCCAGTCCTCGTCGGTCGCCGCGACCACGTTGGAGCCGCCGACGGCGACGACGCGCTCATCGCCGTGCACCGTCACACCCACGCCGTGCAGCTCGGCGAGCGCTCGGGGCAGGAACTCCTCGGCGATGTCCTTGTGCACCAGCACGGTTTCCGCCGCGTTGCACACGCTCGGGCGCCGAGCCTTGGAGTTGAGCAGGATCCGCAGCGCGGTGTCGATGTCCGCGGTCGCGTCGACGTACACGTGGCAGTTGCCGACTCCGGTCTCGATCGCGGGCACCGTGGCGTTCTCCACGACGGCGGAGATCAGCCCGGCACCGCCGCGCGGGATCACCACGTCCACCAGCCCGCGCGCGGTGATCAAGTGCTGCACGGACGCCCGGTCGTGGCACGGCAGGAGCTGGACGGCGTCGGCAGGCAGGCCGCGCTCGCGGACCACGTCGGCGAGGATCGACACCAGCACGGTGTTGGAGTGCTCCGCCGAGGACGAGCCCCTCAGCAGCACCGCGTTGCCCGCCTTCAGCGTCAGGCCCGCGGCGTCGACGGTGACGTTGGGACGCCCCTCGTAGACGATCCCGACCACGCCGAGCGGCACCCGGACCTGCTGCAGCTGCAACCCGTTGGGCAGCACGCTGCCGCGCACCACCTCGCCCACCGGGTCCGGCAGGCCGGCGACCGTGCGCAGCCCGTCGGCCATCGCCTCGACGCGCTCGGTGCTCAGGCTCAGCCTGTCGATCAGGCTCTCCGGCATCCCGGACTCGCGGCCGGCGGCCACGTCCCGGTCGTTGGCGGCGAGGATCTCCGGCGCCCGCCGCACCAGCTCGTCGGCCATCGCGTGCAGCAACGCGTCCTTGTCGCCCCGGGTGGCCTGCGCCAGCTCGGCCGCCGCCCGCTTGGCGCGCCGCGCCGCGTCGCGGACCTGCTCCCGCAGCTCGTCGCCGGACACCTTGACTGTGATCGTGGACTCGGTGGTGGTCACCCGCCCAGACTAGTCCGTTCGGACATCGTCCCGGCACCGGATTTCACCCCGGACGTGCGACGTCGTGGGCATCGGGTAGGAATCGGTGCGTGGACGAAAACGCGCTGCGCGAACTCGCCGACGACCGACTCCGCGCGCTGGCCGGCCCCGACGCCGCGCTGCGCGAGGACCAGTGGAGCGCCATCCGCGCCCTGGTGCTGGAACGCCGCCGCGCGCTGGTGGTGCAGCGCACCGGCTGGGGGAAGTCCGCCGTCTACTTCATCGCCACCGCGCTGCTGCGCGAGCTCGGCGAGGGTCCGACGGTGATCGTTTCGCCGCTGCTCGCGCTGATGCGCAACCAGGTCGACGCGGCCGCGGCGGCCGGGGTGCACGCCGCCACGATCAACTCCGCGAACCCCGACGAGTGGGCCGACATCGAGGAGCAGGTCGCCGCCGGTGAGGTGGACGTGCTGCTGGTCAGCCCGGAGCGGCTGAACAACCCCGACTTCCGCGACACGATCCTGCCCGAGCTCACGCAGACCGCGGGCCTGCTGGTGGTGGACGAGGCGCACTGCATCTCCGACTGGGGCCACGACTTCCGCCCGGACTACCGGCGGCTGCGGACGCTGCTCACGGAGCTGCCGGAGGGCGTCCCGGTGCTGGCGACCACCGCCACCGCGAACGACCGCGTCGTGCAGGACGTCTCCGACCAGCTCGGGGTCGGCGGCGAGTACACCGACCCGCAGGAAACGCTGGTGCTGCGCGGCACCCTGGACCGGGAGAGCCTGCGACTGGGCGTCGTCCGGTTGCCCTCGGCGGAGGCGCGGCTGGGGTGGCTGGCGAGCCACCTGAAGGAGCTGCCCGGCTCCGGCATCATCTACACGCTGACCGTGGCGGCGACCGATGAGATCGCCGCCTACCTGCGCGATCAGGGCTACGAGGTGGCGTCCTACTCGGGCCGCACCGATCCCGCCGAGCGGCAGCAGGCCGAGGCGGACCTGCTGGCGAACCGGGTCAAGGCGCTGGTCGCCACCTCGGCGCTGGGCATGGGTTTCGACAAGCCCGACCTCGGTTTCGTGGTCCACCTGGGCGCGCCGTCCTCGCCGATCGCCTACTACCAGCAGATCGGCCGCGCCGGACGCGGCGTGCAGCGGGCCGAGGTGCTGCTGCTGCCCGGGCCGGAGGACCGCGACATCTGGAGCTACTTCGCGTCGCTGGCGTTCCCGCCGGAGCCGACGGTGCGCGCGGTGCTCGACGCGCTGGCGCAGCACGAGCGCATGTCGACGGCCGCGCTGGAACCGCACGTCGAGCTGGGGCGCACCCGGCTGGAGATGGTGCTGAAGGTGCTGGACGTCGACGGGGCCGTCCGCCGGGTGAAGGGCGGCTGGGAGGCCACCGGCGAGCCGTGGCACTACGACGCCGAGCGCTACGCCCGCATCGCCGCGGAGCGGAAGTCCGAGCAGCAGGCGATGCTCGACTACCTCGGCACGTCGTCGTGCCGCATGGAGTTCCTCCGGCGGCAGCTCGACGATCCGGCGGCCGAACCCTGCGGCCGCTGCGACAACTGCACCGGCTCCGGCTATTCCGGGGACGTCGACGACCAGGCCGTGGAGCAGGCCGGGGAGCGCCTGCGGCGGCCCGGCGTGGAGGTTTCGCCGCGCAAGATGTGGCCGAGCGGCATGGACTCGCTGGGCGTCCCGGCGTCCGGCAAGCTGCCCGCCGGGGAGCAGGCCACCACGGGCCGGGCGATCGGGCGGCTCACCGACATCGGCTGGGGCAACCGGCTGCGCGAACTGCTCGCCACCGGCGCGCCCGACCAGGAACTGCCGGACGACCTGTTCCAGGCCGGGATCAAGGTGCTGGCGGCGTGGGAATGGGCGCAGCGCCCGGTGGGCGTGGTCGCGCTCGGTTCGCGGACGCGCCCCCTGTTGGTGCGCAGCCTGGCGGAGCGGATCGCCACGATCGGCCGGCTGCCGCTGCTCGGCGAGGTGCTGACGAACCCGAACACGACGCCCCGGCGCGCCACGAACAGCGCGCAGCGGGTGGCTTCGCTGTGGCAGCAGTTCAAGGTGCCCGAGGAACTCGCCGCCAAGCTGTCCACGCTGGACGGACCGGTGCTGCTGATGGACGACTACGCCGACACCGGCTGGACCGTCACCGTCGTCAGCCGCCTGCTCCGCCAGGCTGGCGCCCCGGCGGTCCTGCCCTTCACCCTCGCCACCACTTCGTGAGCGGATCTGGACGCTGAGCCGCTGCTCAAGACCCGTGCGCACTTTGTGTTGCCATAGCAGCACAAAGTGCGCACGGGCGGGCAGTCCTGCGCTTCAGCCCTGTGCTCGCACCCATCCGGCGATGACCTCGTCCAGGACCGGCAACGGCAGCGGGCCGTTGCCGATGACCACGTCGTGGAAGGCCCTGAGGTCGAATGCCGGACCCAGTTGCGCTTCGGCCCTGGCGCGCAGCCGCTGGATCTCCAGACGGCCGACCAGATAGGACAGCGCCTGCCCCGGATTTTCGATGTACCGGTCGGTTTCCGACTGGATCTCGACCTCCGGCATCACCGTGTTCGCCCGCAGGAAGTCCACCACCTGCTGCCGACTCCAGCCGAAGGCGTGCAGCCCGGTGTCCACCACCAGCCGCGCCGCGCGCATCGAATCCATCGCGAGCATGCCCAGCCGGGCGATGTCGTCCGAGTACAGGCCGGCCTCGTCGGCGAACCGCTCCGCGTACAGGCCCCAGCCCTCCATGAACGCGTTGATCCACGCGGCCCGCCGGATCAGCGGCACCCCGGTCAGCTCCTGCGCGAGGGTGATCTGGAAGTGGTGCCCCGGAACGGCTTCGTGGAACGCTGTCGCCTCGGCCAGGAACCGGGGGCGTTCCTCGGCGCGGTAGGTGTTGGCGTAGTAGATCCCCGACCTGGAGCCGTCCAGCGGCGCCGGGAGGTACGCGGCCGCGGTCGCATTCGCCTCGCGGTCCGCCGGGACGGCTTCCACCCGGCACCGCTGCGCCGGCTGCCGCCCGAACCACTTCGGCGCCGCCTCTTCGGCGCGGCCGATCGCCGCCTGGGCCGCCCCGAGCAGCTCCGCGGCGTCCTGCCAGCGCAACGCCGGATCGGTGCGCATCCGCTGCTGCACCTCGGCAGCGGTTCGCAGGCCGAATTCCCGCGAACCGATCTCCGCGTATTCCTCGGCAAGTCCTTCGATCGCCGCGAGCCCGGTGCGGTGCAGGTCCTCCGGGGTCCAGTCGACCGTGGTGTGCATCCGGGCCAGTGCCGCGTAAGTCTCCGCCCCGTCAGGCAGCCAGCACAGCCCCGGCCGGTCGTCGGGCCGGCCGTGCGGCCGGATCTCGGCGTGCAGGACGTTGCGGTACGCGGCGAACGCCGGCCGGACCGCGTCGGCGAGCAGCCGATCCCGCTCGTCGGCGCTGCGCAACGGCGCCTGCCGCAACGGATCGCTTTCCGGAGCCGACAGGTAGGCGTCGAGGTGCGCGACCGCATCCCGGACGCGGCGCGCGACCGGTGTCCGCCCCGCTGCCGCGCCGTGGCGGTGCCGATCCGCCGCGTTGGCAAGGAATTCGGGGATCGCGGCGAGCCTGGTCAGGAAGTCCTGTTCCTGCTGCGGCCCGGACGGCCGCACTGCGGGCAGGATTTCGAGCAGCTTGGCGATCGGCGAGACCAGCAGGTCGTGCATGGTGTGTTCGACCAGCCGCGCGCCGAGCCGCGTCGCGACCGCCTCGGCCTGCTGCACCACCACACCGCGGGTGATCCGGTCCTCGGGCGGCGGATCGAGCGAGCGGGCCGCGGCGGCGATGCGCAGCGCGCGCTCCCGGATCGCGGACTCCGCGGACTCGTCGAGATCGCCCAGCCGGTGGTCGATTCCCGGTATCCCCTGCAGGAGTTCGTTCAGCGGATCCTCATCCGCCAGGACTTCGATCAGCTCGTCGGCGAGCTCGCGCGCGGTGTTCACCGGACCAGTCTGCCCGACGCGGCAACGCATTAGACCGAATTCGGCCAACGGGTGCAATTCACCCGAAGTAGGTCATGAAAAGGTGCGAAGGCGAATGAAATGCGGAAAACCGGCTCGGTGCCCTCGAACCGACGCCGAGGGCACCGCAGGAGTCGACGTCAGGAATCGAATCGGCCGGCGCGCACCCCGGCGACGAACGATCTCCATTGACTGCCCGAAACCGCGAAGTACCCCGCAGCCCGGTTCTTCGAATCCCGGACGGCCGCGCCGTCACCGAAGCGGCCGACCTCGACGCAGTCGGTCACCTGCGCCGACCGGCTCGACTTCCGCCAACCAACCGGCTGTGCCGTAGTCACGCAATGGCCTCCATCTCGTTCGCACACTTGGCGATGAACCCGATCGATTCGTCGTGATCCATCGCGAACGAGAGCAGGGTAGTGATCGCGTCCAGGTATTCCTGCGCTAGTCCGGGGTTGTACAGAAAGGCGGCGGACCGGTAGTGCTCCAAGTGGACGATCGGCTGCGCCTTCGGGAATTCGAACACCACGAACGGGCCGACGTGACCCGGATGCCAGGACGTCGAACCGCTCGCCACGACGCGGACTGCGATGTTGGGCCATTCCGCCAGTTCCGCGACCTTGCGGAGCTGGTCGGCCATCACGGCGTGCCCACCGATCGGTTCCCGCAGCGCGTGTTCGCTGATGATCGCCGTCAGGTGCGGGCCGTTGCGCGCGGAGAGGATCTCCCGGCGGCCGACGCGCATCAGCACCAGCTTCTCCACCTCGCCGACCGGCCTGCCGCGCATCACGGCGCGCGCGTAGTCGGAGGTCTGCAGCAGCCCGGGAACCAGCCCGGTGGCCACATTGGTGATGCGGGTGGCGGTGCGCTCGAACTCGATCAGCGCGGTCAGCTCCTGCCGCACGCCGGCCCGATCCGCGGTGAGCCAGTTCGGCACGTCGGCGTCGCGCGCCATCTCGACGAGTCGATCACGTTCGGTAGCCGAAACTCCCAGCGCCGTCACGAACGCGGCCACCACTTCCGGCGGCGGCACGGACTTGCCCGTCTCGTACCGCATCAGCTTGACGTGATTGGTGTCGAGCTCCTGCGCCAGCACGCGGAGGCTCTTGCCGACCAGTTCCCGGGCTTCGCGCAGCTCAGCCCCGAGCGCGCGGGCCTTCGGCGTGCCGCCAGTGGTACGGGTCATGAAACATAGCGAAACAGAATTCGGGTCTGGTAACTACTACCTGTTCAGGTAATTGGCCAGCCGTTTCAGTACCACCAGAATGGTACGTGCGACGACGTCCGATCAGGAGGGCACCGGCCAGTCTCGCAGCCACCCGGCGCGTCCCCGGTGTCCAGTACCGGGATCCCGGCGGCGTCGTACCCCCCAGAACCGGCTGCCGGACGCGACAAGCGGCGGACGCCTCAGTCGAGTTGGAACAGGCGGTGATCGTGCATGCCTCACCCGTTTCGCTGGCAACCCGGCGATGGGCAGCGCCACGCGACGCTGAAACCCCGGCCCCGCGGCGGTTTTCCGGTGGACGCGCAGATCGAGACGCTGTGCGGCAAGCAGATCACCGTGGACAACTCCGACGTCGCATGGCTGTGGACGACGTGCCCGGAGTGCAACCGGTTCGCACACGAGTTGACCGGTACTCCGATCGCGCCCTGTAGTCCAGGTCCTCCCACAGGGTGAATTGGGATCTTCCGTACGGGCGACCCAGACCGTACTGTGTCGTCACCCGTACGAAGCCCGGAGAACAACAGCACATCTCCGGCGCACGGGCGTCCTGCCATGACACCGGAGGATGCGATGGCGCACGAAGCGGCGACGGCCGAGGATTCCCGACTACCCATCCGAACCCTGGTCGCCGCCAGCATCGGCAACGCGGTCGAGTGGTACGACTGGACCATCTACACCGCCTTCAGCGTCTACTTCGCCGCGGCGTTCTTCCCCGGTGAACTCGCGCTGATCAACACGCTGGCCACGTTCGCGCTGGCGTTCTTCTTCCGCCCGCTCGGCGGCTGGCTGCTCGGGCGGTTCGCCGACCTCCGGGGCCGCAAGACGGCGATGCTGGTGACCATCTCGCTGATGGCCGGTGGCTCGCTGATCATCGGCCTGCTGCCGACGTTCGAGTCGATCGGCTGGGCCGCGGCGGTCCTGCTGGTCCTGGCGCGCATCGGGCAGGGCCTCTCGCTCGGCGGCGAGGTGTCCAACGCGTCGGCCTACCTGGCGGAGATCGCCCCGGCCGCCAAGCGCGGCCGCTACTCGGCGTTCTTCTACATCTCGACCGGCTCCGCGCTGCTCGTCGCCTCGCTGCTCGGCTACGCGCTGACGGCGCTGCTCACCGAGGAGCAGCTCACCGACTTCGGCTGGCGGATCCCGTTCCTGATCGGCGGCGTGCTCGGGCTGCTCGGCATCTGGTTGCGCCGCACGCTCGAGGAGACCGAGCAGTTCGAGGACAACCGCGCCAAGGCCAAGGCGCTGAAGAATCCGCTGTGGATGACGCTCAAGTACCACCCCAAGGCGGTCGGGCAGCTGGTGGGCTTCAGCATGCTGTCCACGCTCTGCTACTACACGTTCTTCAGCGCGCTGACGCCGTTCGCGGTGAAGACCCGGCACGCCGACGCCACCGACGTGTTCCTCGCGCTGTCGATCGCCACCGCGCTGTTCATCGCGCTGCAGTACCCGATGGGCGCGCTGTCGGACCGCATCGGGCGAAAGCCACAGCTGCTGGTGTGGTCGGCGGCGATCGCGGTCCTCATCGTGCCGCTGTCCACATTGGTCCGTCCCGGGCTGGGCGGCCTGCTCGTGGTGTTCTGCGTGGGAATCGCGTTGTACACGGCGATGACCTCGATCGCTCCGGCGATCATGTCGGAGCTGTTCCCGACCGAGCTGCGCGGCCTGGGCATCGGCGCCTGGTACAACCTCACCGTCGCGATCTTCGGCGGCACCGCCCCGCTGGTGATCCAGACGCTGGCGCGCTACGAGCTGTCGACGATGTTCTTCTGGTACATCGCAATCGCCTCGGCGATCGCGTTCTTCGTGATCCGCACGCTGCCCGAGACCAAGGGCACCGAGCTCCGCTGACCTCGGCCCGGACGACGAAGGGCACCTCCGCTCGGAGGTGCCCTTCGCTCGGGGGAAATCGTCCTCAGCGGAGCGGGACGAGGTCGTCGGCGTGGACCACCTCTCGGCGTTGTTCCGCCGGCAGTTCGTGCGTCGAGCGGCCGATCAGGTCCGGCAGTTCCGCCGCGTCGTAGGCGACCACGCCGCGGCCCACGACCTTGCCCGCCGGGTTGACCAGCTCGACCACGTCGCCGCCGTCGAACGCGCCCTCCACCGCCGTGATGCCCGCCGCCAGCAGGGAACGGCGGCGCTTGACGACAGCCGCCACCGCACCGTCGTCCAGCCACAGCCGGCCGTTGGCCCCGGCCGCGTGCGCCAGCCAGAAGCGGCGCGCCGAGAGTCTGCTGCCGGTCGCAGCAAAAGCGGTTCCGACATCGGCCGGGCCAAGCGCGCGCTCGGCCAGCGCGGCAGAGGTCAGCAACACGGGAATCCCCGAGGAGCAGGCGACCCTCGCCGCCTCCACCTTCGACGCCATGCCACCGGTGCCCAGCCCGGACGCGCCGGTGCGGCCGGCGTGCACTCCCGCCATGTCCGCGTCGCCGTTGACCTCCCGGATCGCCGAAGCGTCACCGCGACGCGGATCGCCGTCGTACAGGGCGTCCACATCGGACAGCAGGACCAGCGCGTCGGCGCCCACCAGGTGCGACACCAGCGCGGCCAGCCGGTCGTTGTCGCCGAAGCGGATCTCGTGCGTCGCGACCGTGTCGTTCTCGTTGACCACCGGTACCGCGCCGAGGCCGAGCAGCCGGTCCAAGGTGCGCTGCGCATTGCGGTAGTGACCGCGGCGCACCACGTCGTCCGCGGTCAGCAGCACCTGTCCGACCGTCAGGTCGTAGCGCGAGAAGGACTCCGCGTACGCGTGCGCCAAGGCCTGCTGGCCGACGCTCGCCGCCGCCTGCTGGGTCGCGAGGTCCTTCGGCCTGCGGCTCAACCCCAGCGGCGCGATGCCCGCCGCGATCGCTCCCGACGACACCAGCACCACCTGGCCGCCGGCGGCGACCCGCCGGGCCACGGTGTCGACCAGCGTCGCCAGCCGCCCGGCGTCCAGGCCGCCCTTCGTCGTGGTCAGCGACGACGACCCGACCTTCACCACGACGCGCTGCGCCGCGGCGACCGCCTTCCTGGTCGCCGAGAGCTGATCGCTCACCGGCCGTCCTCCTCCTCGACGTACTGGCCGAACTCGTCCAGCGCGCTGCGGCGCGCCTTCTTCGCCGCCTTGCGGTCGGACGCCGAGATCCGGTCGTCGTGGTCGATGCGCAGGTCGGTGCCCCGTCGGCCGAGCACGCCCGCCACGCCGGCCGGCGTGGACGGCTCCCAGTCGAAGGTCATGTTGCCGATGGTCACCTGGCTGCCGGGCTTCGCGCCCCGCTTGGCCAGGGCCTCCTCGACGCCGAGCTTCGCCAGCCGGTCGGCGAGGAAGCCGATCGCCTCGGTGTTACCGAAGTCGGTCTGCCGCACCCACCGCTCCGGCTTCTCGCCGCGCACCACGAACGCGTCCTCGAACTGGGGATCTGGTTCGACGGTGAAGTTGCCTGCGTCGACGGCCGCGGGCCGGACCACCACTCGCGCCGGCTCCGGCGGCGGCAGCTGCGCGCGATAGCGCTCGACCTCGGCGGCCATCGCGAAGCTCAGCTCGCGCAGCCCTTCGCGGGACGCGGTGGACACCTCGAACACCGGCCAGCCGCGCGCCTCCAGGTCCGCCTTGACCAGCTCGGCCAGTTCGCGGGCCTCCGGCACGTCCATCTTGTTGAGCACGACCATCCGCGGGCGGGACTCCAGGTCCTGGCCGCCCTGCTCGGCCTTCAGCGCCGGGGTGTACTGCGCCAGCTCGTTCTCCAGCGCGTCCACATCGGACAGCGGGTCGCGGCCGGGTTCGAGCGTGGCGCAGTCCACCAC
This sequence comes from Saccharopolyspora sp. NPDC050642, assembly GCF_040654735.1. Lineage (NCBI taxonomy): Bacteria > Bacillati > Actinomycetota > Actinomycetes > Pseudonocardiales > Pseudonocardiaceae > Saccharopolyspora > Saccharopolyspora sp. NPDC050642. The sequence goes on along the minus strand of NZ_JBFAIN010000024.1, from coordinate 60,817 downwards.
GTGCACCAGGACCGCGCAGCGCTCGATGTGGCGCAAGAAGTCCAGGCCCAGGCCGCGGCCCTCGCTGGCGCCCGGGATCAGCCCCGGCACGTCCGCCACGGTGAACACCGTCTCGCCGGCGGTGACCACGCCGAGGTTGGGGACCAACGTGGTGAACGGGTAGTCGGCGATCTTCGGCCGCGCCGCGGACAGCACCGAGATCAGCGACGACTTGCCCGCCGACGGGAATCCGACGAGGCCGACGTCGGCGACCGACTTCAGCTCCAGCACCAGGTCGAACTGCTCCCCCGCCTCACCGAGGAGCGCGAAGCCGGGCGCCTTGCGCGCCTTGGACGCCAGCGCGGCGTTGCCCAGCCCACCGCGGCCGCCCGCGGCGGCGACGAAGGTGGTGCCGATGCCGACGAGGTCCGCCAGCACCTCGCCGTCCTCGGTCATCACCACGGTGCCGTCCGGGACCGACAAGACGAGGTCGCCGCCCTGCGCGCCGTTGCGCATGCTGCCCTGGCCCGGCTTGCCGTTGGCCGCGCGGGCGTTCGGGCGGTAGTGGAAGTCGAGCAGGGTGTGCACGTTGGGATCCACGACGAGCTGGACGTCGCCGCCCTTGCCGCCGTTGCCGCCGTCCGGCCCGCCCAGCGGCTTGAACTTCTCCCGGTGCACCGAGGCGCAGCCATGCCCGCCGTCGCCTGCCGCGACGTGGATGGTCACGCGGTCAACGAACCGCGACACGAATGCCTCCAGGAAACTCCGGCCGAGCCCGGCCCGGCGTAAAACTGTCTGGGGCGCCTCGCGCGTGAACGCGCACGTCACCCACCTCGATGGTGCCGCTCGAGACGCGTCGCTGCCGGGAGGCGTGACCACCCGCACAACGAAAACGACGAGGGGCGGGCCGGACTAGCCGGACCCGCCCCTCGTCGGGAACTACTTCGCAGCCGAGAGCCGGATCAGGCCTCGGCCGGCAGCACGCTGACGGCCTTGCGGCCGCGGTAACGTCCGAACTCGACGGTACCGGCGGACAGCGCGAACAGGGTGTCGTCGTTGCCCCGTCCAACGTTCAGGCCGGGGTGGAACTTGGTGCCCCGCTGACGGATCAGGATCTCGCCGGCCTTGACGACCTGGCCGCCGTAGCGCTTCACCCCGAGGTACTTGGGGTTAGAGTCGCGGCCGTTCCGAGAGCTGGATGCGCCCTTCTTGTGTGCCATGACTACTCAGGTCCTCACTTCGTGATGCCGGTGACCTCAACGCGGGTCAGCTTCTGACGGTGACCCTGGCGCTTGTGGTAGCCGGTCTTGTTCTTGAACTTGTGGATGCGGATCTTGGGGCCCTTGGTCTGCTCGACCAGCTTGCCGGTCACCGACACCTTGGCCAGCGCGTCGGCGTCGGTCGTGACATCAGAGCCATCGACGACCAGAAGCGCCGGGAAACTGACCTCGGAGCCCAGCTCGCCCTCGAGCTTCTCGACCTCGACGACGTCCCCGACAGCCACCTTGTACTGCTTGCCGCCGGTCTTGACGATCGCGTACATGAGTCGGAAGTCTCCTGCTGCTCGGTTTCGCTACTTCACCAGGTCTGCGGCGGACGTCCACCTCGACCGCGTGGGACGAGGATTCCTACCACGCCGCCGGTGCAGCGCCTCGGTGGGTTCCTGTCTCGGCAGCCGAGCCGCACGGGCGATCGCATTCGAAACAGGCGTTTTATCTCTCCGCCCGTCCGGCGGCGAGAAGTTCTCACCCATCATACAGACCGCTTTCCGGACCCCGATCGACCGGGGGCGCACCGCGGGAGGAACCGGCCACGAGGGCCGATGACGAGCGAGCCGCGACAGCGTACGACCGCCGGAACCGCGTGGTCAAATCCAGCCATGGTCGACGTCTGATCTGCCAGGCTCTGACCTGCGCTTGCTACGGTGAGGCGCTATTGATCGGAACTGGGGAAGCAAAGCGTGACTGACATCGCATCGGAGACCGACCCGGGCGAGCGCGCCACCCCCGAAGCCCCCATTCCAGGCCCGGTGCGGCGGTTCGGCCCCGTGCTGCTCGGCCTGTCGGCGATCGTCCCGCCGCTGATGATGCTTCGGGAAGTGCTGCGCTACCCGCAGATGCACTTCTACGACTACTGGTGGGTCCTGCTCGACCTCACCGGCGACGACGGCTCGCTGCGGCCGGAGGCGCTGTTCGGGTTCCGCAACGAGCACCCGTTCGTGCTGCCCAGCCTGCTGTTCTGGCTCAGCGCCCGGTTCGGGCACGGCCTCAACCAGCCGCTCGGGCTGGTGATCATCGCGTTCGGGGTCGCCAGCGTCCTGCTGGTGTGGGCGATGCTGCCGAAGTCGCTGAACCCGTGGCAGCGGGCCGGGCTGGTGGCGGCCGCCTCGACGCTGGTGTTCAACCCGCACGGCATCCACAACTACGTGCGCTCGATGAGCGGGGCGTCCTGGATCCTCGCGCTGATGCTGGTGCTCGCCGCGCTGCTGGCGATGCAGCGCGAGCACCGAGTGCTCGCGATCGTGTTCGGGCTGCTGGCGTCGATCAGCTACGGCACGTCGTTCGCGGTGTGGCCGGCGCTGGCGCTGGTGGCGTGGCTGCGCGGGGACCGCCGTCGCTGGGTCGCGACGCCGCTGGTGGTCGGCTTCCTCGTGGTGGCCTCGTGGCTGGTGCTGCGCGGCCCGCAGGGCGGTGGCGGCGCTTCGCCGACCGATGATCCGGCGCAGGCGCTGCTCGCCGGGCTGAGCATGCTCGGCATGGTGTGGACCGGCACCGAGCCGTCGATCGCGCTGATCGCGGGCGTGGCGGGCCTGGCGGTGCTCGTGCTGCACGTCCGGCAGACCCGCGAGGAGTTCCGCAGCGCCGCGCCGTGGTGGGGGCTGGCGGTCTACGCGGCCGGCTGCGCAGTGATGATCTCCGGCTCGCGGGCCGCGTTCGGCGAGGCCGCCGGGCTGCAGAGCCGGTACAACAGCATGACCGCCGCGTTGTGGATCGCGGTGCTGGTGATCGTGGTCGCCTGGCCCCGCTGGCCGAAGGTCCGCACCGTCGCCGTGGCGGGCACGGTGCTGGCCACCGTCGCGCTCGGCGCTCCCATGGCGCAGAGCGTGCGCTCCGATGCGCCGAACCAGAACCTGCTCGCCATCGCCGCGCGCATCGGCCACCCCGACGCGTTCGAGGACCGGTTCCCCGAGCCGGACCGCCTGCTGCCGCGGCTGCAGGCGCTCGGGCACTACCCGTTCTCCGGCGAGTTCACGCTCGGCTGCCCCGACGGCCTGGAGATCGGCGACCGGGTCAGCACCGCGGACTGGCGGACGCCCAGCGACGGCGCGCTGCGCGAGCCACGCCCGGACGGCCGCGACGTGGTGCTCAACGTGGAGACCGACCAGATCCAGGGCGGGGCCCGGATGCTCAAGGGCTGGGCGATCTCCGGGATCGAGCCGGCCGACTGCGTCGCCGTGCTCGACCAGACCGGCACGGTCATCGGCGGCGGCGTGGTCGACATCCCGCGCTCGGACGCGGAAGCCCAGACGCCCGGCATCGAGATCGGCCTGGGCTTCGAGGCGGTCGCCCCCGCGCAGCCCGGGCCGGTGCGCGTCGCCTTCCACTTCCCCGACGGCTGGTGGATCCGGCCCCTCACGGAAAGCCCGCAGGTCAAGTCATGACGGAAGCCGCACCGGAAGTCGAGGTCTCGCTGCTGGCCCCGGCCAAGAACGAACGGGAGAACCTGCCCCGGCTGTTCGCCGAGATCCGCGACGCGATGCAGCAGCAGCCCCGGAGCTGGGAGCTGCTGGTCGTCGACGACGGCAGCACCGACGACAGCTGGCAGGTGATCGCCGAGCAGGCCCGGCAGGATTCCCGGTTCCGCGGCATCCGGTTGCGGCGCAACTTCGGCAAGGCCGCGGCGCTGGCCGCGGGCGTCGCCGAGGTCCGCGGGCGGCTGCTGGTGACGCTGGACGCCGACCTGCAGGACGACCCCGCCGAGATCCCGCGCCTGCTCGACGAGCTCGACGACGGGGCCGACCTGGTCAGCGGCCACAAGGCGCAGCGGCAGGACCCGCTGGGCAAGCGGCTGCCGTCGAAGGTGTTCAACTGGGTCACCGGCCTGATCACCGGCTTGAAGCTCGCGGACCACAACTGCGGGCTGAAGGCCGCGCGCACCGAGGTCTACCGGCGCGTGCCGCTGTACGGGGAGCTGCACCGCTACATCCCGGCGCTGGCGCACCAGCTGGGCTACCGGGTGCGCGAGCTGGCCGTGCACCACCGACCGCGGGTGCACGGCAAGTCCAACTACGGGTTCGAGCGGTACGTGCGCGGCGCGCTGGACCTGCTCACGGTCGTCGCGCTCACCCGCTACGGGCGGCGCCCGGCGCACCTCTTCGGCGGGCTGGGGCTGCTGGCCGGGACGATCGGCACGCTGATCCTGCTCTACCTGACCGGGGTGTGGGTGTTCACCGAGCAGTCGATCGGCACTCGTCCGCTGCTGACGCTGGGCATCCTGCTGGAGATATTCGCGGTGCAGATGATCTCCGTGGGCCTGCTCGCGGAACTGGTGCTGCACCGGACCGGGCGAGACCGGGATGTGGATGTGCTGGTCGCCGATCAAACGACGACCGAAAGCCCGGCGCAGTCCGCCTGATCGTGTTCGGGTCGCTATGCGGACTCGTTTCCGGACTATTTCGCGCGGCGTCGGCGCTCGCAGAGGCGGACTGAGCGACAACGAATGCCTCGCGCCGCCGGGACAAAACCGGCACTGCATTGCACCCCAGCACACCCACCCGCTACGACCAGGCAGAACGCGCGGTGCCGAGGGCATGCAAATGCCGTTCGGAGGACGCGCGAGGGGTGCGCACAAGTGCGGGCGATCAGCGCCCGTATGGTCTCCACGTGCACCCAGGGTCGGCGAAAAAACTTCGGCTGTACGCCTCGCTGCTCGGGCTCGTCGGCACCGTGCTGGCGTTGCTCGTGCCCTTCCTACCTGTCAATCACGATGTGGTGACATTACGGTGGCCAACTGCTCAAGGCACCAAATCGGTGTCCGCCCCGTTGGTCGCCTACTCGCCGCTGTGGCTCGACGCGAAGGTGCCGTGCGCCGCCGCGCGCAGCCTGGACGCGCGCACCGCGGGGCCGGCGATCCTGCTGAGCACCAATCCGCCGTCATCGGACTACGGCAAGCTGACCGGGCTGACGTTGCAGGTCGACGAGGGCCAGGCCGCGCTGTTCTCCAAGGGGCGGCAGATCAGCACGGTGCAGCTGCCCGCCGGCGCGTGCTCGATCGACGTGCGCGCGGACGCCGACGGCACCACCGCGAGCGTCGACGGGCAGGCGTGGGCGCGCGTTCTCGGCGACCAGCGCCCGCAGCTGACCGGCATCTACTCGTCGCTGGACAACGCCGCGGACGACGTGCGCGGGCTGTCCTTCGAGGCGCGTGTCGACAACCGGTTCAGCAGCTACGCGACGCCGCTCAAGCTCGTGGTGATCGCCCTCACCGTGGCCGCGTTCATCGGTTCGGTGCTCTGCCTGCGGAAGCTGGACACGCGCGCAGGCCGTCGCGCGCCGCGGCTGGCCCCGCTGCGCTGGTGGAAGCCGACGTTCCGCGACGTCTCGGTGTTCGGCGCGCTGGGCTTGTGGTGGCTGATCGGCGCGATGACGTCCGACGACGGCTACGTGCTGAGCATGGTGCGGTCGGCCGAGAGCGCCGGGTACGTCAGCAACTACTACCGCTGGTTCGCCAACCCCGAGTCGCCGTTCGGCTGGTTCTACGAGTTCTACGCGCTGTGGGTGCAGATCTCGACGGCGACGCCGTGGGTGCGGCTGCCCGCGCTGCTGATGGGCATCGTCAGCTGGTTGCTGATCAGCCGCGAGGTGCTGCCGAGACTCGGCCAGCAGGTGCGGCGCAGCAACGCCGCAGGCTGGGCCGCCGCCGCGGTGTTCCTGGCGTTCTGGCTGCCCTACAACAACGGGCTCCGGGCCGAGCCGGTCGTGGTGCTGTTCTCGCTGCTGGCGCTGTGCGCCGTCGAGCGGGCCGTGTCGACCGGTCGGTTGATGCCCGCCGCGCTGGGCCTGGTCGGCGCCGCCCTGTCGGTGGGCGTCAACCCGCACGGCCTCGTCGCGGTGCTGCCCTACATCGCCGCGATCAAGCCGCTGTACCGGTTGGTGCGCAAGCGGGCCCAGGAGTTCGGCTGGTTGCCGGTGCTGGCGCCGATCTCCGCTTCCGGGTTCGTGATCCTGACGCTGGTGTTCTACGACCAGACCTGGCAGTCGGTCATGGACGCGATGGAGCTCAAGACCACCTTCGGCCCGAACGGCCGCTGGTACGAGGAGCTCAACCGCTACAGCCTGCTGTTCAGCCAGAGCCCGGACGGTTCGCTGACCCGCCGGTTCCCGGTGCTGCTGGTGATCCTCTGCCTGGCCACCTGCGCCGTGGTGCTGCTGCGGCGCGGCCGCATCCGCGGTGCCGGGCTCGGCCCGAGCCGGCGGCTGCTCGCGGTCACCGCGATGTGCTTCGCGGTGCTCGCCCTGACCCCCACCAAGCACACCCACCACTTCGGGATCTTCGCCGCCTTCGGCGGTGCCCTGGCGGCGCTGACCGCGCTGGCCACCAGCACCACCGTGCTGCGTTCCCGCCGCAACCGGGCTGGCTTCGTCGCCGGTCTGATGGTGATCCTGGCGTTCGCCGCCACCGGGCCGAACGCATGGTGGTACGTCTCGGGCTGGGGCGTTCCGTGGTTCGACAAGCCGCCGTCGATCAACGGGCACAACTTCAGCACGCTGTTCCTGGTGTTCGCCGCGATAGCGGGCGTGATCGCGTTGATCGAGCACCTGCGCATCGACGAGAACAACCCGAAGATCGTCGACGAGCGCTGGGACAGCCCGGAGAAGCGCAGCCGCGCCCTGCGGCTGGGCACCGCGCCGTTGTCGCTGGTCTGCGCGCTGATGGTGTTCGGCGAGCTCGCGGCGTTCGGCAAGGCCATCCAGGAGCGCGGCGACAGCTACAGCCTGTCCACGGACAACGTCAAGCAGCTCACCGGCAACAGCTGCGGGTTGTCGGACTACATCGGGGTCGAGACCGATCCGCAGGCCAGCGTCCTGCCGGTGGCGCCCGCCCAGCCCTCGGTGGTCGCGCCGACCCGGGACCCGGCGGTGCCGGTGCCGCCGCGCCGCCTGGCCGGCCGGGAAACCGCCGAGCAGTACCTGCAGCCCAAGCAGGTGGGCTTCACCCGGCCCGGCGTGCCCGCCAGCGACGGTGTCGACTCGGATGCGCCGAGCTGGAAGCCGCCGCACCAGTTCGGCGGCGACAACGCGCCGGCGTGGGGCAGCTTCGACGAGGCCGGCACCAACACCGGCGAGCTGCGCACGCCCTGGTACGACATCCCGGATTCGGCCCGCAACGGCGAGGTGCCGATGGCGGTGAGCCTGGCGGGCGCGGAGACCGGCGCGAACTTCGTGGTCCTCGAATTCGGCAAGGAGACCGATCGGGGCTTCGAGATCACCGGCCGCTACACCGTGGAGCAGGGCCCGCCGCCCGGGTGGCGGGATCACCGCTACATGCTCGGCGCCGAGGCCGAGGGCGCGACGAAGATGCGGCTGATCGCCGTCGACCAGGCGCTGGGCCGGGAGGGCTGGATCGCGGTGACCGCGCCGCGGGTGCCGAAGCTGACGAACATGACCGAGGTCATCGGGAACAGCGCGACGTTCGTCGAGTGGCCGGCCGCGCTGGTGCACCCGTGCCTGCGGGGTTCCGGTCTGTACAACGGGATCGCGGAGATGCCGCAGTTCCGGGTATCGGCCGGCGAGGAGGTCCGGGACGTCGGCGAGGGCTGGTCGTCGCCGGATGCCGGCGGGCCGTTCGGCTGGCTGACGATCGCGTCCAGCGTCCGCGAGCTGCCGACCTACCTGCGCAACGATCCGCAGCAGGACTGGGGTTCGCTGTACGTGGTGCACCCGTACGACGCGGATGCGCTGCCCGCGCAGGCGGCGATCGAGGTGCATTCGGAGACCCACTGGGGCACCTGGTCGCCCGGCCCGCTGACGCAGGCCCTGGATCTGCCGGGCGACATGCCCAGCTCCGACGACCGCACGGACATCCCGACGTTCGACGACAAGCAGGACTGATCCGGGCATGAGGGCCCCGCCGACCGAACGAACTGGTCGGCGGGGCCCTTCGCATTCCGGTGTCGGGGCCGATGGGCATCATGGGGTCGTGAGCCGGTATCGGGAGCGGCCGCCGGTCGGCGCGCTGACCGGGGCGATCGCCTGCGTGTGGACGCACGGGGCGGACGCGGACTGCCACGTGCAGCGGGTGGTCCCGGACGGCTGCGTGGACCTGATCTGGATGGGCGATCGCCTCGACGTGGTCGGGCCGGACACCTCCGCCCGGCTCGCGGAGCTGCCGCCGGGGAGCCGCATCACCGGGATCCGGGCCAGGCCCGGCGCCGCCCGGCTGCTGCTGGGCGACATTCCGGCCACCGAGCTGCGCGATCTGCAGGTCGACGGCGTGGACTGCTGGGGCGCTTCGATCCGGTACACAGTGGACAGAATCCGCGAAGCGCCGGAGCAGGCGGGGCGGATTCTCGAGGAGTTCGCCTGCTCCCGGTTGCCGGAGTACCGGCCCGATCCGGCGCTCGCGGCCGTCGTCGCAGCCCTGGACTCCCCCGCCCCGCTCGCGGTTCCGGCACTCGCCGACACCCTCGGGTTGTCCGAGCGCCAGCTGCGGCGACGCGTCACCGCCGCCGTCGGCTACAGCCCGCAGACCCTCGCCGCGGTGCTCCGCTTCCAGCGGGCGGCGCGGCGCGGCACCGGCCCCGGCGGGCTCGCGGAGCTCGCGCACGCCGCCGGGTACGCCGACCAGGCGCACCTCACGCGCGAGTTCCGCCGCCTGGCAGGCGTGACCCCGGGTCGGTACTTCAGCCCGCTTCCGCGCAACGACCCGTGAGCACTTCTGATCGCTGTAGAGGCTGTTTCCAAACTTGCTCTGCGTGGCGGTGCGGGTAGCGGAACCTCAGGCGCCTTCTCGCTGTGGGATCCCCGACTCATGAATGCCAGTACGGGACGATCAGCCTCGTTCGGCCAGAGCCCTCCAGAACTCCAGGCGGTGCTCGGCGGCGAAGTCGGTCCCGGCGATCTGGTCCGGGTGCAACGACTGCACCCGCGGCTCGGCGGCCGAGAACCGCGGCCAGCCGGGTAGGTCCGGCCCGTTGGGGTCGCCGCTGCGCGCGAAGTTCGCCCAGTAGCGGTTCATCGTCGCCGCCAGCCGCCGCTGCGCGTCGTTCAGCGGCGCCGGCTCGCCGAGGTCGAACTGGTAGGGCACCTCGGCGGAGTGGTGGGCGCCCGGCGGGAATCCCGGCGGGAACGGCACGACCGGCGGCGCGTCGCGGTCGGCGAACTCGTAGACGTAGGTGGCGGTGTCAGAGCTCAGGGCGTGCGCGAAGTCCCACACCGAGCGCGCCCAGGCGCAGTCGCCGACCACGTCCGCCCATGCCACGCTCGGCGTCGGGTACGCCCCGGCGGGGTACTGCTGCGCGACGTCGTCCGCCGCGGCGTCGAAGGCCTCGGCGAGCAGCTTGTCGTAGCCGTCGGCCGTGATCGGCTGACCTGCAGCGTCCCAGAACAGCGCCGTGAACAGCCGGGCCTCGTCCCGGGTTCCGCCGGTGAGGACCGGGACCCGGTGGAACCGCCCGGCGGGCAGCGCCTGCGTCGGGGATTCCGGCAGCACCGAACCGCCGAACGCCGGCCTGCTGAACACCGACGACACGTTGACCAGCTGTTCGACCGGAACGCGGCGCAGCTGCTCGATCGCCGGGCCCTGCCCGGGCCGCACCCAGCCGAGCTCGCCGACCAGGTGCTCGGCCAGGGCTTCCAGTTCCACTGTGGACATCCACATCGTCGGCAGGTCCGGCGAGCCCGGCGCCCAGCCGTTGGCCGGGGCCTTCAGCAGCGCGAAGCCGCTCTGCACGATCGCCCGGTGGAACAGCCCGGCCGAGCCGGGCGCTACCAGGTGCGCGCTGACGTTGAGCCCGCCGTAGGACTCGCCGAACAGCGTCACGTTGCCCGGGTCTCCGCCGAACTCGCCGATGTTGCGCTGCACCCAGCGCAGCACCGCCTGCTGGTCTTCGAGGCCGAATCCGCCGCCTCCCGCCAGGCCCGGGTAGCCGAAGTTGCCGAAGATGCCCAGCCGCGAATTCGGCGTGACCACGACGACGTCCTCGGCGGTGGCGAGCCGGTGCGCGTCGAAGATCGCGCCCTCGCCGTTGGCCCCGCCGCCGCCGTGCAGCCACACCATCACCGGCTTGCGGCCGCCGCCGCGGGGCGCGGTCACGTTCAGGAACAGGCAGTCCTCGTCCAGGCTCGCGATGTCGGCGAAGTCCTGCGGGAGCTGCGGGCACGGGTTTCCCGGCGCGGTCGCGTCCCGCACGTTCGGCCACGGCTCGACGGGCTGCGGCGAACTCCAGCGCAGCTCGCCGACCGGCGGCGCGGCGTAGGGAATCCCTTGGAAGAGCCGGTGCTCCTCGAAGGTCAGGCCGCGCACGCGACCCGAGTCCAGCTCCACGATGTCTTCCACGGCACCTCCGTGCGTTGCCGGCTCACCCGGACCGGGTGGCCAGGTCGAACATGGTCGCGAGCTCGCGGGCGTAGCGGTCGGCGTCGGCGTCGGGTTCCACCCCGAGGCGCAGTGCGACGCCGTCCAGCGCGTGGCGCAGCGCCACGGCCATCACGTGCGGGTCGAAGTCCCGGAACTCCCCAGCCAGCTGGCCGGCGCGGAGCATTTCCCGCAAGCCTTCGAGTTCCCGCCGGTGCGGCAGCGCCGCGTCGTCACCGCGCTCGTTCAGGAAGATCTCGGTGAGCGCCCGGATCTTCCGGTGGTGCGCGCGGTAGAAGTCCACACTGGACTCGATGAACGCCCGGAGCCGGTCGCGCGCCGTACCCGCCGCCTCGATGCGCTCCCCCACCAGCTCCTCGGCCACCGCGTAGACGTCGGCGACCACCTGCTGCATCAGCTCGGCCTTGTTCCGGAAGTGGTAGGAGATCATCCCCGTGCTGCTCAGGCCAGCCCGCTTGGCGATCTGCCCGAACGACGCGCGCGAGTAGCCGACCTCGACGATCGTGTCGATGGCGGCCTCGACGATCTGCGCCCGCCGGCCCCGCTCGGTGAACGACCGACCTTGCTCACCTGAGCCGGAATTTGCTCGCATGAGCAAAACCTAGCACAGGCGAGCAAGAACCGGGAGCGCCGCGGATCAGACCTGGTCGTAGGCGCGGAGAGTGCGCAGGGCATCGATGGCCACCCGCGGCCGCCACTCCAGGCGGGTGCCGGGCGCCCACGCGCGCCAGCGGATCGGCCAGCCGCCGTCGTCCTCCTGCAGGCCCGCGAGGTGGTCGAGCCCGCGGGTCATCTCGTCGTCGGAGAACCACGAACGCGCCAGGCTCGTCGGCTCCGGCGCGTAGTCCCAGACGCAGTGCAGCTCGCCGGGCGCGTAGCCGGGAGGCACCTGAGCCCGTTCGGGATGCTGCGGGTCGAGCAGCACGAACCCCTTCTCCCGAACGAGCCCGCCCAGCTTCCCGGCCGCGGCACGTGCCCGATCGCGATCGGGCACGTGGTCGAGGAACGACACCGCGGCCTGCACCTCGTAGGGGTGGCTCTCGGTCAGCTCCTCGATCCGCCGCCAGCAGAACTCGGTGGCCCCGGCCAGCCACGGGTGCTCGATCCGGTTCTTGTGCAGCAGGGCCGCGATCAGGCCAGTGGAGAGGAGGTTCCCCTCGGGCTCCTCGACGACCGGAATCCACGGCGCGTGCGGGTAGTCCCGCAGCCGCGTGTCGCCTCCAGGCACGCCGCCGTCCGGGCGCGTGATCGACACCAAGTAGTCGCAGATCCGCGCCACCGCGGCCCCGTCGCAGGCCCCGACCTCGTCGAGGATCATCAACGCCGTGAAGGTCTGCAGCGGCTGGCTGAGCGGGCCGCGCGAGTCGGGCTCCAAGGCGTAGCCGTAGCCGCCGTCCGCGCAGCGGTAGGCGTCGAGCGCGGCCAGCACCCCGTCGGCGCTGCCGCCGGCGAACAAGAACTCGAAACGGCGTTGTTCCAGCACGCGCGCGGTCAGCCAGACGAACCGCTCGACGGCGGCCACGCGCTCTTCGGTGCATCGAATCATGCACCGAAGATAAGAAGAATGGCCGATCCGTTCTTGAACGAATCGGCCATTCCCGCCTTCGGTGGCAGCCCCGGACGGGGGGCTACTCCACGGGCGGCCCCGCCGGGCGGGACGCGGACCGGCGAACCCGCCGCACCGGAGCGGCCGGAGCGACGCTCGGCAGGCCGTTCTGGGCGGCCTCCTGCGGCTCGGCCGGCTTGCTGACCACCAGCGGCGTCACCGCCGCGCCGGCGCTGCCGGCGGCCCGCGTCGCCTTGCGCCGCGGGCGACCGTTCGCCGCGGCCGGCTCCGCCTCGGGCTCGACCGCCTTCGGCTCGACGACCGGCTTCGCCGCCTCCGCCTTCGGCTCGACGACGGGCTCCGGCTTCGGCGCCTCCGGCTCGGCCTTCGCCGCCGGCTTCGGCTCGGCCTTCACGGCCTCGACGGGCTCCGGCTTGACGGGCTCCGGCTTGACGGGCTCCGGCTTGACCTCTTCGGCCTTGACGGCCTCCGCCTTCGGCTCCTCGGCCTTGGCACGCTCGACCTTGGGCTCTTCGGCCTTCGGCGCCTCGACCTTGGGCTCTTCGGCCTTGGGCGCCTCGACCTTCGGCGCCTCGGTCTTGGGTGCCTCGGCCTTGGCCTCGGTGCGCGTCTCCTGCTGGGCGGGCTGCTCGTGCTCGTGCTGCTTGCCCCGCTGCCGGTTCCGCCGGGCACCGTTGTTGCCGCTCGTCTGCCCGTTCGGGTGCGTGACCGGTTCGGTCGAGACGAGCAGGCCGCGGCCGCGGCAGTGCTCGCAGGTGCTGCTGTAGGCCTCCAGCAGGCCGGTGCCGACCCGCTTGCGGGTCATCTGCACCAGGCCCAGCGAGGTCACCTCGGCGACCTGGTGGCGGGTGCGGTCCCGGCCCAGGCACTCGGTGAGGCGGCGCAGCACCAGGTCCCGGTTCGACTCCAGCACCATGTCGATGAAGTCGATGACGATGATGCCGCCGATGTCGCGCAACCGGAGCTGCCGGACGATCTCCTCGGCCGCCTCCAGGTTGTTGCGGGTGACCGTCTCCTCCAGGTTGCCCCCGGAGCCGGTGAACTTACCGGTGTTGACGTCGATCACCGTCATGGCTTCGGTGCGGTCGATCACCAGGTAGCCGCCGGAGGGCAGCCAGACCTTGCGGTCCAGGGCCTTGGCGATCTGCTCGTTGATCCGCTGCTCGGTGAACACGTCGTTCTTTCCGACGTGCTTGGACAGCCGCTGCGCCAGGTCCGGCGCGACGTGCTTGACGTAGGCGTCGATGGTGTCCCAGGCGTCGTTGCCCTGGACCGTCATGGCCGAGAAGTCCTCGGTGAACAGGTCGCGGACGACCTTGATCAGCAGGTCCGGCTCCTCGTAGAGCAGCTGCGGGGCCTGCGCGCCCGGCGTCTCGGCCTTCTCCTTGATGACCTCCCACTGCGCCTGCAGGCGCCGCACGTCGCGGTCCAGCGCCTCTTCGCTGGTCCCCTCGGACGCGGTGCGGATGATCACCCCGGCGTTGTCCGGCACGATCCGCTTGAGGATCTCCTTGAGCCGCTTGCGCTCGGTGTCCGGCAGCTTGCGGCTGATGCCGGTCGCGCCGCCGCCCGGCACGTACACCAGGAATCGGCCGGGCAGGCTGATCTGGGTGGTCAGGCGCGCGCCCTTGTGGCCGACCGGGTCCTTGGTGACCTGCACCAGGACGCTGTCACCGGTCTGCAGGGCCTGCTCGATGCGGCGGGCCTTGCCGGCCAGCCCGGCGGCGTCCCAGTCCACCTCACCGGCGTAGAGCACCGCGTTGCGGCCGCGGCCGATGTCAACGAACGCCGCCTCCATGCTGGGCAGCACGTTCTGCACGCGCCCGAGGTAGACGTTGCCGACCAGCGAGCCGGAGCCCGACGAGGTCACGAAGTTCTCGACGAGGACGTTGTCCTCGAGCACCGCGATCTGCGTCTGGTCGCCGTTCTGCCGGACGACCATCTTGCGGTCCACCGACTCTCGGCGGGCCAGGAACTCGGCCTCGGAGAGCACCGGGGCCCGGCGGCGACCGGCCTCGCGGCCGTCCCGGCGGCGCTGCCGCTTGGCCTCCAGGCGCGTCGAGCCCTTGACCGCGCGCACCTCGTCGTCGCTGCTGTCCTGACGAGTCTCGGCAGCCGCCGGCTCGCGCACGTGCACGACGGTGTTCGGCGGGTCGTCTTCGCGGGCGCTGCTCTCGTCGTCCGAGGAGCCCTTGCGGCGACGGCGACGACGGCGACGGCGGTTGGAGTCGCCCGAGCCGTCAGCCTCGGCCGACTGCTCCTCGGCGGCTTCCTCCGCGGCCGGTTCGGCGGCCTCGGCGGCGGTCTCCTCGGCGGTGTCGGTCTCCTCCTCGCCCGACTCGGACTCGGCACCGCGACCACGGCCACGGCCACGGCGGCCGCGGCGACGACGGCGGCGACCAGCGGGCTCGCTCTCGTCGTCGGTCTCGGCGGCGGTCTCGGCAGGCTGCTCGGCCTCGGTCGCCTCAGGCTCCTGGCTCGCCTCCACCGGCTCCGGCTCGGGCTTCGGCACCTGCCGCGCCTCGGGCTGGGGCGCGAGGAACATCGCCTCCGGCGCCGGCGCGGCGAACAGGGGCGTCAGCCCCGGTGCCGCGGGCGTGCCGGCGGCGGTCTCGGCACCGGCGGACGCGAAGTCCGCCGCCGGCACCGCGGGCTCGACAGCGGGCTGCGCCTCGACCGCGGGCTTGGCCTCGGCTGCCGGCTCCGGCTCTGCCTGGGCTGCGGCTTCCGCCGGGGCCTCGGTCTGGGCCTGGGGTTCCGGCTGAGCCTGGGGTTCGGGCTCGGTCTGCTCCGGCTCGGCCGCGCTCTCCGACTCCGCCACCATCTCGGGGTGCAGGGCCTGCACCACCTGCAGGGCGACGTCGCGGGTGATGTTCGACTGGGCGCTGCGAACCGATTCGCCGATCGATTCCAGCGTCGTGATGATCTCCCGGCTGCTGGCGCCCAGCAGCTTGGCCAGTGCGTGCACCCGGAGCTTGGCGGGCAGCTCGATCGTGCCCTGCTCGTCGCGGGTAGGTGTGGGCGATTGCCCGCTGGGGCTTCCAGCGGGCGTATCCATGTTCAACATCCAGCTCCTCCGCCCCCGGGCGCGTCCGGGTGGACGCGGCCGCACAGAGGCATGTGCGATCTTCGGTCTCCGCCGCCCGCAGGCGACGGCAATTCTGGTGTTCCCTCCGCCCCGAGCCTTCAGGCCGGGAAGTCACACGGCGGGTCGACGACGTCCGCGCCGCCCGTCACCCCGCCGCGGGCTCTCCCGCCGGAATCCGGCCGCCGCCTGAGGCCCGGGCCAACGGGTCGACAATCCCTCCCCCGTCGTCGAGCCGACCCTGCTCCAGCCGGGTCGCTCTCGCGACGGCCGACGGTGCCAGACCGGCGACGACACGCAGGGCGCTCAGTACGTCGTCGGGTCGTACGACCGGTGTTGTCTGCCGCACGACCGTTACAAGTATCCCATACGGTTCGGATGCCTTCGGCCAATCGTCCACCTGGGCGGTCGACGCGGAATTTTGATCACTCTCCGCGACGGCCCGTCGGCCGTCCTGCACCTCCGCACTGACCAGCGCGGCCCGCGCATCGATGGTGCGGCGACCGTCCTTGGTCATCCGCTCCACCAGTGCGGTGTCGGCCGCCATCAGCGCCGTTGCGGCGTCGCGCAGCTCCGCGACGTCCGTGCCGGGGAGATCGATCCGCCACCGGCTCACCTGCAGCCGGTCCGCGAGCGGCCCCGGCTCGGCCTCGACCGCGTCGAGCACGTCGATCCCGTCCGGCAGCGCGGCGTTGAGCTCGGCGGACAGCGTCGCCGGGTCGAGCCGCTCGACGAGCTGGAGCTCGACGTACTCGGCCACGCTGGACACGCCGGTGGGCACCGCACCGGCCCAGGACACCTTCGGGTGCGGGCTGAAGCCCTGGGAATACGCCATCGGTACCCCAGCCCTCCGCAGCGCGCGTTCGAAGGTGCGCGCCACGTCGCGGTGCGAGGTGAAGCGCAGCCGCCCCCGTTTGGCGTAACGCAGGCGCAGCTTCTGCACCGGTGGCGCCGAGGGATTGGGGTGATCTCGCCGACTCAGGATGCCCTCCCCGACCAATGATCGTCATCGGCGGTCCTCGTCGACCGCTCCGATGTCGATGCTTGCGTGCTCAACCGCCGTGTGACAACACCTGCGGCTCATATTTCGAAGGACCGTACCCCGGCCACCACCCCGGCACCGAGCGCTCCGCCTGGGTGTGCGAGGTTCCGGCCGGAACCTCGCACACCTCGAATCAGAGCCCCTTGACCAGGGAAAATGCGGGGTCAGCCGCCGTTGAAGGCCGGGTTGCGAACCGGGGAGCCCTGCCCGACCGGAGAGATCGGCAGCAACTTCCGCCCGGTCGGACCGACCTCGATGTCGGTGCCCATCGTCGGGCATACGCCGCAGTCGAAGCACGGCGTCCACCGGCAGTCGTCCTGCTCGCGGGCGTCCAGCGCGTCCTGCCAGTCGGCCCACAACCACTCCTTGTCCAGCCCGGAGTCGAGGTGGTCCCACGGCAGCACTTCGGTCTCGCCGCGCTCGCGGGTGGTGAACCAGTGCACGTCCACGCCCAGCGGTTCGAGCTCGGCGGCGGCGCAGGACATCCAGCGCTCGAACGAGAAGTACTCGTTCCAGCCGTCGAACCGGCCGCCCTCGCGCCACACCCGCTCGATGACCCGGCCGATCCGGCGGTCACCGCGCGACAGCAGTCCCTCGACCATCGTCGGCTTGCCGTCGTGGTAGCGCATGCCGATGTTGCGGCCCAGGCTGCGGTCGGTGTTGATCTCCTGGCGCAGCTTGCGCAGCCGCTCGTCGATGGTGTCCGGATCGCACTGCGACGCCCACTGGAACGGGGTGTGCGGCTTCGGCACGAAACCGCCGATCGAGATCGTGCAGCGGATGTCCTTGCGGCCCGAGACCTCCCGGCCGGCCCGGATGACCTGCTTGGCCATCTCGGCGATCTGCAGCACGTCCTCGTCGGTCTCGGTCGGCAGCCCGCACATGAAGTACAGCTTGACCTGCCGCCAGCCGTTGGCGAACGCGGCGGAGACGGTGCGGATCAGGTCCTCCTCCGACACCATCTTGTTGATCACCCGCCGGATCCGCTCGCTGCCGCCCTCCGGCGCGAACGTCAGGCCCGAGCGGCGGCCGTTGCGGGACAGCTCGTTGGCCAGGTCGATGTTGAAGGCGTCCACCCGGGTCGACGGCAGCGACAGCCCGGTGTTGGTGCCCTCGTAGCGGTCCGCCAGACCCTTGGTGATCTCGGCGATCTCGGAGTGGTCGGCCGAGCTCAGCGACAGCAGGCCGACCTCTTCGAAACCGGTGGCCTCCAGCCCGCGCTGCACCATCTCGCCGATGCCCTCGATGGACCGCTCCCGCACCGGCCGGGTGATCATCCCGGCCTGGCAGAACCGGCAGCCGCGGGTGCAGCCGCGGAAGATCTCCACGCTCATCCGCTCGTGCACGCTCTCGGCCAGCGGCACCAGCGGCTTCTTCGGGTACGGCCAGTCGTCGAGCTCCATGGTCGTCCGCTTGAAGACGCGGTACGGCACCCGGTCGCGGTTCGGCACGACCTCCGAGATCGCGCCGTCGGGACCGTAGGTGACGTCGTAGAACTGCGGCACGTACACGCCGCCGGACTCGGCCAGCCGGAGCAGCAGCTCCTCGCGACCGCCCGGCCGCCCCTCGGCCTTCCAGCGCCGGATGGCCTCGGTGATCTCCAGGACCGCTTCCTCGCCGTCACCGAGCACCGCGGCGTCCAGGAAGTCGGCGATCGGCTCGGGGTTGAACGCCGCGTGCCCGCCGGCCAACACGATCGGGTGATCATCGGTGCGATCGACCGCGTGCAGCGGGATGCCCGCGAGGTCGAGCGCGCCGAGCATGTTGGTGTAGCCGAGTTCGGTGGCGAAGCTGAGGCCCAGCACGTCGAACGCGCCGACCGGCCGGTGGCTGTCCACGGTGAACTGCGGGATGTCGTGCTCCCGCATCAGCTCCTCGAGGTCCGGCCACACCGCGTAGGTGCGTTCGGCGAGCACGTCCGGCTGCTCGTTGAGGATCTCGTAGAGGATCTGCACGCCCTGGTTGGGCAGCCCGACCTCGTAGGCGTCGGGGTACATCAGGCACCACCGGATGGTGGCGTCGTCCCACGCCTTCGCCGTCGCGTTGAGCTCCCCACCCACGTACTGCACGGGTTTGGAGACGCGCGGCAACAGCGGTTCCAACCTGTCGAAAACGGACTCAACACGCACGCGACCAGGGTAGAGGTCCGCCCCGAATCGGGAGACCGGGGGCGGATTTCATTGAGGTTTTTCCAACCTCGATTTGCGTGGCGGTGCCGGGGGCGGAACCTCAGAGGCTCCCTGGTCTGTGGGTGCCCTGACTTATGCATGTCCAATACACGGCGTCAGGGCCGTCCTCGCCGAGGGAACCCCGGAGGGGTGGGCACCGTGAACCCGCGGCGGTGCAGGTGTCGTGGGTGGCTTATGCGCCTGCGGCGCATGCGACACCCATCGACGTGCAGCTTTGCGGCCCGCGGCTGCGGGCCGACCAGGATGAAAAACGCTCATTGAAATCGGACCTTCGATTCCCATTGAAATCGCGCAACACCGGTGCTCAGACGTCGCGGGTGAACCAGATTTCGTCGCGGTCGTCGCCGGCGGCGACCCGCACCGCGCCCGGCCAGCGGCCGCGCTCGACCCAGCCGTTGGCCTCGTAGAAGCGCTCCAGGTCGTGCCCGCTGCGGGTGACCAGGTCCAGCTTCTCCACGCCGACCGCCCGCGCCTGCACCAGCACGGCGTCGAGCAGCCGCTTGCCCCAGCCCTGGCGCTGCAGGACGGGGTCGATCGCGAGCCAGGCCAGCTCACCGGTGTGCCTGCGCACCGGCAGCTGGCGCTGCCGCAGCACCGCGAGCCCGACCAGCACGTCCTGGCGGCCGATGGTGATCAGGTGCGCCCGCTCGGCTTGGACGTCCTCGACGAGCGCGGCGGCCGCCGCGCGCAGCCGCTCGACCGGATCGTTCGGGCTGAAGCCGACCGCGCCGCCTGCGGCGGTGACTCGCTCCCACAGGCCGGCGAGCCCGTCCACCAGGCCCGGGTGCGAGGCGTCGACCCGGTGCGGCCCGGTCACGTCGACGCCGGTTCCGGTCGCGGCGCTCAGATCTCCGGGAACCACAGCTTGAGCTCGCGCTCGGCGGACTCGACCGAGTCGGAGCCGTGCACGAGGTTGTACTGGACCTCCAGGCCGAAGTCGCCGCGGATGCTGCCCGGCGCGGCCTTGTCGACCGGGTCGGTGCCGCCGGCCAGCTGGCGGAACGCCGAGATCGCGCGCGGGCCCTCGACGCACGCGGCCACGACCGGGCCGGAGGTGATGAACTCGATCAGGCTGCCGAAGAACGGCTTGCCGTCGTGCTCGGCGTAGTGCTGCTCGGCGAGCTGGCGGTCGACGTTCTTCAGCTCCAGCGCGACCAGCTTCAGGCCCTTGCGCTCGATGCGGCTGATCACCTCGCCGACCAGGCCACGCTCGACGCCGTCGGGCTTGACCAGGACCAGGGTGCGCTCGCTCACGGTTGCTTCTCCTTCATTTCCGGTGGCGCCGGGTGCGAAAACGCACCGCGCCCGATTTGCCAGCCAGGGTATCGATGCAGGTGACACCCCGAGCGGCGACCCCGCCTCAGTCCGGAGCGATCACCTCGACCGTCGGGAAGTAGGTGCGGTACCGGCGGGCATCGCGGGTCAGCAGGCGAAGCCGGCTCACCGCCGCATGCGCGCCGATGTAGAAATCGGGCAGCGGCGACCGCTTCTCGCCACCTCGCCTTCGGTAGTCCTGGAAGCACTTTCCCGCGAGGAACGCCGCCGACCACGGCAGCGGCATGCGGACGAAGAAGTCTTTCGGGAACGCCTCCTCGACTTCCTCGATCGCCGGGAAGCGCACCGACACCTCGGCGAAGATCAACGGGTTGATCACCAAGGGGCCCTCTTCCGCCGCCTTTTCAAGCGCGTCCGAAGACCAATCGACCCATTCGCCCTCCTCGATGACCAGATCGAGCAGAACGTTGGAGTCGACCAGTGTGGCCGGCGCGCGGGCGGATTCACTCTCCACGGGTCATCGCCATGATCTCGTCGGTGGAAAGCCCCTCCCCGCTGGCGCGCCCGCGGAGGTGCTCCACGATCCGCTGCCCACGGCTGGGCACGGAATGCCCGCGGGTGAGGATCAGCGCGTTTCCCTCCAATCTGATCTCGATCTGATCCCCGGGTCTCAGTCCTAGTTCGCGACGCAGGTCGACCGGGATGGTCACCTGCCCCTTCTCCGTCATCTTCACGGAAGTAAGAATACGACTTTTCCTACTTCCACTTCCACGGAATAACTCGATCGTGGCTGGTCAGCGCCGCGGGTCGAGGGTCTTGGCCCAGAGGGAGCGGCCGGAGTGGTCGCGCAGGTCCACGGTCAGCTGCCCCGTGCGGCCGTCGATGTTGACCTCGCCGAAGTGCTGGAAGCCCTCCAGCGGGGACGCGCCCTGGCGGGTCGGGGCGTTGACGAACACCTGCTCCGGACCGAAGGTCGGGTCGAGCTTGTTCGGCCCGAACGCGCCGGCGTGCAGCGGGCCGGAGACGAACTCCCAGAACGGGTCGAACCCGGCGAAGGCCGCGCGCTCCGGCGCGTAGTGGATCGCCGCCGTGTAGTGCACGTCGGCGGTCAGCCAGACGGTGTTGCGGACCGACCTGCAACACCCAGGCCAGCTCCGCCTCGCGCCCGTTGGGCGCCCCCGGCAGGCCGTTGGCCACGGCCTCGATCTTGTCGCCGTCCGGCACGACGATGCCGATCGGCATGTCCGAGGCGATCACCTTCCAGGTCGCGCGGGACCGGGCGAGCTCGTCGACGAGCCAGCGCGCCTGGCGGGCGCCGAGGATCCGCTCCGGCGTGGTGCCCGCCGAGTTCGGGTCGCGGTAGCTGCGCATGTCGAGCACGAACACGTCCAGCAGCGGGCCGTGCGAGACCTTCCGGTACACCCTGCCGTCCACCGCGTCCTGGCGGCGGACGGGCTGCCACTCGTGGAAGGCCTGGAAGGCCCGCGCGGCGAGCACGTCGACGCGCTTCTCGGTGTACTGGTCGAGGTCCAGGATCTCGCCCGGGTACCAGTTGTTGGTGACCTCGTGGTCGTCCCACTGCACGAGCTGCGGGACCTGCGCGGCGAAGCGCCGCACGTTCTCGTCGAGCAGGTTGTAGGCGAACTGCCCGCGGTATTCGGCCAGCGTCTCGGCGACCTTGGACTTCTCCTGGGTCACGACGTTGCGCCACACCCGGCCGTCGGGCAGCGTGACGGACTCCTTCAACGGACCGTCGGAGTACACGGTGTCGCCGCTGTGCAGGAAGAAGTCCGGGTTGCGGGCGGCCATCGCGTGGTAGATCGTCATGCCGCCGACGTCCGGGTTGATGCCCCAGCCTTGCCCCACGACGTCGCCGGACCACAGGAAGCGCACGTCCCGCCGGTTGCTCGGCGCGGTGCGGAAGGTGCCGGTCAGCGCCTCGCTCTCGACGCGGCCGTCCAGGTCCTCGGCGATCACGCGGTAGTACGCCTGCTGCCCCGGCGCCAGCCCGCCCAGCCGGACCTCGCCGGTGCCGTCGGTCTCCGGGGTCAGGACCGGGCCGGGGATCCGCCGCGCGCCGCGGAAGTCGGCGTGCCGGGAGACCTCCACGAACATCCGCGACGGCCGGTCGGCGCGGGTCCACACCACGGCCCCGTCCGGGCGCGGGTCCCCGAGCTGCACGCCGTGGGTCAGCACCGGGCGGCCGCCGCGCGCGAACGCGGGCGCGCCGGTCAGGAACAGGCCGGTGGCGGCGAGGCCGGTGGCGGCGGCGCCGCGGAGCAGGGCGCGCCGGTTCAGCTGGGCAGGTTCGGGAGTCATGCCGCCGGTTCTATCCGCGGCAGGAGGCTGGTGGATCACCGCTGGTCGACGCGAAGGTGAAGAGTTCGTGCCGGGCGACCGCGAGCGCACGTGCGGTGCCGGTCCGATCACCGGCGGTGCGGGTTTCCCGCGTTCGCGCCTGGTGCCCGGCGGGTCGGCGCGATAGCTTCACGGGCAAACCGACTGGCCGGTCTGACTTGGAGGTCCGGATGCGCGCCGCCGTGCACACCGCCGCGAACCAGCCGATGCGGATCGAGGAACTCGCCGATCCCCGGCCGAAGGCCGGCGAGGTCGCCATCGACGTGCGGTCCTGCGGGGCCTGCCACACGGATCTGCACGTGCTCAAGGGCGAACTGCCGTTCCCGACGCCGACTGTGCTCGGGCACGAGGTGGCCGGCGTGATCGCCGAGCTCGGGCCGGACGTCACCGGCCTCGAGGTGGGCGACCGGGTGGTGACCAGCTTCATCATGCCGTGCGGCCAGTGCGAGCAGTGCGCACGCGGCAACGAGGAGATCTGCCGGAAGTTCTTCGAGTTCAACCGCGGCAAGGGGCGGCTCTACGACGACGAGACCCGGCTGTTCCGGCCGGACGGCGAGCCGGTCTGGATGTACTCGATGGGCGGCCTGGCGGAACGCTGCGTCACGCCCGCGACCTCGGTCTACCGCGTGCCGGACGGCGTGGAGCTCAGCGACGTCGCTTCGGTGGGCTGCTCGACGATGACCGCGTACGGCGCGCTGCGCCACGCGGCGAACGTGCAGGTCGGCGACACCGTGGCGGTGGTCGCGGCGGGCGGCGTCGGCTCGGCGCTGATCCAGCTGGCGGCGGGTTTCGGCGCGTCGATGATCATCGCGGTGGACATCAGCGAGGAGAAGCTGGCCGGGGCGCGGAAGCTGGGCGCGACGCACGTGGTCAACTCCGCCGAGGCGGACGCGCCCGCGGCGATCCGCGAGCTGACCGGCGGGCGCGGCGTGGACGTCGCCTTCGAGGCGCTGGGCGCGGTGCCCACCTTCGACATCGCGCGCGACTCGGTCGTCGAAGGCGGTCAGGTCGTGGTGGTCGGCATCGCCGCCAGGGGCACCACCGCGGAGTTCGACCTGGCCACCATCGCCCGCCGGAAGCTGCAGATCAAGGGCTCCTACGGCGCGAAGCCGCGGCGCGACATGCCGGTGCTGCTCGACCTGGTGGCCCGCGGCCTGCTCCGCCCGCAGGACGCGATCAGCCGCCACTACCCGTTCGAACAGGTCCAGGACGCCTACGACGCCCTGAAGCGCGGCGAAACCGTCGGCCGAGCCGTCATCGACATCGGCTGACGAGCCCAGCCTTCGGGCCTAGTCCAGGGGATGCCTCCAGCGCAGTCCCGAGTAGCGCGCGAAGCCCCGGTCCGCGGTGATCCACTCGCAACCGTGCTCGATCGCGATCGCCGCGAGATATGCATCCGGGACCAGATTGCCCTTCGCGTCCGCCTTGCGGCAGAGCTCGGTGAAGATCTCCCAATGGCGTGGACCCGGTTCGACCTGCACGAATGCGGGCGAAGTGCGAATCGCGGCGATGATCTCCAACGCTTGCTCCGGCGCCAAGGGCCGGTTCCAGATCTTGTGGTTGGTGATGATCCGCAGGTAGCCGCTGAACACCAGCGCTGGAATGCCGACCGGAGCGGGCCCTTGCAGGGCGTCCTCAAGCCAAACGCGGTACTTCTCGTGGTCCGGCAGGGCCGCGTTCTGAGCGTTGAGCAGGACGTTGACGTCACAAGCGATCACTCGTCGCGCTCCATGAACTCGAGCAGGGCAGCGTTGTCATTAACATCAACGCCGGGCTTCGGCTCCCCCAGGTCGAACGTCGGTAGCCGGAAACGCCCTTTCTTCGGAGCGTCTCGCTGAGCGCGCCGCAGCTCGCCCATCCGAACGTCGTCTTCGATCAACGCACTCACCGTGGTGTGCTCGCGCGCCGCACGCAGCTTTAACCGGTCGAGCAACTGATCATCGATCGTGATGGTCGTCCGCATGCATCAAAGCATATCGCGGCTGCATCGTGATGCACCACGCCCGACCAGGTGGAACGTCAGTCGGTCTGCTCCGGTGGGTAGCCCGGCGGGTGGCCGAGCTGGTCGTAGAGCTGGCCTTCGCGCATGCGCCGGGCGACGTCGTGGCGCAGGTACAGCATGTAGGCCCAGACCGCGGCGAACACCGCGCCCATGATCCCGACCGCCGGGTGCACGAAGAAGCAGAGCACCATCGCGACCTGCAGGGCGAGCGCGACGCCGAGGCCCCACGGGCGGCGCTGCACGAACGCCGCCGCCAGCATCAGCACCGACAGCACCGCCACGATGGTGAAGCCGATGCTGGAGACGCCGCTGCCGAGCTTCCAGACCACCGGCAGCGCGAGCATGAACGCGATGAACTCCAGCACCAGCGTGCCCGCCATGATCCCGCGCAGGCCCTTCCACGGGTCGCGCACGCCGGGCGGCGCCTCGGGCAGGCCCTTGCCTGGTTCGGGGTTCGGCTGATCGGTCACGACGGCTCCAGTGTCTTGCGGTTCGCTCACGCGGGCTCCTTGCCGAACAGGGCGCGTGCCTCGCCCGCGGTCACCACGGACCCGGTGATCACGACGCCGCCGCCGGAGACCGATTCGCCGGGCTCATCGGTCTCCTCGGACAGCTGGATCGCGGTCTCCACCGCGTTGTCCAGCCGGGGCTCCACCACGATCCGGTCCGGGCCGAAGATGTCCTTGGCCACGCCGGCCAGCTCGTCCGGATCCATCGCCCGCGGCGAGGAGTTCGTGGTCAGCACGATCTCCTCGACCACCGGTTCCAGCTCGGCGAGGATGCCGCGCGCGTCCTTGTCACCAAGCACGCCGACCACCGCGACCAGCTTGCGGAAGGAGAACTCGGAGCTGAGCGCGTCGGCGAGGGCTCGTGCGCCGTGCGGGTTGTGGGCCGCGTCGACCAGCACCGTCGGCGCCGCGCGGACCCGCTCCAGGCGCCCGGGCGTCACGACGTTCGCGAACGCGTCGCGGACCCGCTCGACGTCGAGCTGCCGGTCGGCACCGGCACCGAAGAACGCTTCGACCGCCGCCAGCGCCAACACGGCGTTGCGCGCCTGGTGTTCTCCGTGCAGCGGCAGGAAGATCTCGTCGTACACGCCGCCCAGGCCCTGCAGCCGGAGCAGCTGGCCGCCGACGGCGACGGTCCGCGAGAGCACGCCGAACTCCTGGCCCTCGCGGGCGACCGTGGCGTCCACCTCCGCGGCCCGCTCCATGATCACCTTCTGCGCCTCGGCGGGCTGCGCCGCGACCACCGCGATGGAGCCGGGCTTGATGATCCCGGCCTTCTCACCGGCGATCGAGGCCAGGTCGGTGCCGAGGTAGTCGGCGTGGTCGAGCGCGACCGGGCAGACGACCGCGATCTTCGCGTCGGCGACGTTGGTGGCGTCCCAGCTGCCGCCCAGGCCGACCTCGATCACCGCCGCCTCCACCGGGGCGTCGGCGAAGGCCGCGAACGCCATCCCGGTGAGCACCTCGAACTTGCTCATCCGGACGTCGCTGCGGGAGTCCACGATGGACACGTACGGCGCGACGTCGCGGTAGGCCTCGACGTAGCCCTCGGGGCTGATCGGCGCGCCGTCGATGCTGATGCGCTCGGTGGCCAGCTGCAGGTGCGGGCTGGTGTAGCGGCCGGTGCGCAGCCCGAGGCCGCTCAGCAGCGCGTCCGTGATGCGCGACGTCGACGACTTGCCGTTGGTGCCGGAGATGTGCACGACCGGATAGCTGTGCTGCGGATCCGCGAGCAGCTCGGTGAGCGCCCGGATCCGGTCGAGCGATGGTTCGATCTTGGTTTCCGGCCAGCGTTCGTTGAGCTCGGCCTCCACCACGCGCAGTTCCTGCAGCGCGGCGGGATCGGTGCCGGACAAGTGCTCACTCCCCTGCGAACGGCGAAACGACGAGGTCAGTCTACGTCTCGCCGGTCGGCCGACCGGCGAAGACCCGCTCCGCCGGTTCCCGGTTCCCGAAATCCGCGATCTTGACCCGCCGAACTTCCAGTAAGGTTAGGCATAGCTAAGTTACGAAGGAGTTGAGCATGGCCCGAACCAACCTGGCCACGAGGCGGATCAAGCCGGAGCACAGCGAGCTGCTCACCCTGCGGGTCATCCGCCGGGAGCGGGTCTCGCCGCACTTCGCGCGCGTCACGCTGGGCCGCGGCGACGCCGAGCGGTTCCGCTACATGGGCTTCGACCAGTGGTTCCGGTTGTTCATCCCGGTCGCCGAGGACTCGCTGTCCCGGCTGCCGAACAAGCTCAACGCGGTCTCCTACGCCAAGTTCCTGACCATCGCCAAGACCTCCCGGCCGGTGCTGCGCAACTACTCGGTGCGCGCCTACCGGCCGATCGGCCCCGACGGCCCGGAACTGGACGTGGACTTCGTGCTGCACGGCTCCGCCGAGGACGGCACCGCCGGTCCCGCCGCCACGTGGGCGCAGACCTGCGAACCCGGCGACGCCGTGGCGATCCTGGACGAGGGCATCGGGTTCAACCCGCCGCCGGGCACGGAGCACGTGCTGATGGTGGCCGACGAGACGGGGCTGCCTGCGGCTGCGGGCGTGCTGGCCTCGCTGCCCCCGGAAACCCGCGGCCAGGCGCTGATCGAGATCCCTTCCGCGGCGGACCAGCAACGGATGGAGGCGCCGGCCGGGATGTCGGTGCGCTGGGTGGTGCGGGACAACCCGGGCAACACCCCGGGGCGAGCGGCGCTTGCCGCGGCCGAGGCGTTGCCCGCGCCCGCCGAGAACACCTACGGCTGGGTGGTCGGCGAGTCCGAGCTGGCCGCCTCGCTGCGCCGGCACTGGGTCCGATCGGGCCTGCCGAAGAACAACATCATGTTCTGCGGCTACTGGCGAATGCCGTGACCGCGCACGCGTCCCGGAAAGGCGAAAGCGGCGATTTCGCGAGAAATCGCCGCTCCTCGTGCCTGCCGGGTGGCGGTTTCGCGCGAAGACGCCACCCGGCGAGCTCGAAACCGGTCAGGCCCCCGGCAACGCGGCCAGGCGCGCGTTGATGCGGGCGATGTCGGCCTGCGCCGTCTCGCGGCGGGCCTTGATCTTGTCCACCACGTCGGCCGGGGCCTTGTCCAGGAACGCCGGGTTGTTCAGCTTCTTGTCGGTGCCCGCGAGTTCCTTCTCCGCCACGGCCAGGTCCTTGGCCAGCCGCTTGCGCTCGGCGGCCACGTCGACCGCGCCGGAGAGGTCCAGCTCCACCGACACGTTGCCGCCGGCCAACCCGACCTCGATCGACGCCGACGAGGTGAACCCGTCGGCCGGCTCGGTGACCCGGGCCAGCGCCTGCACCGCGGGCACGTGGTCCGCCAGCCCCAGCTCCGCGATGCCGCCGAGCTTGGCCGCGACCCGCTGCCCCGGCTTGAGTCCCTGGTCGGACCGGAACCGCCGGATCTCGGTGATCAGCTTCTGCGCCGCCGCGATCCGCTCCGCGGCGGCGGGGTCGGCAACCGCCCCGGACGCCTTCGGCCAGTCCGCGATCACCACGGACTCGCGGCCGGTCAACGCGGTCCACAGGGTCTCGGTGATGAACGGGATCGTCGGGTGCAGCAGCCGCAGCAGCACGTCGAGCACGTACCCGAGCACCTCGCGGGTCCGCTCCGCCCGCTCGCCGTCCAGCTGGACCTTGGACAGCTCCAGGTACCAGTCGCAGAACTCGTCCCAGGTGAAGTGGTAGAGCGCCTCGGTCGCCTTGGCGAACTGGAAGTCCTCCAGCAGCTCGTCCACATCGGACACCAGCTGGTCGACGCGGTCCAGGATCCACCGGTCCGCGTCGGTGAGCGCGCCGCGGTCGGGCAGCCGCTCCGGCACCTTCGCGCCGTTCATCATCGCGAACTTGGTGGCGTTGAACAGCTTCGTGCAGAAGCTGCGGGACGCCGCCACCCATTCCTCGCTGATCGGCGAGTCGGTGCCGGGGTTCGCGCCGCGGGCCAGGGTGAACCGCAGCGCGTCGGTGCCGTAGGTGTCCATCCACACGAGCGGATCGACGGTGTTGCCCGCGGACTTCGACATCTTCTTGCCGTGCGCGTCGCGGACCATGCCGTGCAGCGCGATGACCTTGAAGGGCTCCACGCCGTCCATCGCGTAGAGGCCGAACATCATCATCCGGGCGACCCAGAAGAACAAGATGTCGTAGCCGGTGACCAGCACGCTGGTCGGGTAGAACTTCCGCAGGTCCGCGGTGTCCGCCGGCCAGCCCATCGTGGAGAACGGCCACAGGCCCGAGGAGAACCAGGTGTCCAGCACGTCCTCGTCCTGGTGCCAGCCCTCGCCCGACGGCGGTTCCTCGTCCGGCCCGACGCAGACGACCTCGCCGCCCGGCCCGTACCAGATCGGGATGCGGTGGCCCCACCACAGCTGCCGCGAGATGGCCCAGTCGTGCAGGTTGTCGACCCAGTCGAAGTAGCGCTTGGTCATCTCCGGCGGGTGCACCGCGACCCGGCCGTCGCGCACCGCGTCGCCGGCGGCCTTGGCCAGCGGGCCGACCTTGACGAACCACTGCAGCGACAGCCGCGGCTCGATCGGCTCCTTCGACCGCGAGCTGTGCCCGACGCTGTGCAGGTACGGGCGCTTCTCCGCGACGATGCGGCCCTGCTCGCGCAGCGCCTCGCGGACGGCGACGCGGGCCTCGAAGCGGTCCATGCCGTCGAACTGCGTGCCGGTGTGGGCGATCCGGCCCTGCTCGTCCATGATCGTCAGCATCGGCAGGTCGTGCCGCTTGCCGATCTCGAAGTCGTTCGGGTCGTGCGCCGGGGTGACCTTGACGGCGCCGGTGCCGAACTCCGGGTCCACGTGCTCGTCGGCGACGATCGGGATCTTGCGCCCGGTCAGCGGCAGTTCGATCTCGGTGCCGACCAGGTGCTTGTAGCGCTCGTCGTCGGGGTGGACCGCGACGGCGGTGTCGCCGAGCATCGTCTCGATCCGGGTGGTGGCCACCACGATCGAGTCGTCGCCGTCGCCGTAGCGCATGGAGACGAGCTCGCCCTCGACCTCCTTGTGCTCCACCTCGATGTCGGAGATCGCCGAGCGCATCTGCGGCGACCAGTTGACCAGTCGCTCGGCCCGGTAGATCAGCCCGTCGTCGTAGAGCTTCTTGAAGATCGTCTGCACCGCGCGGGAAAGCCCGGCGTCCATGGTGAAGCGCTCGCGGGTCCAGTCGACGCTGTCGCCGAGGCGGCGCATCTGGGACAGGATCGCCCCGCCGTGCTTCTCCTTCCACTGCCACACGCGCTCCAGGAACGCCTCGCGGCCCAGCTCGCGGTGGTCGATGCCCTCCTCGCGGAGCTGCCGCTCGACCAGCGCCTGCACCGCGATGCTCGCGTGGTCCATGCCCGGCAGCCACAGCGCCTCGTAACCCTGCATCCGGCGGCGCCGGGTGAGGATGTCCATCAGGGTGTGCTCGAAGGCGTGCCCGATGTGCAGGCTGCCGGTGACGTTCGGCGGCGGGATGACGATCGAGAACGGCGGCTTGTCGCTGTTCGCGTCGGCGGTGAAGTATTCGGCGGCTACCCAGCGCTCGTACAGCTCGGCCTCTACGTCGGCCGGATTCCAGGTCGACGGAAGTTCACGTTGCTGAGCGTCATGGGTCTGTGTCACGCACCGGATTCTACGAGTGCCTGTTCAGCGCGTTTTCCGGGCATTGGGCTGCGCGGCGACCAGCGCGGTTGTGACTCCCCCCACCCCACCCGTGCCCGCCTGCGCGCCGTGGCGCACGCTATGCGCATGTCGCGTGGAGCGCCCGAACAGGACATCGACGAGAACGGCCTCCGAGTCGGTCCGCCCGGCCACGCCGCGGCGGGGGTGAAGGGCGTTCTGGTCTCGCTGCAGCGCAGCTGGGAGCAGATGGGCCTGACCCGCACCGTCCGGACGTTGCCGCTGCTGAACCAGCGCGCGGGCTTCGACTGCCCCGGGTGCGCGTGGCCGGACCCGCGCGAGGCCGAGGGCGACAAGCGGAAGCTCGCCGAGTTCTGCGAGAACGGCGCGAAGGCGGTCGCCGAGGAGGCGACGACGCGGCGGGTCGGGCCGGAGTTCTTCGCTCGCCACCCGGTCGCCGAGCTCGCCGAGAAGACCGACTACTGGCTCGGCCAGCAGGGCCGGCTGACGCAGCCGATGATCCTGCGCGACGGCGACAGCCACTACCGGCCGATCGGCTGGGCCGAGGCGTTCGAGGTGATCGCGGCGGGCCTGCGCGGGCTGGCCTCGCCCGACGAGGCCGCGTTCTACACCTCGGGCCGCACCAGCAACGAGGCGGCGTTCCTCTACCAGCTGCTGGTGCGCAGCTTCGGCACGAACAACCTGCCGGACTGCTCGAACATGTGCCACGAGTCGTCCGGGTCGGCGCTGACCGAGACCATCGGCATCGGCAAGGGCTCGGTGTCGCTGTCCGATGTGGAGCACGCGGACCTGGTGCTGGTGGTGGGCCAGAACCCGGGCACCAACCACCCGCGGATGCTGTCGTCGCTGGAGAAGGTCAAGCAGCGCGGTGGGCGGATCATCGCCGTGAACCCGCTGCCGGAGACCGGGCTGATGCGGTTCAAGAACCCGCAGAACGTGCGCGGCGTGGTCGGCGAGGGCACCCAGCTGGCCGACGAGTTCGCGCAGATCCGCATCGGCGGCGACCTGGCGCTGTTCAAGGCCCTCAACGCGCTGGTGCTCAAGGCGGGCGCGGTGGACCAGGAGTTCATCGACGCGCACGCGCACGGCTTCGACGAGTTCGCCGCCCAGGCCCGGGAGGTCGACTGGGAGGCCACCGCCGAGGCGACCGGGCTGGACCGCGACCAGATCGAGCGGATCGCCGAGATGCTGATCTCCTCGCAGCGCACGGTGGCGTGCTGGGCGATGGGCCTGACCCAGCAGAAGCAGGGCGTCGCCACCATCCGCGAGATCGTCAACCTGCTGCTGCTGCGCGGGATGATCGGCAAGCCCGGCGCCGGGGTGTGCCCGGTGCGCGGCCACTCCAACGTGCAAGGCGACCGGACGATGGGCATCTGGGAGAAGATGCCGGAGCAGTTCCTGGCCGCCCTGGAGCGCGAGTTCGAGGTGCCGGTGCCGCGGGAGCACGGCCTGGACACGGTGGACACCATCCGCGCCATGCAGGCCGGCCGGGTCAAGGCGTTCGTGGGCATGGGCGGGAACTTCGTCTCCGCGACGCCGGACACCGACGCGACCATCCGGGCGCTGCGCGGCTGCGAGCTGACGGTGCAGGTGTCCACGAAGCTCAACCGCTCGCACGTCGTCCCGGGCCGCACCGCGCTGATCCTGCCCGCGCTCGGCCGCACCGAACGCGACGCGCAGGGCACCGGCGAGCAGTTCGTGACCGTCGAGGACTCGATGTCGGTGGTGCACGCCTCGCGCGGGCGGCTCACGCCGGCGTCCGAGCACCTGCTCTCCGAGGTCGCGATCATCTGCCGGCTGGCGCGTGAACTGCTCGGCCCGGACCACCCGGTGCGCTGGGAGTCCTTCGAGCGCGACTACGACGTGATCCGGGACCACATCGCGCAGGTGGTGCCCGGCTGCGAGGACTACAACCGGCGGGTCCGCGAACCGGATGGCTTCGTGCTGCCGCACCCGCCACGCGACAGCCGCACGTTCCCGACGGCGACGGGCAAGGCGAACTTCACGGTGAACGTCCCGGAGCCGATCCAGGTGCCCGCGGGGCGGCTGCTGCTGCAGACGATGCGCAGCCACGACCAGTACAACACCACGATCTACGGGCTCTCGGACCGCTACCGCGGCATCGAGGACGGCCGCCGCGTGGTGCTGGTCAACGGCGAGGACATCGCGGAACTCGGCTTCGCGGCGGGAGATCTGGTGAACGTGATCTCGGAGTGGGCGGCGCCGGACGGCTCGGTGGAGGAGCGCCGCGCGGAGCGCTTCCGGATCGTCGCCTACCCGACCGCCCGGGGCTGCGCGGCGGCCTACTACCCGGAAGCCAACCCGCTGGTGCCGCTGAACTCGGTGGCGGAGAAGTCCAACACGCCGGTGTCCAAGGCGGTCGTCATCCGACTCGAACGGGCCTGACGGGCTCGTGGGTGGCCCTCCCGGCGGGAGCGCCACCCACGAGAACTAGCCGCACTGCCAGAGGAAGCGGCCCTGGCCGGTCTTCTCGTCGATGAAGGCGTAGGCGACGCCCGCGTCGCCGAGGTTCATGTCGAACGGTTCGTCCGCGCTGTCCAGCTGCGCCACGAACCGCCAGGTGCCGGGTTCGCCCGGCCACTCCTCGCCCTGCAGCCAGACCGGTTCGCCCCACAGCCGGCTGCGCAGGTCGTCGTCCTGGTCGTCCACCGCGTCCGGGTCGTGCGGGGCCAGTTCCGCGTGGTGGTCCGGGCCGAACGTCGGGCCTCGGCGGATGCTGGCCACCTGGTAGAACTCCGCCGGCTCGCCGGGCTGGGCGAAGAAGGCGTTCTCGCCGGCGGTCGGGTCGTAGGTGCCGTCGACGAACTCGTCGGAACCGTCCTCGGTCATGAACAGGTAGCCGAGCCGGACTTCCTCGCCCGGCAGGCGGATCTGGCCGATGAACCGCATGGGGCGGCCGGTGTCGGCGGACAGCGGCCAGGTCGGGTCGGCCAGCCACACCGGCTGGCCGCCGAACTTCGTGATCGGTTCGGTGATCGGTTCCGACGCCTCCACGAAGCGCAGGTTCTGCCGTTCGGGCGGGGTGCTGGTGGCCATCGCGTTCCTCACTGTGCGGGGTGCCTCGCCGACGGTAGCGCCACCGACCGTCAGGGCGGGACCGATCGCCCCGAAACCACCGCGCCCGCCGGTCCGCAATTTCCATTGAAATCGAAGGTCCGATTTCAATGAGCGTTTTTCATCCTGGTCAGCCCGCAGTCGCGGGTCGCGAAGCTGCACGTCGATGGGGTGTCGCATGCGCCGCAGGCGCATAGCCCACCTACGACACCTGCACCGCTGCGGGTTCACGGTGCCCACCCCTCCGGGGTTCCCTCGGCGAGGACGGCCCTGACGCCGGGACATGCATAAGTCAGGGCACCCACAGACCAGGGAGCCTCTGAGGTTCCGCCACCGGCACCGCCACGCAAAACGAGGCTGGAAAGACCTCAATGGAAATTGCGGCGGACGGATGTCGGTGTCACAGCTGGCGGAGGGCTCCGCCGTCGACCGCCCACTCCGCGCCGGTCACCTGGGCCGCCAGCGGGGACAGCAGGTAGGCGATCACCCG
Organism: Saccharopolyspora sp. NPDC050642; assembly: GCF_040654735.1. NCBI lineage: Bacteria > Bacillati > Actinomycetota > Actinomycetes > Pseudonocardiales > Pseudonocardiaceae > Saccharopolyspora > Saccharopolyspora sp. NPDC050642. Next base: position 27,543 of record NZ_JBFAIN010000024.1, on the reverse strand, counting down.
GGCCACGTCGTCCGGGGTTCCCAGGCGGCCCGTCGGCAGGCCGCGGACGTCCCGGACGAAGTGCTCCACCGCCTCCTCCACCGGCAGGCCGAACCGGTCCGCCAGCTGCGCCGCGAAGCCACCCGGCGCGTCCCACAGCCAGGTCCGGGTCGGGCCCGGCGCGACGACGTTGGAGCGCACGCCGCGCGGGCCGAACTCGATCGCCAGCGCCTTGGAGACCGACAGCATCGCGGTCTTCGAGGCCGCGTAGTCGATCAGCGGCACGTCCGTCAGGCGCGCCGCCTCGCTGGTCACGTGCACCACGCTGCCCGCGCCCTGCGCCAGCATCGCGGGCACCGCCGACCGGGTCATGCGGATCGCCGAGTGGAAGTTCAGCTCGAAGGTCCGCTTCCACTCCTCGTCGGCGACGTCCAGGAAGCCGGTGCGCGACTGCAGCCCGCCCACGTTGTTCACCAGCCCGTCCAGGCGGCCGTGCCGCTCCAGCGCAGTCGCCACGACCCGCTCGGCGGCGTCCGGGTCGGTGATGTCCGCCGCCACCGCGCTGATCCCGCTGCCGAGCGCGCAGATGCCGTGCGGTTCGCGCGCCACCCCGACCACTTTCGCGCCCTCCGCCGCCAGCAGGCGGACGGTCGCCTCGCCGATGCCCGCGGAGGCACCGGTCACCACGAAGACCTTGTCGGCCAGTTGCAGATCCATCAGGACTCCTCAGGGAATGACGCGGCGCGCGCGCAGGTCGTCGAAGATCTCCAGGAACATCGCCTCGGTGTCGACGAACTCGTGGAACCCGAACCGGCGGGCCTTGGAGCCGTCAGCGAACATGTCGTAGTCCCAGGAGAAGACGAAGTCGCCGAACCCCCAGGACGAAACCTCCTGGTACGCGTGCGGTTCCAGGCCGTGGTCGGCGACCATCTGCTGCCACAGCCCGGCCTTGTCGGCCATCACGTCGCTCAGCGACATCGGCAGCGGGTCGGCGACCTCCAGACCGAAGTGCGCGGCGATCTTCGGCCACAGCTCCCGCCAGCGGAACAGATCGCCGTTGTTGATGTTGAACGCCTGGTTCTCGGCGCGCTCCGAGGTGGCGGCCCAGACCGTCGCCTTCGCCAGCAAGCCGGCGTCGGTCATCTCCAGCAGCGAGTCGTAGGCGCCGGGCTTGCCGGGGAACCGCAGCGGCAGGCCGAGTTCCTTCGAGATCGCCGCGTAGATCGCGATCACCATCGCCAGGTTCATCGGGTTGCCGAGCGCGAATCCGGCCACCACCGAGGGGCGCAGGGCCGTCCAGGTCCAGGCCTTGCCGCGCTGGCGCTGCTCCAGGAACTGCTGCTGGGAGGCCATGAACTCGGGCGGCATCGGGCGGGCGTCGGTCTCGCGGGCCGGCGTCTTGAACGGCCCGAGGTGCGCGCCGTAGACCTTGTAGCCCTGCATCAGGCTGATGTGCCGGAGGCCGGGCGCGACGGCTTCGACCGCGTCGACGACGTTGGTCAGCATCGCCATGTTCGGCGGGACGAGTTCGGCCCAGGTCGGGCGGTCCTGGTAGGCCGCGTAGAAGACGTGCGTGACGCCGGTGAGCTCGCGCAGCTTCGCCCGGGCGTCGTCCGGGTCGAGCAGGTCGACGGCCACGTACCGGACCCGCTCGGTGTTCTCGCCGCCGCGCCGGGACAGCCCGATCACCTCCCAGTCGGGCAGCGTGGCCAGGTGCTCGACGAGGTTGCGGCCGATGACCCCGTTGGCCCCCACGACCAGGGCGACCTTGGTGTTGTGCTCCATGCCGACAACACTCGTCGCCATCGATCCATAAGTCCAAGGCTTGTTCTTTCTGCCAGTGATAAGTTCTGTTCATGCCAACGCTGCGGCAGTTCGAGTACCTGGTCACGGTGGTGGCGGAGGGGTCGTTCACCCGCGCCGCGGAGCTCCTGCACGTCACCCAGCCCGCGCTGTCGCACCAGGTGCGCGCGCTGGAGCGGGAGGTCGGCGGCCCGCTGCTGGAGCGCCTGCCGCGCGCGGTGCGGCTGACGCCGATGGGCCGCGCGATGCTGCCGCACGCCCGCGCGGCGCTCGCCGACGCCGAACGCGCCCGGCTGGCCGCCCGGCAGGCGTGCGGGCTGGAGAGCGGCGAGCTGCAGCTCGCGACGGTGTACTCGATCAGCCTCGGCGTGCTGCCGCCGGTGCTGCGCGCCTGGCGCCGCGAGCACGCGGGTGTCCACATCAGACTCTTCGAGCACCGGCACACCGACGAGCTCCGCGCCGCGATGACGGCCGGGCAGGCCGATCTCGCGGTGGGGCCGCCACCGTCCGATTGGGACGGTCCGGTGCACACCTTGGGCGTGGAGGAGTTCGTCGTCGTGCTGCCGGCGGACGATCCGGTCGTCGGCGCGGGCGCGACGCGCATCGAGCTCGGGGCGCTCGCCGACCGGGGATGGGTGCACTACAGCCCGGAGAACGGGCTCTCCGACGTGCTCGAACAGGCCTGCGCCGGCGCCGGCTTCCAGACGCGGGCCGCGATCCGCACCGAGCAGACCGCGGCGGCCCCCATGCTCGCCGCCGCCGGGCTGGGCCCCGCGCTGGTTCCGGCGAACATCATCCCGCCCCGCTTCGACGGCGCGCTGCTGCGCCCCGACCCGCCCGTGCACCGGACCCTGACCGCCTACACCCGCAGCGGCCCGGACCCGCTCACGTCGGCCTTCGTCGACACCCTCGCCCGCAAGGCCGCGGTCCTCCCCGACCACGTCCGCCGCCGCCTCCCATCCGCGAAAACCGGCTCCTGACCAGGTGCAACACCGGCCCGCCCCGCGTGTCGACTGGACGGCGCAGCCGCCCGTCCCGATCCTCGTCGGGTCTCCCCCACCGTCGAGGATCGGCCGCGATGCGCTACGCCCTCTACCTCCCGCCCTTCGGCGAGCTCGCCGACCCCGGCGTCCTCGCCGACCTCTCGGCCCGGGCGGAGAACGCCGGGTTCGACGGCGTTTTCCTCTGGGACCACGTGGTGCGGCCGCGGCGACCCGGCCTCGCCGTCTGCGATCCGTGGATCGCGCTGGCCGCCATCGCCGCACGCACCGAGCGGATCCGGATCGGCACCAGGATCACCCCGCTGTCGCGCCGCAGGCCGCACGACGTGGCCCGGCAGGCCGTGGCCATCGACCAGCTCAGCGCGGGGCGGTTCATCCTGGGCGTCGGGCTCGGGGCGGCCAACGGTGGCGAGCTCTCCAAGCTGGGCGAGGCCGACGACGCCCGCACCCGCGCCGAGATGCTCGACGAGGCCCTCGACGTCATCTGCCGCTTGTGGAGCGGCGAACCGGTCGACCACAGCGGCGAGCACTACCGCGTCGACGGGCTGCAATTCCTCCCGCGCCCCGTGCAGCGCCCGCGGATCCCGATCTGGGTCGCCGCCCAGTCGGTCCGGCCACGCCCCCTGCGGCGGGCCGCGCGCTTCGACGGCGTGTGCCCGGAGACCACCCCCGACGGCCTGCGCGAGATGCTCCGCAGCATCGAGCGGAGCAGAGGAGGGCTGCGCGACTACGACGTCGCGGTCGGCGGCGCCCCGGGCGACGATCCCGCTCCCTACCGGGAGGCCGGCGCCACCTGGTGGCTCGTCCAGTTCCCCGAGCTCACCTCCGTCCACGAGGTGACCGCGGCCATCGACCGCGCTAGCCGGTGAAGAGCTGGGTGACCTTCTGGACGAGTTCGTAGACGCCGTAGGCGAACGGCAGGCCGACCCACGCCCACGCGAGGACGAGCAGTGCTCGGCGGTTCATCGCGCACCTCCGGTGGCCGGTTCGTGGAACCTGGGATGGACCGGCCGCACCAGCTCGTTGGCCACGAACCCGACGACCAGCAGGCCGATCATGATGTACAGCGACGTCGTGTACAGGTCCGGTCCGGTGGCGCCGGCCGCCTTGCGGACGTCGGCGATCGCGTTGACGATCAGCGGCCCCAGCACCCCGGCCACCGACCACGCGGTGAGCAGCCGGCCGTGGATCGCGCCCACCTGGAGCCCGCCGAACAAGTCCTTCAGATAGGCAGGCACCGTCGCGAAACCGCCGCCGTAGAACGACAGGATCAGCATCGCGCACAGCACGAACACCGGCACCCCGGTCGCGCCGAACAGCATGATGCCCAGGTACAGCAGCACCCCGCCGCCCAGGTAGAGCCGGTAGACGCTCTTGCGCCCGACGATGTCCGATGTGGACGACCAGACGAACCGCCCGGCCATGTTCGTCAGCGACAGCAGCGCGACGAACCCGGCCGCCGCGCCCGTCGCGACCGGCGTCGAGCTGTCCGCGAAGAAGCCGACGATCATCGGCGACGCCTTCTCCAGGATCCCGATCCCAGCGGTGACGTTGCAGCACAAGACCACCCACAGCAGCCAGAACTGCGGCGTGCGCATCGCGTTGCGGGCCGTCACGTTCGCCGTGGTGATCATCGGGCCCGCGATCCGCTCCGGCATCCCGGCCGGCCGCCAGTCCGGCGGCGGCACCCGGACCAGCAGCACGCCCAGCGACATGAACACCGCGTAGGCCAACCCGTGCACCAGGAACGTCAGCGCGATCCCGGAACTGCCGCTGCCGAAGGACTCCAGCATCTGCGCGGACCAGGGCGAGGCGATCAGCGCGCCGCCGCCGAAACCCATGATGGCGATGCCGGTCGCCATGCCCGGCCGGTCCGGGAACCACTTGATCAGCGTCGACACCGGCGAGATGTAGCCGATGCCGAGCCCGATCCCGCCGACGAACCCGTACCCGAACACCACCAGCCAGTACTGGCCCGTCGACACCCCGAGCGAGGAGAGCAGGAAGCCGGCCGAGAAGCAGGTCGCGGACACCGCCATCGCCCACCGCGGGCCGCGGCGCTCCACCAGCGTCCCGCCCAGCGCGGCGGACAGGCCGAGCATCACGATGGCCAGCTGGAACGGCAGCGCGCTGAGCGTCCCGGACAGGCCGAGGGCGTCCTCCAGCGGCGGTTTGAAGACGCTCCACGCGTAGACCTGCCCGATCGACAGGTGCACCGCGAGCGCAGCAGGTGGGACCAGCCACCTGTTCCAGTCGCGAGGTGCGACGATTCTGTTGGGGGCGAGCAGGTCTGCGACCATGGGACCTCCCCGATGCGGCGTTGATCACAGCGCGGCTGAGCATACGGTGTACAAGGGCGTTCGGACGAGGACGATTTCGCCGATGCGCCGGTAGGGAGGGCCCGATGGGACGCGTCACCGTGCGACGACCGGTGCTGAAGATCGCCGCCGACGGCAGCCGGAGCCGGCCGGACACGCTGGCCGCCGAGGAGCCGCTGGAGATCCGGGTCAACGGCGCGCCGCTGTCGGTCACCATGCGCACGCCCGGCCACGACGTCGAACTCGCGCACGGGTTCCTGCTGACGGAAGGCGTCATCCACGACAAGGCCCAGCTGTCCACGGCCCGCTACTGCGACAGCCCCGGCCCCGACGGCCGCAACACCTACAACGTGCTGGACATCCTGCTCGCCCCCGGCGTGCAGCCGCCGGACGCCTCCGTGACGCGCAACTTCTACACCACGTCGTCCTGCGGGGTGTGCGGCAAGGCCGCGCTGGACTCCGTCCGGCTCAGCACCCGGCACTCCCCCGCCGACGATCCGCTGACGCTGGACACCGACACCCTCGCCGCCCTCCCGGACCGGATGCGGGCCGCGCAGCGCGTCTTCGACACCACCGGCGGGCTCCACGCGGCGGGACTGTTCGACTCCGACGGCGGACTGCTCGTGGTGCGCGAAGACGTCGGCAGGCACAACGCCGTCGACAAGGTCCTCGGCTGGGCCGTGCTGGCGGACCGGGTGCCGCTGACCGGCTGCGTGCTGATGGTGTCCGGCCGGGCGTCGTTCGAACTCGTGCAGAAGGCCGCGATGGCCGGGGTGCCCGCGCTCGCCGCGGTGTCCGCGCCGTCGTCGCTGGCAGTGGACCTCGCGGCCGAGCAGGGCATGACGCTGATCGGATTCCTCCGCGGCCGCACCATGAACGTCTACACCGGAACCGAACGCATCGTGACGAAGGACATCGCCTGATTGCGTCCTACTCGGTTGGTGCCGACGCACCCCGTTGGCACGATGAAGTCGGACAGCGAAAACGGGAGGGCGCATGGGCGACGGTGAACCGCGCGGCCGCATGCTCGGCAGGCGCAGCGTCCTCGCCTCCGGCGTCGCCGGGCTGGCCGCGCTGAGCATCGGGCTGACCGCCGACCTCGACACGCGCCCCGCGGTGCAGTACATGGACGAGTCGAACGTGCTCATCGAGCAGGTGCACTCTCAGGCCCGCAACTGCCCCGTCCACCTGGTCACGATGTTCCCGAAAGGCGTTGCGCGCGAAGGGCTTCCGGTCTGCCTGATGCTGCACGGCCGGTTCGGCGACGCGCGCAAGTCCGCGGGCGGGCTGCCGACCTGGCTGTCCGACGCGGTGGCCGCGCGCCGCATCCCGCCGTTCGCGTTCCTGGCCGTGGACGGTGGCGGGAACAGCTACTGGCACCGGTGGCCGGGCGACGACCCGATGTCGATGCTGCTCCACGAGGTGCCGCGCTGGCTGGCCGAACGCCGCCTCGGCGGCCCGAGCGGCCAGCCGTTCGCGGCGGCCGGCATCTCGATGGGCGGGTTCGGGGCGCTGCTCTACGCCCGCCGCCGGCTCGAACAGGGCAATCCGCTGTCGGCCGCCGCCGTCGTCTCCCCCGCCCTGATCACCAGCTGGCGGGAGATGAGCAAGCGACGTGCCTTCGCCAACGAGGCCGAGTGGGCCGCGATGGACCCGCTCCGGCACATCGACGAGCTCGGCGACGTGCCGCTGGGCGTGTGGTGCGGCACCGAGGACCGGTTCATCGAGGGCACCCGCCGCTTCATCCACGCGGCCCAGCCCGAGTACGCCTCGACCACCCCGGGCGGGCACAACAGCCGCTACTACCGGAAGGCCCTGCCGGAGGTCGTCGACTTCGTGGGCGGCCAGCTCGCCCGGTCGCGCAAGAAGTGAGGGCCGGTCACACCAGCCGCAGGCGGCCCTGGGACGGGCCCGCGGTGTAGGTGTCGGTGTCGAAGCGGTCGTTCAGCGGCACCGAGCCGTACAGGGCCCAGGCCAGCACCGACGGCCAGGGGCCGTAGCCCGCGTCGGTGTTGAGGTGCTCGCCGTCGAGGATCACGTCCATCTCGACCTGCAGGTCCGCGGCCAGCGCGTGCGCCCGGTACATCGACAGGTACGGGTCGCCGGTGCCCACCACGAGCCGGGTGATCCCGGCGGCGCGGCGCAGCGCCGCGGCGTCCGTGGGATAGGGCGTGATGTCCTGGGCATCCGGGTGCTGCCAGTCCAGGGCGGGCGGAGACACCAGCAGGACCCGGTCCGCACGCCGGTCCCGCCCGGCGATCGTCGCGGCGTGGTGCAGCCACAGCGCCACCCCGCAGGAATGCGCCGCCACGACGAGCTCGGCCTCCCGCGGCACGGCCTCCAGCCGCTCCCGCAGCACCGGCAGCCACCGGTCGAGCACCGGCCGGTCGGGATCGGGCAGGCTCGGCAGGTCCACCCGGACGCCCTGGTCGCGGAGCTGCCCGGCGAGCCAGTGCTGCCAGTGCCAGGGGCCGGAACCGGTCATCCCGTGAATCAGCAGGACATGCATCTCGCTCATGGCACCGTCCCCGGAATCGTTCGTCTGGTCGCAACCAATGATCATCTAACCGCGCCGGATCCGCAGCGAGTGACCACGGGGTGGCGGATCAGTGCAGAACGATCCGGGAAGCGGGCGACCTCCGGCGCCCGGCAGAGCTGCTCGACACGAACCGACCAGGGCTCAGGCGGACTTCTCGCGGCGCTCGCGGCGAGTGGCCTGGCGCGCGACGATCGTCGGGTTGACGTTCTCGCGGACCGTCTGCTCCGTGATGACGACCTTGGCGACGTCCGAACGGCTCGGGATGTCGTACATCACCGGCAGCAGGACCTCCTCCAGGATCGCGCGCAGCCCGCGCGCGCCCGTGCCCCGCAGGATCGCCTGGTCGGCGATGGCCTCCAACGCGGTCTTGGTGAACTCCAGCTCCACGTTGTCCATCTCGAACAACCGCTTGTACTGCTTCACCAGCGCGTTGCGCGGCTCAGTGAGGATCTGCACCAGCGACGGCTTGTCCAGGTTCGTCACGCTGGCCACCGTGGGCAGCCGGCCGATGAACTCCGGGATCAGCCCGAACTTGATGAGGTCCTCGGGCATCACGTCGGCGAAGTGGTCGGTGGTGTCGATCTTGGCCTTCGAGCGCAGCTCCGCACCGAAGCCGACGCTGTGCTTGCCGACCCGCTCCTCGACGATCTTCTCCAGCCCGGCGAACGCGCCGGCCACGATGAACAGCACGTTCGTGGTGTCGATCTGGATGAACTCCTGGTGCGGGTGCTTGCGGCCGCCCTGCGGCGGCACGCTCGCGGTGGTGCCCTCCAGGATCTTCAGCAGCGCCTGCTGCACGCCCTCGCCGGACACGTCGCGGGTGATCGACGGGTTCTCGCTCTTGCGGGCGATCTTGTCGACCTCGTCGATGTAGATGATCCCGGTCTCGGCGCGCTTCACGTCGTAGTCGGCCGCCTGGATCAGCTTGAGCAGGATGTTCTCGACGTCCTCGCCCACGTAACCGGCCTCGGTCAGCGCCGTCGCGTCGGCGATCGCGAACGGGACGTTGAGCATCTTGGCCAGCGTCTGCGCCAGGTAGGTCTTGCCGCAGCCGGTGGGGCCGAGCATCAGGATGTTGGACTTGGCCAGCTCGACGGCCTCTTCACCACGGCTCTCCCGGCGCTCACCGGCCTGGATGCGCTTGTAGTGGTTGTAGACCGCGACCGACAGGTTCCGCTTCGCCGGGTCCTGCCCGATGACGTACTGGTCGAGGAACTCGTGGATCTCGGCCGGCTTCGGCAGCTCGTCGAGCTTGACCTCGCCCGCCTCGGCCAGTTCCTCCTCGATGATCTCGTTGCAGAGATCGATGCACTCATCGCAGATGTACACGCCGGGGCCGGCGATGAGTTTCTTCACCTGCTTCTGGCTCTTCCCGCAGAAGGAGCACTTCAGCAGGTCGCCGCCGTCACCGATACGTGCCATGACCGCTGACCCCGTCCCCTCCGGCGCGCCGTCCGGTAGCGCGCCTGACCGTATGTGCCTTCGACGGTACCTGGCGTTCCCCGGGTTCGGGGAGACTCACAGTGTCCGCCATTGCCGAGCGTGGTGTGACCAGCACCTCGTCCGGCGTGTCGTGCATGACGGCCGGGCGTGGCGCAACCACCACGCCCGGCCGTCCGCCCCGCCCTCGCGAGCGGAGCCGTGCAATCTCCTTACGCCTTCTGCGTCGAGAGCTTGCGGTAGGGCACGACCTCGTCGATCAGGCCGTACTCGGCGGCCTGGTCGGCGGTCAGGATCTTGTCCCGGTCGATGTCCTCGCGGATCTGGTCCACGGTCCGGTTGGTGTGCCGGGCCAGCGTGGTCTCCAGCAGGTCCCGCATCCGCAGCACCTCTGCAGCCTGGATCTCCAGGTCGGAAACCTGGCCCTGGATGCCCTCCACCGAGGGCTGGTGGATCAGCACGCGCGAGTTCGGCAGCGCCTGGCGCTTGCCCTTGGTGCCGGCCGCCAGCAGCACCGCCGCGGCCGAGGCGGCCTGGCCGAGGCAGATGGTGCGCACGTCCGGGCGGACGTACTGGATCGTGTCGTAGATCGCCATCAGCGCGGTGAACGAACCACCGGGCGAGTTGATGTAGATCTGGATCTCGCGGTCCGGGTCGTCGGACTCCAGGAACAGCAGCTGCGCCATCACGTCGTTGGCGGACGCGTCGTCCACCTGGACGCCGAGGAAGATGATGCGCTCCTCGAACAGCTTGTTGTACGGGTTCGACTCCTTGACGCCGTACGCGGTGCGCTCGACGAACGAGGGCAGCACGTAGCGGGACTGCAAAGACTGGTAAGGGTTCACGACGGGTGACTCCTCGTTGCTAGGTCTCGGGCGGAGATGATCAGCTGCTGGGCAGATTAGCGGCGCTCGCCACGTGGTCCACGAGCCCGTAGTCCCGGGCCTCCTCCGCGGTGAACCAGCGGTCGCGGTCCGCGTCTTGCATGATCTTCTCCACCGTCTGACCGGTCTGCTCGGCGATCAGCTCGGCCATTTCCTTCTTGTGCCGGGAGAACATCTTGGCCTGGATCTCGATGTCCGAAGCCGTACCGCCGAGGCCGGCCGACGGCTGGTGCATCATGATCCGGGCGTGCGGCAGCGCGAAGCGCTTGCCCTTGGTGCCGGCGGACAGCAAGAACTGCCCCATCGAAGCGGCCATGCCCATCGCCACCGTGGCCACGTCCGGCTTGATCAGCTGCATGGTGTCGTAGATCGCCATGCCCGCCGTCACCGAGCCGCCCGGCGAGTTGATGTAGAGCGAAATGTCCCGTTCCGGGTCTTCCGCCGCCAGCAGCAGCAGCTGCGAGCAGATCTGGTTCGAGATCGAATCCTCGACCTGGGAGCCGAGGACGATGATGCGCTCCCGCAGCAGCCGCTCGTAAACCGAGTCGTTGAGCGAGAGCCCGTTCGTCCCCGTCCGCATGGACGGCGACCGCGCGTCGGACGTCGGAACAGTCAGGTGCTGCGTCACGTCACGTCTCCCTGCCTTCTCCCACAATGGGCCGTTGTCCACCGGGGCCACATCGGCCACTCCGCCCACTTCCACAGTGGACCGGCGCGGCCGACACGTCGGGCGCGGCCCCAGGCGTTGTCCTGCTTCCCTCTCGGGCGATCCGCTACAACCGACCCTAACGAACGTGGGCGGCACCAGCTTCCCAGTACCACCCACGTTCGCTTAGAGCATGCTTTTAAATTGTCCGCCCGAGAGGTCGGTCACTCCGCCTTCGCGGTCTCGGCCGCCTCGTCCGACTCGGACTCCTGCGGGCCGAACAGCTCGTCCAGGTCCAGCTCGTTGCCGGCCTCGTCGGTGACGGTGGCCTGGCGCACGACCGAGAACAGCGCCTTGCTGCGGCGCACGTCGGCGTACAGCGAGCCGAGCTGGCCCGACTGCTGCGCCTGCTGCACGAACTGGTCCGGGCTCATCCCGAAGCGCTGCGCTTGGTAGATGATCCGCTGGGTGAGCTCGTCGTCGGAGACCGAGACGTCCTCGGCGTCGGCGATGGTGTCCAGCACCAGCTGGGTCTTGACCGCCTTCTCCGCCTCGGTGCGGGTCTCCGCGTCGAACTCCTCGCGGGTCTTCTCCTGCTGCCCGAGCCACTCCTCGAAGCGCGCCTCGTCGTGGTCGAACGGGTGCACCGCGTCGTGCTGGCGCACCTCGATCTCCGACTCGACGACCTTCTCCGGCAGCGGCACCTCGATGGTCTCCAGCAGCGCGTCCAGGACCTTGTCCCGGGCCTGCATGCCCTGCTGCATCTTCTTGACGCGGCCCAGGCGCTCCCGCAGGTCGGCGACGAGTTCCTCGACGGTGTCGAACTCGCTGGCCATCTGGGCGAACTCGTCGTCGGCCTCGGGCAGCTGGCGCTCCTTGACGGAGTTCAGCACGACCGAAACCTCGGCGTCCTTGCCCGCGTACTCGCCGGCCACCAGCTTCGTGGTGAACGCCTTGGTGTCGCCCTCGCTCGCGCCGATCAGCGCGTCGTCGATGCCCTCGATGAGCTGGCCCGAGCCGATCTCGTAGGACAGGCCGCTGGTCTTGGCGTCCTCGACGTCCTCACCGTCGACGGTGGCGGACAGGTCGATGCTGACGAAGTCGCCTTCCTGCGCGGGGCGCTCGACCCCGGCCAGGGTGCCGAAGCGGGCGCGCAGCGAGTCGAGCTGCTCGGTCACCTCTTCCTCGGTGACCTCGACGTCGTCGACGCTCACCGACAGCTCGCCGAACGCGGGCACGGTGATCTCCGGGCGGACGTCGACCTCGGCGGTGAACGCGATCTCCGCGCCGTCCTCGATCTTGGTCACCTCGATGTCCGGGCGACCGAGGGTGCGCACCTCGCTGCTGTTGACCGCCTCCAGGTACTTGGCCGGGACCGCTTCGTTGACGACCTCGTCGAGCACGGGGCCCCGACCGATGCGGCTCTCCAGCACCCGCGCCGGGACCTTGCCCGGCCGGAAGCCGGGGATGCGGACCTGCTGGGCGAGTGCCTTGTACGCGCGGTCGAAGTTCGGCTTGAGCTCGTCGAACGGCACCTCGACGTTGATCCGGACGCGCGTCGGGCTCAGGTGCTCGACGGTGCTCTTCACGTGGTCTCCTAGTGCGAACGTGCTTGATTCCCGGCGCTGCCAACGGGCGCGGCATACCACCACGTCCAACGATGCCGGGCTGACCTCCGAGTCTATTGCTTCCCGCCGGGGCACACGGCCCGGGGTTGCCACAACCCGCATTGGCCAGCCTCACCTAACCATCGGGCGGCCATCCGTGCTTGAGTGGAAACGTGCACCACACCGCAGCCGACGCGGCCACCTGCGCCGCCCTGTCCGAGACGTTCGCCGAGCCGCTGCCCGGCACCGCCGCGGTGGCAGGCAGCTGGCTGTGCCTGGAACAGCGCGGCCCCTGGGGCCACAACGCGCTGGTCCAGAGCCACCTGGACCCCGAACTGGGACGGGCGCTGTCCGCGCGCACCGACGAGCACGGCGTGCGGATCCAGCTCATCCGGCAGCCCGGTCGGCACGCGGACACCGCCGACGGCCAGCCGCGCCGGGTGTTCCTCGCGCACACCGCCCCCGGCACCGGCTGGCTGCGGACCACGACCGTCGACAACCCCGCCGACCTGCTCGAACTCGACTTCGGCCGGATCGCCGCCGGCCACCACGACGGCTGGGGCCGGCCCGTCGCCGACCCGCTGCTGCTGGTGTGCACCAACGGCCGCCGCGACCGGTGCTGCGCACTGCTCGGCCGCGAACTCATCACCGAACTCGCCGGCCGGCACGACGGCTCGATCTGGGAATCCACGCACACCGGCGGACACCGCTTCGCGCCCGCCGCGGTCGTGCTGCCCAGCGGCTACACCTACGGGCGGCTGACCGCGCCCGCCGCCGAAGCGGTGCTGTCCTCCGCCGCGGCCGGCAAGGTCGTGCTCGACCACTGCCGCGGCCGGTCGTCGTGGACCCGCGCCGGCCAAACCGCCGAACTCGCCGTCCGGGAGCACATCGGCGAATACCTCGCCGACGCCCTGCGCGTCACCGCCGAGGAGAACGGCCAGGTGACGATCGGCCACCAGGACGGCCGCAGCTGGCAGGTCGAGGTCCGCGAACACGAACTCGACCCACCGCGCCCCAACAGCTGCGGGAAGAAAGCGGTCCGCCCCACCACCTGCACCGCCGAAACCATCAACGGCCGGCCAACGCACCCGCCGCAGAACCCAACCGCGTGGGCGTCACCGCGGTCATGATCCCGTCCGGCGGCGCCAACTCGGGCGTACCCGGCGGCCCCGGCACGCACAACGACACCACGACCAGGAACGCCACGACGGCGCCCAGCACCACGCACACCGCCAAGGCAGGCGGCTGAACGCGGAACCCGGCCACACTCCAATCGCGCACGACGGAGGAATCGGCCGCCCGCGACGGAGCGTTACGAACCGCAGCCACCCGCTGCGACGCACATCACCACGCGCAACCCGCCGACGGGCAAAAGAAAACCGGCCACCCACCTGCAGGCGAGCGGCCGGCCGCGACGTCGGGGTGGCGGGATTTGAACCCACGACCCCTCGCACCCAAAGCGAGTGCGCTACCAAACTGCGCCACACCCCGTCCGACGTGCGGCACACCCGGAAGAACCGGGTGCGTTGCGAAGAGCCTATCGCGACCCGCTAAGCTGTGGCACGCAAGGTCGCCCAACCCGCGAGGGACGGGCGAAACCGGCATGCGGGCGTAGCTCAATGGTAGAGCCCCAGTCTTCCAAACTGGCTACGCGGGTTCGATTCCCGTCGCCCGCTCCGAGTTGGGCTTGTTGTGTCTGGTGGCTTCGCCACCCGACCCTTACTCTTCGCCTTTGCCGTGGGGGGCCGAGCCCCCCACACCCCCCACGGTGCGGGGTCATCATCTTCTTTGCTCCTTGCGATTTGGGGCGTTCCCGGCCTGGGTTTTCGACCAGCCGCGTTCCCTTCTCTGTCCGGGTGGCGTTTTCGCGCGAGAACGGCGGGCTCTTCCTGCAGCTTGCTCGACCTTCATCGCCCCCGTGGATCAGTCTGCGGAGTCCTCGGCCTTGATCTTGATTCCTCCGCTGGACTGCTCGGCTTCGGCTTCGGCTTCGGTTGGGGGTTTGTGGTTGTTTGGGTTGTTGGGCGTGATTTTGGGGCTTTTGGGGAATAAAAAGGCTTTGGGTTTTGTCAGGGGGTTCCGGGAAGCTTGGGGCTCGGTCCGGCCCCGGTCGCTTTGCGGTCGGGCGGTCGGCTCGTCTGCCGGTCGGTGGTCGTCTTCTTCTTTCGATCTTGGGGGTTTTGTGCGGCGGCTCGAGTACAAGTGGTTGGTCGGCATCACCTTCGTGCTGGCGCTGATCATGCAGATCCTGGACGTCACCATCCTCAACGTCGCCCTGGCCACCCTGGGGCGGGAGTTCGACGTCGATGCCGCTGCCCTGCAGTGGGTTCTCACCGGTTACATGATCAGCCTCGCCGTCTTCATCCCCTCCTCCGGCTGGATCGCCGACCGGTTCGGCAGCAAGCGGACCTTCCAGGCCGCCGTCGTGATCTTCACCTTCGCTTCCGTGCTCTGCGGCGTGTCCACCGAGATGTGGCACCTCATCGCCGCCCGGGTGTTCCAGGGCGTCGGCGGCGGCATGCTGGTGCCCGTCGGCCAGGCGATGCTGTTCCGCGCATTCCCGCCCAACGAGCGCGCCAAGGCCGGCGCCGTGCTCTCCATCCCGATCACCGTCGCCCCCATGCTCGGGCCCGTGCTCGGCGGCCTCCTCGTCGAATACGCCAGCTGGCGCTGGATCTTCTTCATCAACGTTCCCGTCGGGGCGCTGGCGCTGCTGTTCACCGTTCTCTTCCTGAAGGAGGAGGCGCGTCGCGATCCCGGCCGGTTCGACCTGCCCGGGTTCGTGCTCGCCGGCGCCGGGCTCGCCACGCTGCTCTACGGCCTCGACCAGGGCGCGCAGCTCGGCTGGGGCGAGCCGCAGGTCTGGCTGAGCCTCATCGCCGCGGTGCTGCTCATCGGCGGGCTGGTCTGGCGGGAGCTGACCGTGCGCGCCCCGATGCTCGACCTCCGGCTGCTCACCGACCGGCTGTTCCGCACCGGCAACCTGCTGCTGCTGTGCCAGACCGGCGCGATGTTCGGGGTGCTCTTCCTCATCCCGCTGTACCTGCAGAACCTGCGCGGGGTGTCGCCCATGCACGCCGGGCTCGTGCTGATGCCGCAGGCCATCAGCATGCTGATGACCACCCAGGTGATCAGCCGGATCTACGGCCGGGTCGGGCCGAAGCGGCTGATCCTGGCCGGGTTCGCCGTGCAGGTCGTGATCGGGATCGGGTTGCAGCTGCAGGGCGTCGACACCTCGCTGTGGTTCCTCGTCGCGTTGCTCGCGGTGCAGGGCGTGGCGATGGGGCTGCTGATGACCCCGGTGCAGACCGCGACCTTCGCCCGGATCTCCGGCCCCGCCATGGGCCAGGCCAGCTCGATGTTCAACGTCAGCAGGCAGGTCGCCACCGCGCTGGGCACCGCGATCGTCGCGACCGTGCTGGTGGTGCTGACCGAACGCGGCATGTCCACAGTGGATCCCGCCGCGGCCGGTCAGGTCGCCGCGGCGCACCTCGGCGCCTACCACGGCGCGTTCCTGGTCTCGGTGGTCTTCGCCGGGCTGGGGTTGCTGCTGGGGCTGGGCGTGCGAGACTCCGACGCGGCGGCCAGCTTGGACGCTCCGGCCGCGAAGGCACGGCAGGGTGAACGCGAGCCCTCGGAAACCGTGAGATAGCTCAAGCTCGCCCCACGCCCGGACCGGCCCGGGCAGTATGTGAGGGGTGACCGACATGCCACACGCCGATCAGGTCCGCAATCACGCCCGCTGGCGCCCGGGCTGGCGCGCCGGGCGCACCGGCTACGCGTGGCTGCTGCCGCTGGCCGACCAACCCGGGCTGCGCAAGCTGGTGAACGACTACCAGTACGCCCTGCGCGACCTGCCGGGCTTCGACCTCGTCCCGCTGGAATGGATGCACATCCTGGTGCAGGAGATCGGTTTCACCGACGAGATCGGCGAAGACCGCATCGAGGCGCTGCTGGCCGCCGCCCGGCCGCGGCTGGCGTCGGTGCTGCCCCTGACCCTGGCGTTCCACCACGCCGTGGTGCTGCCGGAGTCGCTGGCGCTGCCGGCCGAACCGCAGTCGACGGTGCTCGAACTCCGCGCCGCGGTGCGGGAAACGACCACCGAGGCCATCGGCGAGACGCCGCTGCCCGCGGAGCCCGAGGACGTCGACAAGCACGTGAGCCTCGCCCACTCCACGACGGACGGCCCGGCCATCTTCGCCATCGCCACGCTCAGCGCGACCGCGGTGGAGCCGACCACGGCGAAGGTGCCCTCGCTGTCGCTGGTCAAGCTCAACCGGGACCACTCGTGCTCCGAGTGGGAGACCATCGCCGAGGTCCCGCTCGGCGCCTGACCGAAAAAGGGTCGCACGAAAGGCTCGTCGGCGGTAGGAACGCCACATGGCGGACCTCACCACGAGAAAACTTTCGACCGGCGACTACGAGAGCTTCTTCGCGGTGTTCACCGCGGCCTTCCTCGACGACAGCCGGGACCCCGCGATGGAGCGCTACCGCGAGGTCTTCGACACGTCGCTGGCGCACGGGACCTTCGACGGCGACGAGCTGATCGGTGTCGCCGGGCGGTTCGCGCTGGACATCACCGTGCCCGGCCCGGCGCGGCACCCGGTCGCGGCCATCAGCGCGGTCGGGGTCAAGCCGGGCCACCGGCGGCGCGGCGTGCTGACCTCCCTGATGCGCGCCCAGCCCAGCTCGACGAGCTGCACGACAGCGGCTCCGGGCTCGCCGCGCTGTACGCCTCGGAAGGCGCCATCTACGGCCGCTTCGGCTACGGCCTGGCCAGCTGCGAAACCCGCCTGAGCCTGCCGCGCGGCGCCGCATTCCTGTCCACTGTGGACGTCGACGAGCGACGGGTCCGGGAGGTCGACCGGGAAACCGCGCTGGAATTCGCCCACCGGCGCTACCCGGAGGTGGCCGCCGCCCGGACCGGCTGGCTGTCCCGGGGCGACGGCTCCTGGGAAGTCCGGATGATCGACGACCGCGCCGAGCGCGGCGACCTGGGCCGGGCCAGGTTCGCGCTGCACCCCGACGGCTACGTCATCTACCGGCCCAAGCCCGAGTGGACCACCCGGGGCCCCGCATACCAGCTGCAGGTGCTGGAACTCGTCGCGGCGACCCCGCAGGCCTACGCCGCGCTGTGGCGGTACCTGCTCGACATCGACCTGGTCGGCGAGGTGAACTGGCCGAAGGCCGCGCTCGACGAGCCGGTGGTGGGCATGCTCGCCGACCCGCGCGCGGCGAGCCGGCAGATCCTCGACGGGCTGTGGGTGCGGCTCGTCGACGTCGACCGCGCGCTGCCCGCGCGCCGGTACTCGGCCCCGGTCGACGTCGTGCTCGACATCACCGACCGGTTCTGCCCGTGGAACGCGGGCCGGTGGCGGCTGACCGCCGGTTCCGACGGCGTCGGCAAGATCGCCCGCACCGACGACCCCGGCCAGCTCGGGCTGGACGTCACCGACCTGGCCGCGGCGTACCTGGGCGGGAACACACTTTCCGGCTTGGCACGCTCCGGGCGGGTCGCCGAGCTCGCCCCCGGCGCGTTGCTCGAAGCCTCCCGCGCGTTCGCCACCGAAGACGCCCCGCACTGCCCGGAGAGCTTCTGACCCGACCGCATCCTCGTTCCGGCGGCGTACTGTCGAAATCGACGCGTCCGCCGGAACGGGAGGCCCGGGTGACCGCAACCATCATCATCGTGATCGCCCTCGTGGTGATCGTCGCCGCGGTCTGGTGGTCCCGCCAGAAGGCCGTGGCGCACCAGCAGAAGCAGCTGGAGGACGCCAAGGCCGAAGCGCGGCGCTGGGTGGAGCGACTCGGCGGGCAGGTGCTCAACCTGGTCGGCACCAACGAGGCGGCCAAGCAGGCCCTCGCCGACGCGGCCGAACGGCACGGGGCGGCGATCTCCCAGCTCGACCGGGCGAACACCGCCGCGCAGGCGCGCCTGACCACGGAGTCCGCGCTGGAAGGCCTGTACTACGTGCGGGCGGCGCGGGTCGCGATGGACATGGACCCGGGCCCGGAGCTGCCCGACCTGTCCGGCCAGCACGGCGCGGGCAAGGTCACCGAGTACCGCGACGTCGAGGTGGAGGGCCGGCACCAGGTGGCGTCGCCGAACCCGACCGAGCAGACGCCGCACTACTACCCGGGCGGCACGGTCGCCGGGCGGCCGGTGCCGCAGGGCTGGTACAGCGAGCCGTGGTGGAAGCCGGCGCTGGTCGCGGGCGCCTGGGGCGTGGGCTCGTTCGTGCTGATGAGCGCCCTGTTCGGCGGCATGGCGGGAGTCCCGGCGGAAGCCGCGTACGCGGAGGGCTACCAGGACGGCCTGGGAGCCGACGGCGACCAGGGCATCGGTGACCAGGGCTTCGACGGCGGAGACTCGGGCGACGCCGGCGGCTTCGACGCGGGCGACTTCGACATGGGCGGTTTCGACATCTGACGGTTCCGATGCCGCCGACGACAACCCGCAATTTCAATTGAAACTGCGGGAGTTGTCCACAGCCTCCCGGGAGGGGCGGGTGGTGGTCAGGTTTCTTGGCAGGTGGGGCACCAGTAGAGCTTGCGGGCCGACAGGTCCGCCATCGCCACCGGCGTTCCGCAGATCAGGCAGGGCATCCCCGCTCGCCGGTAGACGTAGACCTCGCCGCCGTGCCGGTCCTGCCTCGGCGCCCGGCCGGTGACCTCCGGCAGGTGCTCCGGGCGCACCGTGTCGATGCGCCCCACCCGCACCCCGTCGGCCATCAGCTCGACGAGGTCGGCCCAGATCGCGTCCCACTGCTCGCGCCCGAGCGAGCGGCCCGGCGTGTACGGCGGAATCCCGTGCCGGAACAGCACTTCCGCCCGGTAGACGTTGCCGACGCCGGCCAGCACCTTCTGATCCATCAGCAGCGCGGCGATGCTGGTGCGGGAACGCGAGATCCGCTGCCACGCCCGCTCGGGATCGGCGTCGCGGCGCAGCGGGTCCGGCCCCAGCCGACCGCGCAGCGCGGCGGCCTCCTCGCCGGTCAGCAGCTCGCACGCGGTGGGCCCGCGCAGGTCCGTCCAATGCGTGCGGCCGACGATGCGCATCCGCACCTGGCCGCGGGGCTCGGTCAGCGGGAGCTCGGACTCGGTGAACGTGCCGTACAACCCGAGGTGCACGTGGACGACCCGGTCCGGGCCGTAGAAGTGGAACAGGTGCTTGCCGTGCGCCTCGGCCCGCTCGAACACCGAGCCGGTCAGCAACGAGGCGCTGGTGGCGAACCGCCCCTGCGGGCTGCGCACCTGGACCTCCGTGCCGGCGAACAGGTCGCCGTGCAGCCCGGCGAGCCGGTGCAGCGTGTGGCCTTCAGGCATGTCAACAGTCCGTCCGCGTCAGGCGAGGATCCACAGCACGACCGACTCCACGAGGTAGGCCGCCACGCACCACAGCGCGACGAACAGGCCGCGCCGGACCGGTCGGTCGGGATGCCGGAACACCGCCCCGGCCAGCAGCGAGGCGCACACCGCGAGGACGCCGCCCACGATCAGCCACAGGCCCACCCCGAGCAGGCAGTCGGGTTCGGTGCAGGTCGCGCCGGGACCGCCGGCGAGGACGGGCGCGAGCGCGCGCTGCCCGAAGAAGAGCACCAGCACGCCGACCGCGGTTCCCGCCGCCGCCACCAGAGGTGTCAGCAGCGCCGCGGTCGGACGTGCCGGTGCCATGGGATCAGTTGCCGGGCAGGGCCGGGGGCTCGCCGGTCTTCTCGTAGTCGGTGAGCAGGTCGATCCGGCGCTGGTGCCGGCCGCCCTCGAAGTCGGTGGTCAGGAACGCCTCGACGATCTGCTCGGCCTCGTCGACGGTGTGCATCCGCGCACCGATGCCGGCCAGCAGCGCGTTGTTGTGCTGCCGGGCGAGCTTCGCGGTCTCGACGCTCCAGGCCAGCGCGGCGCGGGCGCCGGGGACCTTGTTCGCGGCGATCTGCTCGCCGTTGCCGGATCCGCCGAGGACCAGCCCGAGGCTGCCCTCGTCGGCGACGACGCGGCGGGCGGTCTCGACGCAGAACGGCGGGTAGTCGTCCTGGGCGTCGTATTCCGCCGGACCGATGTCGGTCACGTCGTGACCCTTGTCGGTCAGCCACTTGACGAGGTGGTTCTTGAGTTCGTAGCCGGCATGGTCGGAGCCGATGTAGACGCGCACGCGGGCAGTCTGCCAAACGGCCCACCGCCCCCGCACACCCCGGTTACGCTACCGGCCGTGACCAGCATCGATGTGCACACCGACTGGGCCCTGCCCGGTCTGCGCGCCATGGCGGACCACCCGGTGCTCGTGGTGGTCGACGTCCTGTCCTTCTCGACGGCGGTCGACGTGGCGACGAGCACCGGCGCCAGGGTCATGCCGCTGCGCCGGCAGGACGGGTCGGCGCCCGAGGACGTCGTGCTCGCGCGCCCCCGCAGCCTCGACGAGTGGTCGCTGAGCCCGTCGTCGCTTCGCACCCTGACACCGGACGTGCTGCTGGGGCTTCCGTCGCCGAACGGCGCGACGCTGTGCGCCGAGGCCGTCGCGACCGGGGCCACCGTGTTCGCGGGCTGCCTGCGCAACGCGGCGGCCGTGGCCCGCGCGGCGGTGAAGGTGGGCGGCCCGATCGGAATCGTCGCCGCCGGGGAGCGCCGGGACGACCAGCTGCGCCCGGCGATCGAGGATCTGCTCGGCGCGGGCGCGATCATCTCCGCGTTGCCCGGACGGCGCTCTCCCGAAGCCGAGCTGGCCGCGGCGGCGTTCCAGGCCGTGTCGGGCGAGATCGGCGCCATGCTCGCCGACTGCGAGTCCGGCCGCGAGCTCGCGGAGTGGGGCTTCGCGCACGACGTCGCGCTGGCCGCCGAGGTCAACTGCAGCGGGCGGGCGCCCGTGCTGCGGGACGGGATCCTGACGGCCGGATGAGGCGGCTTCGCGTCCACACAGGACGGCCGGGCCACGACGAACCCGCTGAGCTACTTTCGCGCACGATTGTTAGACCATTCGACTTAATGAGCTGATCTGTTCGGCCCATTTGTACCGCCTGGTGGATCCGAACAGTTTCCCAACACGTCATTCTTTCCGGAACAGGGGGGTTCTGCCGGGGAGGACGCGTGGTTGAAGACATCGGTGCCGCCGAGCGCATGGTCCAGCAGTGGCAGGAACGCGCCGCGGAGAAGGCCGAGAAGTTCGGCCGGATGCAGCAGGAGATCGAGCAGATCGCGGTGACGGAGACCTCCCGCGACGGAGCGATCCAGGTGACCATCGGCTCGAACGGCATCCTGCAGAGCCTGCAGCTCTCCGAGAACGCCAGCAACCGCCCGATGGCGAAGCTCGCCGCCGAGATCATGCGCGCCGTGCAGACCGCGCAGGCGAAGATCCCCGAACTCATGCAGCAGGCAGTGGCGGGCACGGTCGGGCTGGAGGACTCCGCCGCGCAGCACGTGCTCGGCGAGGCCCGCAAGAACTTCCCGGAACCGCCTGCGGACGAGGACGGCCCGCAGGGGCGCGAATCCGGCGTGCCGGAGATGCAGTTCGGGCTGGAAGACGACTACGAGGAACCGCAGCAGCGGCAACAACCTCCGCAACGTCCCGCCACGCCGCCGCCTCCGCAACAGCAGCCGCGGCCATCGCGCCGCCGCCCGGACGACTTCGACGATGACGACTTCAGCGGTGGTTCGTTCCTGCGCTGAGTTCCGCACTGAGGGGAGCCGACGATGGCCGACGAGATGAACGTCGTCATCGAGAACCTGCGATCGCACGCGTCCAAAGTGGATGGTGTTGTCGATCAGCTGAACGTCGCCGTCGACGCGTCGCAGCAGGTGACGATGAACAACGACGCCTACGGGATCCTGTGCCAGCCCTTCGCGCTGATGCTGCAGCCCGTCGAGCAGTACGGCGTCGAGACGCTGCAGAAGGCCGTGGAGGCGATGCAGGACACCGCCGAGAACGTGCGCGGCGCCGCCGAGGACTACCAGTCCACCGATGACGACAACAGCTCGATGTTCAGCGGGATGCAGTGATGGCCGACAATCCGCTCGTCGTTACCGAGGACACCCTCCCGAAGGACCCGAACGAGACGCCCGACAGCATCAAGGGCGTCGGCATCCTGGAGTCGTACCACGACGTCACCAGCCTCAACGACGAATCCAGCTGGGTGGAGGCGGGGCTCGCCTACGGCGGTGCCGCGATGGAAGTGGCCAGCATGGTCATGGACCCCATCGGCACGCTGGCGTCCTACGGCGTCTCGTTCCTGATCGAACACGTGCAGCCGCTCAAGGAGGCGCTGGACTGGTTCGCCGGCGACCCGGACGGCGTCAAGGCCTACGGCGCGACCTGGCAGAAGGTCTCCGAAGCCGTCAAGCAGGCCGCGGAGGAGTACAACAGCGCCGTCCAGGGCGACACCTCGCAGTGGACCGGCGCCGCCGGTGACGCCTACCGCAAGCACGCCGAGGAGAAGGCCAGCGCGCTCAACGATGCCAGCGAGCTCGCCGGCATCCTGAGCACCGTCGTGACGGTGATGGGCGAGGTCGTCTCGTTCGTCCGCGAATTCGTCCGCGACCTGGTCGCCGACTGCGTCTCGCGGCTGATCACCTACGCGCTGGAAGCGCTGTGCACCTTCGGGCTCGGCACCCCGGTGATCGTCGCCCAGGCGACCGCGTTCATCTCCAAGACCGTCTCGAAGATCAGCGAAGTCGTCCAGAAGCTGGTCAAGACGATCAAGAACGTGGCGCCGAAGATCGCCAAGATGGTCGAGGTCCTGGGCAAGATCCTGAAGAAGCTCGGCAAGGGCATCAAGAAGGTCGTCGACGCCCCCGGCAAGCTCGCCGACAACTTCGCCGAGGGCTCCTGGAAGAAGTTCGACGACGCCTTCGGCACCAACGTCGTCGGCAAGCACAACGCTAGGACGGGCGGCGGCCCGAACATCAGCGGCGACGGCGGCTCGGGTAGCGACGGCGGCTCGGGTTCGGGTAGCGACGGCGGCTCCGGCTCGGGTAGCGACGGCGGCTCGGGTTCGGGCAGCGACGGCGGCTCCGGATCCGGCAGCAACGGTTCCGGAAACGGCTCGGGCTCTGGGTCCGGCGGTAACGGGTCCGGTGGCAACGGTTCCGGCAACGGGTCGGGCTCCGGTTCCGGTGGCGACTCCGGTTCCGGCAGCGGCTCGGGCTCCGGTAGCGACGGATCGAACTCCTCCAGCTCCAGCGGAAGCTCCAACTCCGACCCCAGCGGTTCGGGATCCAGCTCGGACGGCTCGGGCTCCGGCGGCGACGGCCGGTCGAGCGGCGGCGATTCCGGCGGCTCGCACTCCGATTCGTCGTCCAGCGGTTCGTCGAGCTCCAGCAGCACGGACTCGGGCGGTTCGCACTCGTCGAGCTCGTCGCCGGACAGCAGCAGGCCGACCTCCTCGCCCGACGGCTCCGCGCCGCACTCGGGCGGTTCGAGCACCCATTCCAGCAGCAGCTCCTCGCCGGACGGCCCGGGCTCCAGCAGCCACTCCGGGGGCGGGTCCTCCGGATCGCCCAGTGGTGGGCACGCGCCGGACAGCCGCAACACCGCTTTCTCCGGCGATCTCTCCGGCAGCCCCAGCGGCGGCTCCAGCCCGCACGGTGGCGGCTCCAGCCCCGACGCGGGTGGCTCGCCGAGCGGCGGCTCCGGCCCGCACGGCGGCGGTTCGTCCGGCGGCGGCATGCCCGGTGGCGGCGGGACGCACAGCGGTGGTTCCGGTGGTGGCGGCAGCCACTCGCCGTCGTCCTTCGACCGGCCGAGCAACCCGTCCGGCACGAGCTCGTCCAGTGTGGACGCTCCGGCAGCTCCGCAGACCGCACCATCGCCCAACGCTCCCCGCACCGATCAGCCGAACGCCGGAGCCCCGGCGGGCGGCGCGATGGGCGGTGGCGCGCACGGCGGTGGCGCCGGCGGCGGTGGCGCCAGCCCGAGCGGCGGCGGAAGCCGTCCGGGTTCCGGAGGCGGCTGGACAGGCACACCGGGCAGCCCCGGCGCTGCCGGACGCCCACCGTCCACTCCGGACGCTACGCCGCGCCCCACTGCGGCGCCCCGCGGATCGGCGGGACCGGACGCACCGCCCCGCCCGAACGGCGGACCGACCGGCTCTCCCCGACCGACGGGCCCCGACGGCCGCGGGCCGGGAGGCCCCGGCGCGCCGCGCACCGACGCGCCGAACCAGCGCCCCGACGCAGGCGGGCCCGGCTCGAAGCCGGACATCACGAAGACCCCGGACAGCACGAAGGCCCCGGACACCACGAAGACCCCGGACTCGTCCAAGGCACCGGACTCGACCAAGAGCCCGGACCCGACGAAGTCCCCGGACGGCACCAAGTCGCCGGACACGTCCAACCAGCCGGACTCGAAGGGCCCGGACGCGGACAAGCCGAAGGACGGCGCGGACTCCCAACGCGAGCCCGACACGACGGACAAGCCGAAGGACGACGCGGACAAGCCGCACGAGCCGGACGCCGACAAGCCGGAGCCGGGCACGCCCGAGTACGACCAGAAGATCAACGACGGCGTCGACACCCTCGACAACAACCGCACCGATGCGGGGACTTCCGGCCACACCGACCCGAACATGCAGGACCTGGCGCACCGGGTCCCGGACGACGGCAAGCACTTCACCGTCGACGCGCACATGGGTCCGGACGGCCGGATCGACATCGGCGGGCGCAGCTACTCGCCGGACGAGTTCGCCGACGTGCTGCGCCGCTCCGGCTGGGACGGCCAGAGCCCGATCCGCCTGGTCAGCTGCAACTCCGGCGACTTCGCCGGCGACCTGGCGAAGAAGCTCGGCGTGGACGTGACGGCCCCGCGCGGCCTGGCCTGGACCGACACCAACGGCAACGTCTTCGCCGGCAGCCGAGCCCCGGACGGCGGGCCCACCTGGCCGCCGGACGGCGGCTGGGACACCCACCACCCGGACGGCACGAACTCCCCTGCCAGCGACGACGCCTTCCACCCGTCTCGCGACGGCGAAGACATCGGCGACCGGCCCGACGACGCCGAAGCGCGCGGGAACCGGGAGAAGCTCAGCGAAGAGGAGATCAAGAACCGCAAGGAGGCGCTGAGCCAGCCGCCGCACGACAACAAGTACTACCTCTACGGCGGTGGGCACGAAGCGCGTCTGCGCGATGGCCAGAGCGGCCCACCGCTGCGGTGGGACGAGAACAGCAACGAGTGGGTCCAGCGCGAAGGCACGCTCGAACCGACGCCCGACACTCCAGATCACCTCAGGGACGACCACACGTACATGCGCTGGGTCTACGAGGGTGACCGGCCGGCCATCTCGGAGGGCACCAAGCACAGCGTCTACCAGAACACCGAGATGAACCCCGATGGTTCGTACAAGTGCGCGGCCTCCGGCAAGCCCATCCCGGTGGGCGTGGACGACGCCGGGAAGCCGCAGTTCTACGAACGCGTCGGCACACCGCCGAACCAGCAGCTCAGGGAAACGGACCCGCCGGACTGGTACACGCGCGGGGAGGAGCCCCCGGCACCGCCGCACGACAAGTTCACCGTCCCGAAGCAGGAAGAGGTGGACGGCAAGCACCGGAGCGTGGCGGACATGGGCCACATGCCGGACTACGAGTACTGGCGCCAGCGGGAGTTCGCGATCCACCACGAGGTGACGCGCGACCAGTACAAGGCGATGTACGACCACCCCGACCACTACCGACTCGAACTCAAGTCGGAGAACCAGAAGCACAGCCACGAATCGACGGCGCCGGGCTTCGGCAAGTACCCGCAACTGTTCGAGAAGCACTTCCAGGGCCAGCAGCTGCAACCGATCTCCACCACCCCCGTCGATCCGCAAACGATCGTCAAGGGAGGACAGAAGCTCGGAGACCCCCGCCGCTGATACGGTCCTGGAACGCTCGCCGGGACAGCCGCATACTTCCAGGAAGAACGATCGGAGCACCTGTGACGAACGCCCAGCAGCCCCCCGAGCTGCTCGACCACCTCGAGCAGCGACTCGGGCAGGTTCAACGGATCGAGTCGGCGCAGTCGGACCGCGGCAACCGCGGCTACGACCTGACCTTCTACCAGAACGAGGAGCCGCCGGTCACCACCGTGGTCACCAACGGCCTGCGGTTCCAGAAGATCACCTCGATGCTCCCCGAGGAGCTGGTCTGCTCGCTGCGTTCCGACCAGCAGCACATCGCGCACTACCTCACCGACTCGATCGCCTCGTTGATCATCAAGAACGAGCGGGGCATGGAGTACGGATCGGTTTTCGACAACGACCAGCCGATCATCGAGGGCACCGAGATCGTCGGGGTCATCGCGCACACCAGCCCGATGTTCGACGAGGCGTTCAACCTCTACCCGGACCAGGCCAAGCCCCAGCTGCAGATCCTCACCTTGGTTCCGATCACCAAGCCCGAGATCAACTTCGTGGGCCGGGAGGGCGCCGACATGCTCTTCGAGGTCTTCCACCTGAACGGGACGAACATCCTGGACGTGCGCCGCGAATCCGCCGTCTAGCCACGGCCGCCGAGATCGACCAGGCCGACCGTCCGGGCTACGCCGTCCTGCCCAGGTGGTCGGCCGTTCGGGTCGTTTCCGGCAGGCGGTACTTCGGTGACAGGCGGAGCACCAGGTCGCAGGCCCCGTCGAGGGTGTAGCGGTGGCCGACGGAGACGAACACCGGCTTGACGCCCCGCTGCGTCCGCAGCGCCCGGCCGACGACTTCGTCGTCCATCCGCAGCGGTGACCACGCCCCGCGCTCCTCGCCCGGCGGCTCGTAGCGGCCCATCGCCGTCTTGCCGACTCCGATGCTCGGGAGGTCGGTCAGCACGCCCAGGTGGCAGGCCAGCCCGAAGCGGCGCGGGTGGGCGAGACCCTGCCCGTCGCACACCAAGACGTCCGGCACCACCGACATCTCGGACAAGGCCCGGAGCAACGAAGGCGCTTCGCGAAACGCGAACAGCCCTGGCACATAAGGAAAATCGGTCTCGCCGTGCACTACGACACTGTCCACAACGGACAGCGTTGCCACGTCGACGACCGTTACGGCCGCGACCAGGCGACCCGAGTCGTCGCGGTAGGCGACGTCCAGGCCCGCCGCCGTGCGAACCTCCGCGGGCTCGCCGTCGAAGCGCACGAGCGGGCGCAGTTGTTCTTGGATCGCAACGGCTTCGGCCTCCGTCGACGGCCACGGGTGCAACTCGCGAACTCGGATCACACCCTGATCGTAGGCCGAATCCCCGGTGCCCTCGGCCCTGTGGTGGACCGCAGTTTCAATTGAAACTGCGGTGATGTCGGTCGGCATTGGGCACGGCCGCCAGGAGAGCGCGCTGCTGCACAGTCTCGCGGCCGGAAACCCGGGATTGCGTCACTGCACGGTCAT
>NZ_JBFAIN010000023.1:0-130436 GCF_040654735.1 Saccharopolyspora sp. NPDC050642 | reverse complement strand
GACCGGTCAGCGGATCGTGGGTGGCCTCGTACTCCAGGCGCTCCCTGGCGGCCCGGCTCTCGGCGCACTCACGACCACGCTGCGAGACGCGTTAGGGAGGCGAACCGGTGGCAGGGCGGTTCGAGGGGCGGAACGTGCTGGTGGCCGGTGCCGGGGTGTCCGGCCGCTCGGCCGCCGAGGCGCTGCTGGCGGCGGGGGCGGCGGTCACCGTCACCGACGCCTCCGCCGACCGGCTGGTCGCGCTGGCGTCGCTGCAGGCGCAGGGCGCGGAGCTGGTCGCCGGCCTGGTCGAGCCGCCCGCGGGCACCGACCTGGTCGTGACCAGCCCCGGCTGGCGGCCGGACGCGCCGCTGCTGGCGGCGGCCGTGGCGGCCGGCGTCGAGGTGATCGGCGAGGTCGAGCTGGCCTGGCGGCTGGACCAGGAGAAAGACGTGCCGGCCAGGTGGCTGGCGGTCACCGGGACCAACGGCAAGACGACGACGGTCAGCATGCTGGAGTCGATCCTGCGGGCGGCCGGCGTCGACGTGGTGGCCTGCGGGAACGTCGGGCTGCCGGTGGTCGACGCGGTCCGCGCCGGGCACGAGGTGCTCGCCGTGGAGCTGTCCAGCTTCCAGCTGCACTGGTCGGACTCCGTCGCGGCGTTCGCCGCCGTCGTCCTCAACCTCGCCGCCGACCACCTGGACTGGCACGGTTCTCTCGCCGCCTACGGCGACGCCAAGGCGAAGGTGTACGCAGGCAACTCCGTCGCCGTCGCCAACGCCGACGACGAGTGGTCGACCCGGCTGTCCGCCGCTGCCGCGGCGGATGCCCGGCGGGTCTCCTTCACCCTGGGCGCCCCGGCGGAGGGGCAGCTGGGTGTCGAGGGCGGTTCGCTGGTGGACCGGGCCTTCGGCGGTGGCGTGGTGCTCGCGGAGCTCGCGGACGTGCATCCGGCGGGCCCGCACAACGTGGCGAACGCGCTGGCCGCGGCGGCGCTGGCGCGGGCCTACGGCGTCGACCCGGCGGCGGTGGCCGACGGGCTGCGGGCGTTCCAGCCGGGCGCGCACCGGTCGGTGGTCGTCGCGACGGCCGCCGGTGTGTCCTATGTGGACGATTCCAAGGCGACGAACCCGCACGCGGCGGACGCGGCGCTGCGCGCGCACCCCCAGGTGGTGTGGATCGCGGGCGGGCTGCTGAAGGGCGCCGAGGTCGACGAACTGGTCGCGGCCAACGCCGATCGGCTGACCGCCGTGGTGCTCATCGGCCGCGATCGGGGCCGGTTCGCCGCCGCACTGGCCCGACACGCGCCGGATGTGCCGGTCCGCGAGGTCGCCGCAGGGGACGATGCGGGCATGCTGGAAGCTGTTCGCGCGGCCGACGAGTTCGCGCGTCCGGGCTCGGTGGTCCTGCTCGCCCCGGCCGCCGCGTCGATGGACATGTTCACCGACTACGCCCACCGGGGCCGGGCTTTCGCCGACGCGGTGCGCGCGGTGCTGGCCGACGCCCCGGCGGCGCACGGCGGGTGATCCGCCGTGACCACGATGACCAAGCCCGCGGCCGCGCGCAGCCCGAAGAAGCGCGCCACCCGGAGCGTGCTGTCCCCGCTGACCGCTTGGCTGACCCGGCCGCTGGCGTCGTTCCACCTGCTGCTGGCCGTCTTCGGCCTGCTGACGATCTTCGGCCTGGTGATGGTGCTCTCGGCCTCCAGCGTCGACTCGTTCGACAAGGACGGCTCGTCCTACAGCGTGTTCAGCAAGCAGGTGTTGTACTGCCTCGCCGGGCTGCTGGTGTTCTACGCCGCGCTGCGGGTGCCGGTGCGGCTGATGCGCCGGTACAGCCTGATCCTGCTGACGGTCTGCCTCGGGCTGCTGGTGGCCGTGCTGACGCCGCTGGGCTCCAAGCTGAACGGGGCGCAGAGCTGGTTCGTGGTCGCCGGCGTGTCCTTCCAGCCGGTCGAGTTCGCCAAGATCTCCTTCGCGCTGTGGGGCGCGCACGTGCTGGTCACCAAGCGCGGCCTGATGACGCAGTACCGGCACCTGCTGGTGCCGGTGGTGCCGGCGGCGCTGCTGATGTTCGCGCTGGTCATGATGCAGCCCGACCTCGGTTCCACGATCACGCTGTTCATCGTGCTGCTGGCCCTGCTGTGGTTCGCCGGTGCGCCGCTGCGGCTGTTCCTGGTGATGCTGCTGGGCGCGGTGACCGCGGGCGTGGTGCTGGCGATGGTCGCCGACTACCGGATGGCGCGGCTGACCAGCTTCCTGGATCCGCTCGCCGACCCGGCAGGTAACGGCTACCAGGCCTCGCAGGCGCTTTTCGCGCTGGCCGACGGCGGGCTGTTCGGCCGCGGGCTGGGGCAGGGCTGGTCGAAGTGGCAGTACCTGCCCAACGTGCACAACGACTTCATCTTCGCGGTGATCGGCGAGGAGCTCGGGTTCGTCGGCTGCGCGATGGTGCTGGTGCTCTTCGGCACCACCGCTTACGTGGGCATGCGCATCGCGTTCCGCAACACCGACCCGTTCATCCGGCTGGTTTCGGCGACGTTGACGATGTGGCTGGTGGGGCAGGCGATCATCAACGTCGGCTACGTGGTGGGCCTGCTGCCCACCACCGGGCTGCCGCTGCCGCTGATCTCCTCGGGCGGATCGTCTGTGGTCACGACGATGCTGGTGTTCGGCCTGCTGGCGAACTTCGCCCGGCACGAACCCGAGGCCATCGCCGCGCTACGGTCTTTGGGACCGGGTCGGGTTGGCAAGCTGCTGCGGCTGCCCACCCCGGCGCCGTACCGGCCACCGGCGAAGCGGCGGCCGGCACGACCGACCCCACGAAGCCGGCCCGGCGCGAAGAGCTCCGGGGCGGCGGCAACTCGCCGGGGAAGCGGGGACACGCGCGCGCGTGGTGCGCGCAGCGGACCCGGATCCCGGGCGCAGACACGAGGAGGACACCGTTGAGCGGGGAGCAGACGGTCCGCATCGACCAGGGTGCTGTGGCCGACCCGCGGGGCGCCGCCATGGGCAGGCGGCCGCTGTCGGTGGTGGTCGCCGGCGGCGGCACCGCCGGGCACATCGAGCCCGCGCTGGCGCTGGCAGACGCGGTGCGCCGGCTGCGGCCGGACGCCCGGGTGACCGCGCTGGGCACCGAACGGGGCCTGGAGAACCGGCTGGTGCCGGCCCGCGGCTACCCGCTGGAGCTCATCCCACCGGTGCCGATGCCGCGCAAGCCCAACGCCGACCTGCTGAAGCTGCCGCTGAAGGTGCGGGAATCGGTGAAGCAGACCCGCGAGGTGCTGGAGCGCGTCGGCGCGGACGTGGTGATCGGCTTCGGCGGCTACGTGTCGCTGCCCGCCTACCTGGCCGCGCGCGGCCGGGTGCCGATCGTGGTGCACGAGGCGAACGCGCGCGCGGGGCTGGCGAACAAGGTCGGCGCGAAGTTCGCGGAACGCGTGCTGTCGGCGACCCCGGACAGCGGCCTGGCCGGGGCGCAGACCATCGGCATCCCGCTGCGCGAGTCGATCACGCAGCTGGACCGGTGGGCGCTGCGGATGCAGGCCCGCCAGCACTTCGGGCTGCACCCGCACGCCCCGACGATCCTGGTGGTCGGCGGCTCGCAGGGCGCCCGCACCCTGAACACCGCGTTCTCCGGCGCGGCGGAAGCGCTGGGGCGCGCCGGGATCGGCGTGCTGCACGCGCACGGCCCGAAGAACACCATCGCGGTGCAGCAGGTTCCGGGCGCGCCCGCGTACGCGGCGGTGCCCTACCTGGAGCGGATGGACCTGGCGTACGCGGCGGCGGACCTGGTGGTGTGCCGGTCGGGGGCGATGACCGTCGCCGAGGTCTCGGCCGTCGGGCTGCCCGCGGTGTTCGTGCCGCTGCCGCACGGCAACGGTGAGCAGGCGCTCAACGCGCAGCCGGTGGTCGCCGCGGGCGGCGCGCGGCTGGTGGCGGACGCGGACCTGACCACGCAGCGCGTCATCGACGAGGTGCTGCCGCTGGCGCTCGACGCCCAGCGGCTGCAGGAGATGAGCCGGGCGACGCTGGGCAGCGGCCACAGAGAGGCGGACCGGGTGCTCGCGCAGATCGTGCTGGAGGTGGCCGGACAGTGACCGAACCATCCACTTCGGACCTGTCGGATCTGGATGCCGTGCTGGCCCGGGTGCACCTGGTCGGCATCGGCGGCGCCGGGATGAGCGGCATCGCCCGCATCCTGCTGGCCCGCGGGCAGGAGGTGTCCGGTTCGGACGCCCGCGACTCGCGCACGGTGCTGGCGCTGCGCGCGCAGGGCGCGCACATCGGCATCGGCCACCGGGCCGAGAACCTGGACCAGTTCGACGCGGACCCGACGGCGGTCGTGGTGTCCACGGCGATCAAGCCGGACAACGCGGAGCTCGTCGAGGCGCAGCGCCGGGGAGTCACGGTGCTGCGCCGCGCCGAGGCACTGGCCGCGCTGATGGCCGGGCACCGGGTGGCGTGCGTGGCAGGCACCCACGGCAAGACTTCGACGACGTCGATGCTGACCGTGGCCCTGCAGCACTGCCGCTTCGACCCGTCCTTCGCCATCGGCGGCGACCTCAACGAGTCGGGCGCGAACGCGCACCACGGCGACGGCAGCATCTTCGTCGCCGAGGCGGACGAGAGCGATGGCTCGTTCCTGGTGTTCGCGCCGTCGGTCGCGGTGGTGACCAACGTCGAACCGGACCACCTGGACCACCACGGCACCGCCGAGGCCTACATCTCGGTCTTCGACGAGTTCGTGCGGCGGATCGAGCCGGGCGGCGTGCTGATCGCCTGCGCCGACGACGCGGGCTCGGCCGCGCTGGCCGACAAGGCGGCGGCGCTCGGGATCCGCGTGCGGCGCTACGGGAAGTCGGTGACCGGCGAGGGCGACGCCCGGCTGGTCGGCTACCGGGCCGAGCACGGCTCCGGGGTGGCGACCGTGGAGCTCGGCGGCGAGCGCGTGGACGTGCAGGTGGCGGTGCCGGGCGAGCACATGGCGGGCAACGCGGTCGCCGCGCTGCTGGCCGGGCTGGAGCTCGGCGCGCCGCTCGGCGGCCTGCTCGACGGGCTCGCCGCGTTCGGCGGCGTCCGCCGGCGCTTCGAGTTCAAGGGCCGCGCCGGCGGCGTCCGCGTCTACGACGACTACGCCCACCACCCCACCGAGGTCGACGCGCAGCTGCGCGCGGCGCGGCCGGTGGTCGGCGACGGCCGGCTGATCGTGGTGTTCCAGCCGCACCTGTTCTCCCGCACGGCGGCGTTCGCCGGCGAGTTCGCGACGGCGCTGGGCCTGGCCGACGAGGTCGTCGTGCTGGACGTCTACGGCGCGCGGGAAGACCCGCAGCCCGGCGTCACCGGCAAGCTGATCGCCGACGAAGTGCCGCTGCAGCAGGGGAAGGTGCACTACGAGCCGTCGTTCACGGCGGCGGCGCCGCTGGTCGCGGGCCTGGCCCGGCCGGGCGACCTGGTGCTGACGATGGGGGCCGGCGACGTGACGATGCTCGGCCCGGAGATCCTCCGCGAGATCGACCGCGACACCGCGGAGGACCAGGGGTGACCCCGACGCGCCGCCGTGCAACGGAACGTCCTGGGATGCGCAGCACCCGGGGTCGTCCGGTGCGGGGCGGCGCGACGGCGCCGCCGAAATGGCGGCGCTGGGCGCTCCCGGCGGTGCTGGCCGCGGTGACCGCGATAGCGCTCGTGCTGTACTTCACGCCGCTGCTGGGCGTCCGGTCGGTGCAGGTGGTCGGCAACGCGACGCTGGGCCAGGACCAGGTGGTGCAGGCGGCGGGCATCGAGCTGGGCACGCCGATGCTGCAGGTCGACGTCGACCAGATCCACGAGCGGCTGCAGGTGGTGCCGAAGATCGCCGCGGTGCAGGTGTCGCTGAGCTGGCCGTCGACGGTGCAGGTCCAGGTGACGGAGCGGGTGCCGGTGGCGTTCCTGGTGGCCCGCAACGGGATTCAGCTCGTCGACGCCGGCGGTGTGCCGTTCGAGGCGGTCCCGGACCGCCCGGCCGACCTGCCGGAGCTCCGGGTGCGCGAGGCGTCCCAGAACGACGCGGCGACCCGCGCGGCGATGACGGTGCTGATGGCCCTCTCGCAGCCGGTGCGGGCGGACGTGACGGCGGTGATCGCGGAGAACCCGAACGACATCCGCCTGACGCTCAAGGGTGACCGCGAGGTCCACTGGGGAACGCTGGAGGAAACCCCGAGGAAGGCGGCGATCCTCCCGCCGCTGCTGACCCGCCCGGGAAACGTCTACGACGTGACGACCCCGGCGCTGCCGACAGTGGCCTGACGCCCTGCTTTGGCGGCGATCCTCCTACCGCTGCTGACCCGGCAACGTCTGCGGCGTGACGACCCGACGGTGGCCTGAGCGGAGTTCAGGTTTCGTTGGCTGCGTGGTCGATGAAGCGGGTCAGCAGGGTGTGCAGGCGGTGCTGGTCGGATTCGGACAGGGGCGCCAGCAGTTCGCTCATCGTCTGCGCTGCTATCCGGGTGACTTCGGCGAGGCGGGCGCGGCCTTCGTCGGTGAGGTGGACGGCGTACCTGCGGCGGTCGTGCTCGTCCTTGCGGCGGTTGACCAGGTCCTGCCGCTCCAGTTCGTCGAGCACGTAGACCATCGAGGACTTGTCCATCTGCAGGTGGCCCACCAGTGCGCTCTGCGGGGTCGGGCCCGCCTCGGCGAGGTGGCCGAGCACCGCGAAGTGGCGCAGGTCGAGCCGGTGCGCGCGCAGGGCGCGGTTGGTCGCGGCGCGGGCGTAGCGGTGGGCCAGGTACAGGTCGCCGCCGATCAGCAGCTCGAGATGTTCGCCGGGCTTGTCCACGCGCACATTATGCCCGATGACAAATCATCTGAATTCAGATAATCTCTGTTCGGTGGACATCATCGTTGTAGGAGCGGGCCTCGCGGGGCCCCTGCTCGCCCAGGGTCTGGTCCGAGCCGGTTTGCGCGTCGCGGTCTACGAGCGGGAAGCCGCCGTCGACCAGCGCAGTCAGGGCTACCGCATCCACGTCGGGCAGGAGGGCGATCTCGCCTTGCGCGCCTGCCTGCCGCCCGAGCTCTACGAGCGGGCGGTGGCGACTTCGGGCGTGCTCGGGTCGGGGGTGTCCTTCCTCGACCCGCAGCTTCAGGTCGTCCACCGCCTGGAGGTTCCGCCGGACTCCGACGACTCCGCGGGGCAGCACCTGGTGGTCGACCGGGTCACCCTCCGCCGGATCCTCCTGACCGGCCTGGACGTGCGCCACGGCTCGCCGTTCGAGCGCTACGAGCTGCTCGACGACGGGCGGGTGCGGGTGTTCTTCGCCGGCGGCGAGGTCGCCGACGCGGACCTGCTGGTGGCCGCGGACGGAACGCACTCGCGGATCCGGGCCCAGCTGCTGCCCGGCGCCGAGGTCGTCGAGACCGGCCAGTTCCTGATCTATGGGAAGACGCCGTTGACCCCGCGGGTGCGGGCGCTGGCGCCTGCCGCCGCGCTGGACGGGTTCTCCATCGTGAACGGGCCGGACGGCCGTTACATGCCGTTGGCCGCCTTCGAGTCCCGCACCGGCACGGGCGTCGAGGACTACCTGATGTGGGTGGTCGGTGTCCCCGGCTCGCTCCGGTCGGTCGCGGAGTCCGCTGCGGACGGGCGCGGGCTGCAGGAGGCGGCGGCCTATCTGATCGCGGACTGGCCCGCCGCGCTCGGCGAGCTCGTCCGGTTCGGCGATCCGCAGAGCGTGCACTCGACGACGGTCCGGACCGCGGAACCCGTGGCGCCCTGGCGGACCGTCCCGGTCACGGCGATGGGCGACGCCATCCACACCATGGTCCCGACCGGGAACAGCGCGGCCGTCGCGATGCGCGATGCGGCCCTGCTCTGCCGCCGCATCGTCGAGCGGCGCGGATCCCTGCTCGACGCGGTCCGTGAGTACGAGGCGGAGATGCTCGACTACGGCTTCGCCGCCGTGGCGCAGTCGCTGCGCGGTGCCTGATCGCGCAGCGTGTGCGGGACGCTGCTCAAGATCGTCTTCATCACGCTAACGTGTGGTCGTGTTCAGGGTTAGTGGCGACGCACCGGAGTCGGTCTTCTCGGGACAGGCTCAGCGGACCAGGCGGCTGCACTCGGTTCGCGCGGCGCCAGCCCGCCCCGCGCCGCCGGTGGACATCGCCGAGGCCGAGGAGTTCCTGCGGCTCTTCCACGCCGAGAACCGGGATTCCGGGTCGCTGCAGCAGCGGCTGGACCGGATGCGGTACGAGGTCGAGACCGTCGGCAGCTACCGGCACACCCCGCAGGAGCTGACCTTCGGCGCGCAGGTGGCGTGGCGCAACAACGCCCGCTGCATCGGGCGGCTGTACTGGCGGAGCCTGAAGGTGCGGGACCTGCGCGACGTGCACAACGTGTCCGCCGTCGCGGCGCACTGCGTGCAACACCTGCGGATGGCCACCAACAACGGCAAGATCCGCCCGGTGATCAGCGTGTTCCCGCCGGAGATCCCGCAGCGCCCGGCGCCGCGGATCTGGAACGAGCAGCTGATCCGCTACGCCGGCTACCGGCGCCAGGACGGCTCGGTGCTGGGCGATCCGCGGTACGCGCGCTTCACGGACGCGCTGATCGGCTTCGGCTGGCGCCCGCCGGGCCAGCGCTCCGCGTTCGACGTGCTGCCGCTGGTGGTGGAGACCGCCGAGGAGGGGCCGCACATGTTCGCCCTGCCCGCGGAGCTGGTCAAGGAGGTCCCGCTGAGCCACCCCGAGCTGCCCTGGTTCGCCGAGCTCGGGCTGCGCTGGCACGCCGTCCCGGTGATCAGCAACATGCGGCTGCGCATCGGCGGGGTGTCGTACCCGGCCGCGCCGTTCAACGGCTGGTACATGGGGACCGAGATCGGCGCCCGGAACTTCGGCGACACCGACCGCTACGACCTCGTCCCGGTGGTGGCCGAGAAGCTCGGGCTGGACACCTCGCGCGAGGACACGCTGTGGCGGGATCGCGCGCTGGTGGAGCTCAACCGCGCGGTGCTGCACTCCTACCAGCAGGCCGGGGTGACCATCACCGACCACCACACCGAGTCGAAGCGCTTCCTGACGCACCTGGCCAAGGAGGAGGCGGCGGGCCGCAAGTGCCCGGTGGACTGGTCCTGGATCGTGCCGCCGATGTCGGGCTCGCAGACCCCGGTCTTCCACCGCTACTACGACGAAGACCCGCAGCGCCCGGACTTCCTGCTCGACGACGACGCGACCCGCCGGGCCCTCGAAGGCGGCCCGCCCCGCTTCGCCCCGGGACCGCGCAGGTAGGGCCTGAGGATCAGCCGGCGGGCCAGGGCGTTGCCCAGGACTCGGGTTCCAGGCCGAGGGCGTTGCACAGGTAGCCGATCGTCCGGTACCAGCCGGTCAGGACGATCAGCTCCACCAGCTGCGGGTCGCTGTACCGGTCGCGCAGCCGCGCCCACATCGCGTCGTCCAGGCTCGCGGTCGCGTCGAGTTGGTCGACGGCCGCGAGCAGCGCGAGATCCGCTTCGCTCCAGGCCTCGGCGCTCGGCCGCGGCTCGGTGGTGTTCGCGAGCTGCTCGGCGCTCAGCCCCACCTGCGGGCCGTAGTGCGCGGCGTGCACGCCCCATTCGTAGCGGGCGCCGTTCCGCGCGGTGATCCGGTCGATGACGATCTCCCGGTCGCGCTCCGGGAGCCGTCCGTGGGCGAGCAGCCCGCTTCCCAGGACCCGCATCCGGGAGGCGAGCTCCGGGTGGACCTGGAGCACCCGGAACAGCAGCAGGGGATCGTGCGGGAAGTCCGGCGGGTGCCATTTGGCCAGTTCCGCTGGGTTTTCGGCGGGCGCGGGGATGCGGCTCACGGCGGCCTCCGGTGGTAGCCTCGTGCTTCGGAAAACGAAGCGTAGGTGGTTCGATTGTCGAAGCGCAAGGATTCGGGGGCGGACCCGCTGCCCGGCCGGCCGGTTCGGGGTTCGGAGTCGGGGCGCCCCGTCATGGCGGCGCTGGACCTGCTCGGCCGTCGGTGGACGCTGCGGATCCTGTGGGAACTCCACCAGCGGCCGGACGGCTTCCGCGGCCTGCAGGCCCGGTGCGACGGGATGTCCAGCAGCGTCCTCGCCACCAGGCTGAACGAGCTCACCTCGGCCAGGCTGGTCGAAGGCGGCTACCGCCTCACCGGGCTCGGCGAAGAACTGGTCGAAGCGATGGGACCGATGGTCGAGTGGTCCCGGCGATGGGCCGATGAACTGACCTGACCGCGACGGCTCCGAGTCGCCGCAGTGTCCGTCCGAGAACTCGCTCCGCGCGCCGAGAACGTCACCCCGTCGCGCCTGCGCGCGCCGTTTTCGCGAGAAAACGTCACCCCATCGTGCCGGGGTTCCCGCAATTTCAATGGAAATCAGAGGTTCGATTTCCATTGAAATTGCGGTCCTCCGGAGCCTTGGCCACTCGGGTGGCGGGGTGAGCCGACCTGGGGCCCGCCACGAATGGCGCATTGACTCACCCGGTGGGTGATCAATAGCGTCAGCAATCGTTTTCTCGGGTGGTGTGGCTTACCGGGGGTGATCGGCGTGGCTCGTCCGGAGGGGAACGTGAGCCGCCGCGGGTTCCTGCGCGGCGTCGGCGCCGCCGCTCTCGCCGCTCCCGCGCTGGTCGGCTGCGCCCCGGCGCGGAATCCCCGCGAGATCACCTTCTGGAACTTCCTGGGGCCCGGCGGCGAACCGAAGGCGCGCAGCGACTGGGTCGTGCGGCTGGCCGCCGAGTGGAACGCCACCCACGACGTCAAGGTCCGGCTGCGCTACGTGCCGACCAAGGACTACACCTCCGGGCCGACGCTGCAGACCTCGTTCAGCGCGGGTGCCGGGCCGGACGTCTTCATGCTCAGCCCCGGCGATTTCCTGCGCTACTACAACGGCGGCGTGCTCGCCGACCTCACCCCGCACCTGGATCCCGCGGTGCGGGCCGACTTCCTGCCGCAGGTCCTGCAGACCCGGCTGGTCGACGACCGGGTCTACGGCCTGCCGATGGAGATCGAGCCGCTCGCGCTCTACTACGGCGAGGAGGCGTTCGAGCAGGCCGGGCTTTCCGAGGGCGACCTGCCGCGCACCTGGGACGACCTGATCGCGGTGGCGGAGCGGCTGACCACGCCCGACCGCTTCGGGATGCTGTTCGAGACGAATCCCGGCTACTACCAGAACTTCACCTGGTACCAGTCGATGTGGATGGCCGGCGGCGAGGTGTTCGCGCCGGACCAGAGCCGTTCCGCCTTCGACGGGCCGGGCGTGCACGCCGCCCTGCGGTTCTGGCAGGACACCGTGCGGGCCGGGGTCGCGCCGCGCCGGGTGCGGGGCGCGGGCGCCAACGACACGATCTCCAACATCGCCGACGGGTACTGCGCGATGCAGCAGCTCGGGATCTGGGGCATCGCCGAAATCGCCGAGCAGGCACCAGATTTCCGCTACGGCGTCACGCCCATGCCCGCTCCGCCCGGCGGCACCTACACCACGTCGCTGGGCAGCTGGGCGCTGGTCGCCAACGCGAAGGGCGCCAATCCGGAGGCTGCGGCCGAGTTCGTGGTGTGGGCGCTGGGTTCCGCCGATCCGGCGTGCATCGAGCGGATGCGGCTGTGGAACACCGTCGCCAAGACGAACCTGCCGCCCCGCTACTCGGTGCAGCGCGCCGCCGAGGAGCACGGCGCGTTCGAGCACGGCCCGATGCGGGTGTTCGCCGAGCAGGTGATGGCCGAGGCCCGGCCCGAGCCGCGGTATCCGCCGGAGGTCTACCGGGCGGTCTCCGACGCGTTGCAGGCCTGCCACCTCGACGGCGCCGATCCGGTCGAGGCCGCCGGCGCCGCCGCCGAGCAGATCGACACGTTCCTGTCCACCTACGACGGAGCGCCGATCCATTGAGCACCCGACGAAGCGGAGACCGCAGATCCGACGCCGCCGCGGCGTTCGCCTTCCTCGCCCCGGACGGGATCGGGCTGCTGCTGTTCGTCGCGATCCCCACGGCCCTGGCGCTGGTGGTGGGCCTGTTCGACGTCGACGGCTTCGGCAACGTCGCCTGGGCCGGGCTGGACAACTTCCGGCTGATGGCCGGTGACGGCCTGCTGTGGCGCAGCTTCGGCATCACCGCCACCTACGCGGTGCTGTTCGTGCCGCTGGCGTTCGCCGCCGCGCTAGGGCTCGCGCTGCTGGTCAAGGACCACTTCCCGGGCGTCGGGATGGTGCGCGCCGCGCTGTTCCTGCCGAACGCGGTGAGCCTCGTGGTCATCGGCCTGCTCTGGCAGTTCCTGCTCGCCGACAAGACCGGCGCGGTCAGCCGGCTGACCGGCCTGGACGGCGTTTCCTGGCTCGGCGACCCGGACCTGGCGCTGATCACCCTGGTGCTGATCAGCGTGTGGTTCCTGATGGGCTACCAGATGCTCATCTTCCTCGGCGGCCTGCAGGACATCCCGCGCGAGCTGTACGACGCGGCCGTCATCGATGGCAGCGGCCCGTGGCAGCGGTTCCGCCACGTGACCTGGCCGATGCTGCGCCCGACGAGCTTCTTCGTGCTGGTCACCTCGACGATCAACGCGGTCACCGGCATGCAGGTGTTCGACCTGGTCTTCGTCACCA
This sequence comes from Saccharopolyspora sp. NPDC050642, assembly GCF_040654735.1. Lineage (NCBI taxonomy): Bacteria > Bacillati > Actinomycetota > Actinomycetes > Pseudonocardiales > Pseudonocardiaceae > Saccharopolyspora > Saccharopolyspora sp. NPDC050642. Next base: position 117,887 of record NZ_JBFAIN010000023.1, on the reverse strand, counting down.
CCTCCGGCGGCCCGGCCAACGCCACCACGACCGTCGTCTACTACGCCTACCAGCAGGCCTTCCAGTTCGGCCGGTTCGGCTACGCGGCGGCGATCTGCGCGCTGCTCGTGCTCGCCCTCGGCGCTGTCACCGGCGCCATGTTCGCCCTGACGAGGGGAGGTCGTTTCGATGCGTAGGGCATCCGGCAGGGCGGTGCTCGCCTACCTGGTCGCGCTGGTGACCGTCGCGCCGCTGCTCTGGTTGCTGCTCAGCGCGTTCCGCCCGGAATCGCAGCTGTACGACCTCGGCTGGCCCCGCGAGCTGACACTGTCCAATGTGGCCTACGTGCTGACCGAGGTGCCGTTCCTGCGCTATCTCGCGAACAGCGCGCTCGTGGCCGTCTCGGTCACCGTGATCGCGCTGTTCCTGCACTCGATGGCGGCCTACGCGCTGGCCCGGTTGTCCTTCCGGGGCAGGGGATTCGCGTTCGCCTCGGTGGTGGCGACGCTGCTGATCTCGTTGCCGGTGATCCTGGTGCCGCTGTTCATCGTGGTCCGCGGACTGGGCATGGTCGACACCTACGCGGGCCTGATCGTGCCGGGCCTGTTCAACGCGTTCGGCATCTTCCTGCTCCGCCAGTTCTACCTCGGGGTGCCGCGGGAGCTGGAGGAGGCGGCGCACCTCGACGGCTGCGGCCACTGGCGGATCTACTGGCACGTCGTCCTGCCGCTGAGCCGCCCGATGCTGGCGGCGTTGGCGGTGCTGTTCTTCCTGGCCAACTGGAACTCGTTCCTGTGGCCGCTGGCGGTGGCGCAGGACGAGTCGCTGCGGGTGGTCCAGGTCGGGATCGCGTCCCTGCAAGGCCAGTACGCCTCGAAGCAGCACTACGTGCTGGCGGCGGCGATGCTCGCGGCACTGCCGACGATCCTGGTCTTCCTCCTCGGCCAGCGGTGGCTGGTCGCCTCCCTCAAGACCTCCGGCCTCCGCTGACCGGACGACGATCAGCCGTTGGCCTCGAGTTGGTGTGCCGCGCGGATCGCACCCGGCGGGCTGTCGGTGCGGTGGCGTAGTTTGCCCGGAGTGCGGGCGTCGCGGTTGGTTTCGTTGCTGTGCTTGTTGCAGGTGCGGGAGGTCATGACCGGGCCGGAACTCGCCCGCGAGCTGGAGGTCTCCGAGCGGACGGTGGCCCGCGACGTGCTCGCGCTGGCGGCGGCCGGGGTGCCGGTGTACGCGGAGCGCGGGCGGGCCGGCGGCTACCGGCTGCTAGGCGGCTACCGGGCGAAGCTCAACGGGCTCCACCAGGCCGAAGCGGAGGCGCTGTTCCTCGCCGGCGTGCCGGGCCCGGCGAGCGACATGGGCCTCGGCGAAGCCGTCGCCGCCGCGAGGCTGAAGGCGTCGGCCGCGCTGGCGCCGCCGTTCCGCGATGCGCCGCAACGGGTGGGGCAGCGGTTCCACCTCGACGCGCCCCGCTGGTTCCGCGAGGCCGAAACCCCGGCGGTGCTGCCGGAACTGAGCCGGGCGGTGTGGCGCGACCGCAAGGTCGTCGCCCGCTACCGGCGCGGCGACGAGGAGGTGCGGCGCGAGCTGGAGCCGTACGGGCTCGTGCTCAAGGCGGGCGTCTGGTACCTGGCGGCCCGCAGCGGCCGGCGGTTCCTGACCTACCGGGTCGACCGCTTCCGCGAGGTGGAGGTCGTCGACGACGAGTTCGCCCGCGACGAGACCTTCGACCTCCCGGCCTTCTGGGAGGAGAAGTCCGACGAGTTCTCCCGCTCCCTGCTGACCGAAGGCGTCGAGATCCGGATCAGCCCTGCTGGCCTGCGGAAGCTGCACGCGACGACCGACGGCGCCGCGGCCCGCGAAGCGGAGGCGGCCGCGGGCGAACCCGACGAGCAAGGCTGGGTGACCACCACGTTCCCGGTGGAATCCCTGGAAGTGGCCTACGACCAGATCCTCGCGCTGGGCCCAGAGGCGGAGGTCCTGACCCCACCGGACCTCCGCACCCGCCTGGCCGAAGCGGCCACCCGCCTCGCCACCCTCTACGACCTCGGCTGAGAGGAAGAACGTCCGCATCGGGCGATCGCCTTGCGTGAAGATGCGGCACCCGAACAGCTCTGCTATGAGCTTGGCGCTTGTGGGCAGCCGGTTATTTGCCTGGCCGCACCGGATGTCGGTGCTTGCGTGGATGCCGAGGGCAGACCCAGACCCACTCGTAGCCGCTGCGCTCGCTATTCGATCGTGTCAGCTCCATCTGAACCGAGCACGTCGAGCATTTCTCCGGCGGAATGAAGTCCTTTGCTCTTTCGTGCTCAAGAATATGCTTGGCGAAACGGTGCCCACGATGGCGCACCATGATCTCGCGACGAGGTTTTTCGGGACTGCTCGAGAGCGAATTCAAACTACCCAGGTAGACCGTTTCCTCATCGAGTACGACGATCTTCTGGTGCATCGCTTTTACCCGCACCAAATAGGTCGCTGTCGCGTCCAGCTCGGCGATGCGGCGTGCTGCTGCTGGATCGGTGCGGTCATGGTTGTCCCGGTGATCGCTGGCGAAGACGAAGACTTCGAGCCCGCGTTCACGCGCCGCGCGGAGCTGCGGTAGGACCGTGTCCATTCGCGGGTGTACCCAGGGTGACCACATCCAGATGGATTCCCGGGCTCCGCCTATGTCGTCGAGAACCGCGGGGTAGTAGCCGCGTTCGTCGAACATCCCGTCAGCGACGACGTGGACGTGGTCGTCGAACGCCTCCCACACGTCCTCCTCGATGGGGTCTGCCGCCGGTCGGCGTTCCGCAGCGGTAAGACCGAGGAAGTCGTCGGCACGAATGCCTTTGACGCCGTTGTTGACCATCTCGCGGGCTGCATGTAGCACCGTGCCGGGGTCGGCATCTCGTACGGTCTTCCACGCACACAACACATAGAGACGGTGCTTGGCGCGAGTAGCCCCGACGTTGAGAAGCCTGGCACCCGCGCGCTGGAAGCTCCGCGTGGAGCTCATGCTTCCCTGCGCGATCCAGCCGCGTGTGCTCCCGTCCTCGACGGTGTCGAGTATCACCACGTCGAACTCCCGGCCCTGGAAGCTGTGCGTGGTGCCGACTTCGACTTGCTCCGCGACCTGACCGAGGTCTTGGAGATACGCCTGCGTCGCCTTTCGCTGAAGCTTGTAGGGCGTGACCACGCCGACCGTCTCACCCTTCCCCAAGTGGTGCTCCGCAAGCGCATGTGAGAGCACGCTTCCGGCTGGCCACCAGCGGCCTTTGACGGTGGGAGAGTGGCGGAACTGGCCCATCTCGCCAAGGTTGTCAGTGGTGATCAGGATGATCTCGGTGTCATCGCCGTGCGTTGATCGGTTCGGTGCGACCCGGAGGTGCCCGCCATAGGCGATTCGGTTGGCCAGCTCGACGAGGTTCGGTCCAAAACGGTGTGTTTCCAGCAATGCCGCGCAGCCAGGCTCGCGCAGCGCTTGGTCGGCGGTGGTAATACCGGCGAGCTCGAAGCAGTCACGCGTCAACCAGCGGGTGACCTGCTGACGTTTGGCGTTGTTGGCCGGTTCGATTGGTCCGAGCTGGCAGAAGTCGCCTAGCAGCGTGACTGTCCTGGACGCCAACGACACGGCCAGCAGCACGTCCGGAATCGCCGCCGCCGCCGCTTCGTCGACCAACACCACGTCGTAGGGGCCCTCAGCCACCGCTTTGTTCAGGTGGGCTCGGCTAAGCGTGGTCGCCACCAGCCTCGCATTCCGGATGATCTCGGGCTCCGCTTCGTTTTGCTCCTTCGCGAGGCGTGCCAGCAGTTCTTCGTGCTCTTTCTCGAGCGAGGCACGCCGCCGGATTTCGGCTTCGGCACCCGCGCGTGCCTCCTCGCGTTCGGCGTGCAGGTTGGCCAGGTCGTGGCGTGCTGCGTGCGCCGCCAAGCGATGATCATCCGGGGTAGCGCGGCGCAGTGCTTCTGCGGCAGACAGTGCCTTCCCGGCCTCCTGCAGTCGTTGATCTGCCGCTGCGACTGCGTCCTCAGAAGCTCGGACAGCGTGCTCCGCCGCTTCGAGTTGCCCACTGATTCGGTCGATCGACTCCTGATCGAACGGATCGGCGGCTGTTCGGTGCTGTGCGATCCTCGGCTTTAGCGCTGAGCTTTGCCGGTCGAACTCGTTCCGAGCTTGCCGCACTTGCGCACTGGCATGGCGCGCGAGTCCAGCCGTATCGCTGAGCTGTTGTCGCAGGTATCGCTGAGCAATCCAGCCCCGGAGGCCTGGCCGGTCCGCCGATCGTTGCGATCGCGCCGCGAGTTGCTGCCGCTCAGCGGCAATCCGGTCGAGTTCTCGTTGCCGGCGTTCCACTTCGGCGGCTAGACCGCGCAACACATCCGTCAACTGCTCCGCTTCGCGGAGCTGCTGCGCTGCCTTCGATGCTGCCCGGTGCTGCTCTCGAGCTGTGCTCAGCGCTCGACGACTTGTTTCAAGCCGACTGCGCGCGTCAGCCGCTTCCGTCGCACGCTGTTCGCGAACTCGTTGTAGCTGTTCTATACCTGTCGTTCGTTCGATTCGCTCGAGGGCGGCTTGGTGCGCGTCGAAGTCGTAGTCGATAAGCCGGTCATCGAGGATCTTCAGCCGTTGTAACGTCGGCGACTGCTGAAGCCGTAGGAGCTCCTCCTCGACCGAATGCCGTCGCTCTTCCAGTTCGTGGATTCTCGCGGCGATGATCCGGCGCAGCGCCACACGATCGTCCATCGCGATCTGCCGCATCTGCGGCGTTCCGACACGTAGCAGTTCGCCCCGTGCCGGGGAACCGAGCTTGAGCGCGGCGAACAGGGCGTTGTCCACCGCTATGTTCGTGCCGGACACGAGCAGCACACGGCTACCGCGCCCGACTAGGTCGTCTATCGCCCTGCCGAGTACCGTGGTCTTACCAGTGCCGGGCGGGCCCCAGACCAAGTGCAGGCCAGGGCTCACGCATGCGTGGTGTGCTTGGGCTTGAGCTCCTTGCAGCGCTCCGACGTCTGCGACGTTGCGTGGCAGCGCGTCGATTCGTCCCGTAGCGAGCCGGTCGGCGAAGCCCGGATCGCTCAGCTTCTTCAGCGCCTCCAATTGACTGCGTACCAGGAAGTCGGCCGGGCGGCCGGTTCCCCGCAGTACAAGTCCGTGCTGCGGGGCGTGCCGACCGACCTGCACCACTACCGCTTCCTGCTCCTCGTACGCGTCGATGACCCGATAGCTGGGTTCGTCACGGTCTTCGGGCATGAGGCGAAGGTCAGAGAGTTCGTCGATCCGGGTCGCGTTGTTGCGCGTGGAAACCCGATACCGACCCGGCTCGGTCTGGACTGCTCTCCCAACAAGCTTGGTCGTAGGACGAGCCGGTTTGGCACGATCTGGGAGTTGGCTGGCGACGGCTTCGATCACTTCGTCGAGCCACCCCATGCCGCCTCCTGTCCGCGATCACTTTCCGTGCGCATCTTGGCGCAGATCGTGACTGTTGTGGGTCGGGATGGACAAATCCCGTCAGCGGTAGTCGGCCGGGCTGCCGGGGTTGCCGGGCCATTCGACCTCGAGGACGTAGCGCCAGGCGTCCGGCTGGGAGCCGTCCGCGTCCGTGAAGCCGTAGGCCTTCGCGAGTTGTCCGCTGGACAGCGACTCCTTGTTCCAGCGGGCCACCTCCGGGTCCGTCGCCAGCGCGACCACCGCGCGGCCGACGAACTGCGGCGACTCGGAGATGCCGAAACCCTCCGGCGCCGTCGTGGACTCCCGCCAGTTCTCCTCGGTCACGCCGAAGAGTTCGAGCATCATCTCCGACCGCAGCCAGCCCGGCGTCAGCGAAACCGCCGTGCCGCCGTGCTTCTCCAGCTCCTCGCCCTGCGCCCGGGCGAGGCGGTGCGCGGCGACCTTGACGATGTCGAAGAACGCGCCGCCCTCGCTGCGGTAGTACTGGTCGTGGACCTCCGCGGTGCCATCGGTGAGCTCCACGACCAGCCCGCCCGGGCGCTTGCTCAGCAGCGCCAGCGCGAAGTGGCTGGTGATCATGTGCGCCTCGATGCCGACCCGCAGCCGCTGCAGGCCCTTCGCCAGGTCCTGCTCCCAGATCGGCTTGTGCCAGTCCATCAGGTTCTCGCCGCCGAGGTCGTTGATCAGGATGTCCAGCCGGCCCTGCTCCGCCTCGATCCGCCGGACCAGCTCGCGGACCTGGTCCGGGTCGGTGTGGTCGACCTGGACCGCGATGCCGTTGCCGCCGGCCCGGGTCACCAGCTCGGCAGTGTCCTCAATGGTCTCCGGCCGGTCGTAGTCCGAGCGCTGCGCCCGGGTGCTGCGCCCGGTCCCGTAGACGGTCGCGCCGGCCGCCCCCAGCTCCACCGCGATGCCGCGGCCCGCACCGCGGGTCGCCCCGGCCACCAGCGCGACCTTGCCGTGTAGTTGTCCACTCATGTCTGCGATTCCTCCTCTTCCCGAACGGTTCGGAAGCGAACCTGCCAGCGAATCCGGACACCTGCGGTCAGGATTCCCCGCCGGGTTCCGGATCGCTCGTCGCAGCTCCGCCACGCGAAAGGAGTTCACGCACCTGCTCTTCTGCCTGCCTCGACCGGGTGAGCGGTACTCGGGGTACGGTATTGGTGGTGATCACGTCCGCGACGTGAGCACCACCAAGGGGAGGAACAAGACTGGGCTCGCTGCGGCGGACGGACCCGCCGGGCGGCGGTGAAAGCGGTCGGGACGGAAGCGACGAGGTGCGCGGCACAACACACCTGCTGAAACTCCCGGCGTGGCTGCTGGACGCGGGGGCGGTTGCTTGCCTACCGTCCGGACCGGGCACGGGAACGGCCGAAGCTCGCATCCCGCACCGACAGCAACCGGGGGAACCCGCGTCGGCGACGACCGGTACCGCGGCCGCCCCGGCGGTCGACGCAGAGAGCACAGAGCCACGATCAGGAAGGCGGATCCGATGACGCCCCCGCACAACTATCTCGCGGTGATCAAGGTCGTCGGCATCGGCGGCGGCGGCGTCAACGCCGTGAACCGCATGATCGAGGTCGGGCTCAAAGGTGTCGAGTTCATCGCGGTGAACACCGACGCGCAGGCCCTGCTGATGTCGGATGCCGACGTGAAGCTCGACATCGGCCGCGAGCTGACCCGCGGCCTCGGAGCCGGTGCGGCTCCGGAGGTCGGCCACAAGGCCGCCGAAGACCACAAGGAAGAGATCGAAGAGGTCCTCAAGGGCGCCGACATGGTGTTCGTGACCGCTGGCGAGGGCGGCGGCACCGGCACCGGCGGCGCGCCCGTCGTGGCGTCGATCGCGCGCAAGCTCGGCGCGCTGACCATCGGCGTGGTCACCCGGCCGTTCTCCTTCGAGGGCAAGCGCCGCGCGGCCCAGGCCGAACAGGGCATCAAGGAGCTGCGCGACTGCTGCGACACGCTCATCGTCATCCCGAACGACCGGCTGCTGCAGCTCGGCGACATCGGGGTGAGCCTGATGGACGCCTTCCGGTCCGCGGACGAGGTGCTGCTCTCCGGTGTCCAGGGCATCACCGACCTGATCACCACCCCGGGTCTGATCAACCTCGACTTCGCCGACGTCAAGAGCGTCATGTCCGGCGCGGGCAGCGCGCTGATGGGCATCGGCTCGGCGCGCGGCGAGGGCCGGGCGGTGCAGGCCGCCCAGAAGGCGATCAACTCGCCGCTGCTGGAGGCGTCCATGGAGGGCGCGCACGGAGTGCTGCTGGCGATAGCGGGCGGTTCCGACCTCGGGCTGTTCGAGATCAACGAGTCGGCGTCGCTGGTGCAGGAATCCGCGCACCCCGAGGCCAACATCATCTTCGGTACGGTCATCGACGACTCGCTCGGCGACGAGGTGCGGGTGACCGTGATCGCGGCCGGGTTCGACTCCGGCACGCCCACCCACAAGAAGCTCGAACCGACGAAGGTCGGCGCGCGCACCGAGGAGCCCGAGCCCGCTCCGGTCCCGGAGAAGCCCGCGCCACAGCCGGTGGCGAGCGAGCCCGCGCCGCCGCAGCCCGCGCCGCAGCCGCCGCAGCAGCAGTCGACCCCGGTGCCGCAGCCCGCGCCGCCGGTGCAGCCCACCCCGCCGCAGCCCGCTCCGCAGGCGGAACAGCCTGCGGCCCAGCCGGTTCCGGCGCAGCCGGAGCCCGCGCCGGAACCGCCGCAGCGGCCGAACCTCGGCCAGCGGTCCGGGCTGTTCGGCAGCGACGGCTCCTCGACCGGGCAGCAGAACGTCTCGGTGCCCACCCGCGCCGGCGGCTACCCGACGCACAGCGGTACCTCCGCCACGGGCCGCCCCGGTGCGCTGTCCAACCGTGGCATCCCGGTTACCGACGACACCGACGACGACGTCGACATACCACCCTTCATGCGTCGCTGAAGCGCGGTGCCCGCACCGCGCGGCGCATGAGCGAGAATCGACACCGGAAACACCCCGTTTCCGGTGTCGACTTGTGTTCGGGAGGCTGAGCAGCAGTGCGGATTCGGCGCGTGATCACCACGCGGGAGGGCGGGAGTTCCCGGCCGCCCTTCGACTCCTTCAACCTGGGCGGCCGGGTCGGTGACGATCCCGCGGCCCTGGCGGCGAACCAGCGCAAGCTGGCCGACGGCATCGGCCTGCCCGAAGACCGTCTGGTGTGGATGGAGCAGATCCACGGGCGCACCGCGACCATCGTCGACGGGCCGCAGCCGGCTCCGGTGGAGGCGACCGATGCGCTGGTGACCGCCGAGCCGAAGCTGGCGCTGATCGCCCTCACCGCGGACTGCGTGCCGGTGCTGCTCGGCGACCCGGAGACCGGCGTGGTCTCGGCGGTGCACGCCGGCCGGGTCGGCGCGCGCGTGGGAGTGCTCGTCGCGGCGCTGAAGGCGATGCAGGAGGCGGGCGCGCGGCTGGACCGGATCGAGGCGCTGCTCGGCCCGGCGGCCTGCGGCGAGTGCTACGAGGTGCCCGCCGAGATGCAGGCCGACGTCGAGAAGCACCTGCCGGGGAGCGCGTGCAAGACCCGCAAGGGCACCGCCGGGCTCGACCTGCGCGCGGGGCTCTGGGAGCAGCTGGCCGCGGCCGGGATCGCCAAGATCGGCGTCGATCCGCGCTGCACCATGGAATCCCCGGAGCTCTACAGCCATCGCCGCGACAACGGCCGCACCGGCCGGTTCGCCGCGGTGATCTGGGCCGAGCCGGAGGAGACCGAGTGAGCGAGGAGCTGCGGCGGGCCGAGCTGGCGGAGTCGCTGCGGGAGGTCCGCGACCGGGTCGACCGCGCCTGCCGAGCGGCGGGGCGCGAGCCCGACGAGGTCGAGCTGCTCGCGGTGACGAAGACCTTCCCGGCATCGGACGTGGCGCTGCTGGCCGATCTCGGGCTGACCGAGTTCGCCGAGAACCGGGAGCAGGAGGCGCGCGGGAAGGTCGCCGAGTTCGCCGCGCTGCGGCCGGCGGCGGAGGCGCACTGGCACATGGTCGGGCAGCTGCAGCGGAACAAGGCCCGGGCCGTGGTCCGCTGGGCCGACGTGGTCGAGTCGGTGGACAGCAACCGGCTCGTCGAGGCGCTGGGCCGGGCCGCCGCGAACGCCCTGGACGCGGGGGAGCGGGAGCGTCCGCTGGACGTCCTCGTGCAGGTGGGCCTGGACGAGGCGACCGGGCGCGGCGGCTGCCGTCCGGAGGACGTGCCGGCGCTGGCCGATATGATCACGCGTACGAGTGGTCTTAGGCTGCGTGGCGTGATGGCCGTCGCCCCGCTGGGTGGCGAACCCGATGTGGCTTTTGCCACACTTTCCAAGATCTCCGAGCGCTTGCGCCGTGATCACCCCGAAGCTGGCGAAGTGTCGGCGGGGATGTCCGGCGACCTGGAAAGTGCCGTTGCCCACGGCTCGACCCGGGTGCGTGTCGGAACCGCGCTGCTCGGTGGGCGGCGGTTAACCTCGCCATAGCCGTGAACAGGGGGGTCGAGGGCCGGCCGCCTCGTGCTCGGTGCTAAGGAGTCGCAGAGGAAGGGCATGCCGATGAGCGCTTTGCACAAGTTGAAGGCCTACTTCGGCATGGTCCCGGCCGACGAGGTGGACGACTACGACGACGAGCCCGGCTATCGTGATCGGTACTCCGACGCCGATCGCGATGCCTACGACGGCCCGTCGGACCGGGTCGGCGCGCGTCGCCGGGTCGGCACCCGCGGCGGCTACCAGGCAGAGGCCGAGGCGGAAGCGGACAGCTTCGTCGAGGAGTACCGCGAACCAGCGGCGCGACCCCGGCGACAGTGGACACCGGACGCGCCGGTGCGCAGCGTGACACCGGTCGACCCGCCGCGGGAGTCCGTCTCCCGGCTGCGGGCGATCACCGACACGGGCACCCAGTTCAACTTGAGCAAGATCACAACGCTGCATCCGCGCAGCTACAGCGAGGCCCGCACGATCGGCGAGCAGTACCGCGACGGCACGCCGGTGATCATGAACCTGACCGAGATGGAGGAGGCCGACGCCAAGCGCCTGGTCGACTTCGCCGCAGGTCTGGCGTTCGCGTTGCGGGGCTCGATCGAGAAGGTCACGAACCGCGTGTTCTTGCTCTCACCGCCGAACGTGGACGTCGCGGCGGAGGACAAGCGGCGGCTGGCCGAGGGTGCCTTTTTCAACTACGGGTGAGTGGTGGCACAGTTGAAGCGTGAACCCGGTGCAGATCGTCCTGTTTTACGTTCTGTTCTTCTTCTGGCTGCTGCTCACGGCCCGTATCGTGATCGAACTCGTTCGAGTGTTCGCTCGCGATTGGCGGCCCGTCGGAGGGGTTGCAATCGCGTTGGAGAGCATCTACACAGTGACCGACCCACCCGTAAAGTTGGTGCGTCGGGTGATTCCGACGGTCCGGATCGGCGGCGTCGGACTGGACCTATCGATTATGGTGCTGCTGCTGGTCGTGTTCATACTGATGCGACTGGTGCAGCCCGGGTGACGGGGAACCCGGGCTACCCGCAGCCGAGGAGTGCGTGAGGTGATCTTGTGGGCCTGACCCCCGCCGACGTGCATAACGTCGCGTTTAGCAAACCTCCGATCGGTAAGCGGGGCTACAACGAGGACGAGGTGGACGCATTCCTCGACCTGGTTGAAGCCGAGCTTGCCCGGCTGGTGGAGGAGAACAACGACCTGCGCAGCCAGGTGGAGCAGCTGGAGTCCCAGCTGCAGACCGCGCAGGTCGACTTGGACGACGCGCGCAGCCAGGCCGCGTCGGTTCCCTCGACCCCGGCCGCCCCACCGGAGGAACCGCGCCGGCTTACCCCGGTCCCGGCGCCGACCGCCGCCGAGCAGACGTCCCCGGGCGGTGACCACCACGTGCAGGCCGCCAAGGTGCTGGGCCTCGCACAGGAGATGGCCGACCGGCTGACCGGTGAGGCCAAGGCCGAGGCCGACGGCATGTTGTCCGAGGCGCGGACGAAGTCCGAGCAGCTGCTGTCCGAAGCGCGCTCGAAGTCCGACAGCATGGTCAACGAGTCCCGGACCCGTGCCGAGACGATGCTCAACGACGCCCGCACGCGGGCCGAGACGCTGGAGCGGCAAGCCCGCGACAAGGCGGCGAGCCTGGAGCGCGACGCGCAGCGCAAGCACGCCGAGGTGATGGGCAACATCACGTCGGAGAAGAACGCCCTCGAGAAGAAGATCGAGACCCTGCGCACGTTCGAGCGCGAGTACCGCACTCGACTGCAGACCTACCTGGAGTCGCAGCTTCGCGAACTGCAGGACCGGGGCTCGGCCGCGCCCGCGGACAGCAGCGGCAGCCGGTCGTCCGGTCAGCAGGCCAGCTACAGCTTCGGGGCGCGCGCAGCCGAAGCCGGCTGAGCGAGTTCGTCCGCATCGGCGGCGACGGGCTGAACCGCCCGTCGCCGCCGACGTGCATCGGGGGCGTTCGGCGAGGGGCGTGAGGTCGCGTGCTGTTGGTCGTGCTGCTGCTGGTCCTGGTGGCCGGCGGTGTTCTGGCCGGTGCGGTCGCCGCGGGCGAACCGGATCTGGCGTGGCTGTCGGTGCTGATCAGCGTCGTCGGCGTGGCGCTGCTGGTCGCCGATCGGCGATGGCGCCGGGCCGGGCCGCGAGAGCGGCCGCCGGCGGAGCCCGCGCCGGTCGACGGCAAGGAGCCGGGCGAGGAGCGCAGCAACGCCGCGGAAGCGGCGGATCCGGGCGCCGAGGTGCTGGTGCTCGATGAACGGCCGCGCTACCACGTCCGCACCTGCGAGTGGATCGGTGATCGGAAGACGATCGCGCTGCCGCTGCGCGAGGCCCGGGAGCTCGGCTTCACGCCGTGCGCCCGCTGCGCGCCGAACGCGACGCTGGCCGCCGAGGTCCGCCGCGTGTAGCAGTTTCAATTGAAACCTCGGTCCTTCCCGGGCCCCGGGGACGGTTTCAAGTGAAACCGCGCACCGGTGAAAACCGGTGGCGGGCGCCCGGTACCCTGGACTGACCAGGCAATGATCCGGCCATCACCGGGGAGCCTCCGGAAGAACGGGTGCCCTGCCTGGGCGCCTCAGTAGAACCGGACGGGTCCAGCCCGTCACAGCTGGCAACGAGTGGTCGTCGGCGTCGTCCGGCGGCAAGCGGGGTGGTACCGCGGATCTCGTGCGGGCATGCGCGCGAGGTGTCGTCCCCGCGTGGGCACCGGAGTTTCGGTGACCGTGCGGCGGAAACGACACACCGCGAGGAGCACAACCGCGATGGCTTATCCCAAGGTTCAGTTCGGCGACGCCGGTGAGCGCGGCGTGGCGGCCCAGCCCGTGTTCCCCGAGATCGAGCGCCAGGTGCTGGATTTCTGGGCCGACGACAAGACCTTCCGGGCCTCGGTGCAGGCCCGCGAGACCGGCGCCAACGGCGCCAACGAGTTCGTCTTCTACGACGGGCCGCCGTTCGCCAACGGGCTGCCGCACTACGGGCACCTGCTGACCGGCTACGTCAAGGACGTGGTGCCGCGCTACCAGACCATGCGCGGCCGCCGGGTGGAGCGCCGGTTCGGCTGGGACTGCCACGGGCTGCCCGCCGAGGTGGAGGCGGAGAAGCAGCTCGGCATCACGTCGAAGTCCGAGATCGAGCAGATGGGCGTCGCCGCGTTCAACGACGCGTGCCGGGCGTCGGTGCTGCGCTACACCGCCGAGTGGGAGGACTACGTCACCCGGCAGGCCCGGTGGGTGGACTTCGACAACGACTACAAGACGCTCGACCTGGACTACATGGAAAGCGTCATGTGGGCCTTCAAGACCCTGTGGGACAAGGGTCTGGTCTACGAGGGCTTCCGGGTGCTCTGGTACTGCTGGCGGTGCGAGACGCCGCTGTCCAACACCGAGACCAAGATGGACGACGTCTACCGCCAGCGGCAGGACCCGGCGGTGACCGTTGGCCTGCGGCTCAACGCGCCGGGCAAGGCCTTCGACGGCGCGCTGGCCCTGGTGTGGACGACGACCCCGTGGACCATGCCGTCGAACTTCGCGGCGGCCGTGCACCCGGACGTGGACTACGTGCTGGTCGCGCCGCCCAACGCCACCGAGCGCTACGTGCTGGCAGAGGCGCGGCTCGGCGCGTACGCGCGGGAGCTCGGCGAGGACGTGGCCGAGCACGTGGTGGAGCGGGTCAAGGGGGCCGACCTGCTCGGTGTCCGCTACACGCCGCCGTTCGACTTCTTCGTCGGCAACCGCAATGCCCACCAGGTGCTGCCGGGGGAGTTCGTCACCACCGAGGACGGCACCGGAATCGTGCACATCGCGCCGTTCGGTGAGGACGACAAGGCTGTCACCGATGCGGCGGACGTCGAGCTGGCGGTCCCGGTCGACGCCCACGGCAAGTTCACCGCCGAGGCTCCGCCGTACGAGGGCCAGCACATCTTCGACGCCAACAAGCAGATCATCCGCGATCTCAAGGACGCCGGGCTCCTGCTGCGGCACGAGACCTACGACCACCCGTACCCGCACTGCTGGCGCTGCGACAACCCGCTCATCCAGCGTCCGGTGTCGTCCTGGTTCGTGGCGGTCAGCCAGTTCAAGGACCGGATGGTCGAGCTGAACCGGCAGATCAACTGGGTGCCGGGGCACATCCGGGACGGCCAGTTCGGCAAGTGGCTGGAGAACGCCCGCGACTGGAACATCTCCCGGAACCGGTACTGGGGTTCGCCGATCCCGGTGTGGGTCTCCGACGACCCGGCCTACCCGCGCACCGACGTCTACGGCTCGCTGGACGAGCTGGAGCGCGACTTCGGGGTGCGGCCGGCGAACCTGCACCGCCCGGAGATCGACGACCTGACCCGGCCGAACCCGGACGACCCGACCGGGAAGTCGACGATGCGCCGGGTGCCGGAGGTGCTGGACTGCTGGTTCGAGTCCGGCTCGATGCCGTTCGCCCAGGTGCACTACCCGTTCGAGAACTCGGAGTGGTTCGAGCACCACTACCCGGGCGACTTCATCGTCGAGTACAACGGCCAGACCCGCGGCTGGTTCTACCTGCTGCACGTGCTGGCGACGGCGCTGTTCGACCGGCCGGCGTTCACCAACGTGCTGGCGCACGGCATCGTGCTGGGCGACGACGGCCTGAAGATGTCGAAGTCCAAGCGCAACTACCCGGACGTCAACGAGGTCTTCGACCGCGACGGCTCCGACGCGATGCGCTGGTTCCTGATGGCCAGCCCGATCCTGCGCGGCGGCGACCTGGTGGTCACCGAGCGCGGCATCCGGGACGCGGTGCGCCAGGCGGTGCTGCCGCTGTGGAACTCCTGGTACTTCCTGGCGCTGTACGCCAACGCCGAGGGCGTCTCCGGTGAGTCCAAGGTGGACAGCAAGCACGTGCTGGACCGGTACATCCTGGCCAAGACGCACGAGCTGGTCGGCGACGTGCAGTCCGCAATGGACTCCTTCGACCTCGCGGGCGCCTGCTCGGACGTGCGGGACTTCCTGGAGGTGCTGACCAACTGGTACGTGCGCCGTTCCCGCGACCGCTTCTGGGCGGGCGACCGGGACGCGATCAACACGCTGCACACCGTGCTGGAGGTGACCTGCCGGGTGGTGGCGCCGATGCTGCCGCTGACCGCGGAGGCGGTCTGGCGCGGGCTGACCGGCGGCCGCTCGGTGCACCTGGCGGACTGGCCGCTGGTCGACGAACTGCCCGCGGACGCCGCGCTGGTGACCGCGATGGACGAGGTGCGCCAGGTGTGCTCGTCGGTGTCGAGGCTGCGCAAGTCCAACAACCTCCGGGTGCGGTTGCCGCTGGCCAAGCTCGTGGTCGCCACCCCGGACGCGGAGGCGCTGCGGCCCTTCGCGGACCTGATCCGCGACGAGGTCAACGTCAAGGACCTGGAGCTGAGCACCGACGTCGCCGCGCACGGTCACTTCGAGATCGCCGTGAACGCGCGGGCCGCCGGTCCGCGGCTGGGCCGCGACGTGCAGAAGGTGATCAAGGCGGTGAAGTCGGGCGAGTGGCAGCGCACCGGCGGAACCGTGGTCGCGGCCGGCATCGAGCTGCAGGAGAACGAGTTCGACGAGCGGCTGGTCTCCACCGACCCCGGCGCGGCCTCGGCGCTGCCCGGCGGCAAGGGCCTGGTGGTGCTGGACACCGAGGTGACCCCGGAGCTGGCGGCCGAGGGCCTGGCCCGCGACGTGGTCCGGGTCGTCCAGCAGGCCCGCAAGGAGGCGGACTTCCAGGTCTCCGACCGGATCGCGGTGGCGATCTCGGCCCCGGCCGAGGTCCTGTCGGCCGTCGCCGAGCACCGCGAGTTCATCGCGGCCGAAACGCTGGCGAACGCGGTCGAGTCCGGCGACGTGGCGGACGGCTTCACCGGCACCGTCGGTGACGGCACCGAGATCAAGATCGGCGTCACCAAGGCCTGATCCCGCGAGGTCGAGGGCGCTTTCCGCCGGATTTCCCGGCGGGAAGCGCCCTTCGCGCTTCCCGGGTCGGTGTGACCAAGGCCGCTCCCACGATCCGGGATTGCTGTTGTCCGGTGCCGCGGCGGTTTTCTAAGGTCCGTAGTCGAAGGTCATGAGTGCCAGCGTCAAGCCCCGGCTTGCTGGCCGGCAACCCTCCAACCGCGGTGGGGTGCCCCGGGTGAGGACCTGGCCGGTCGTGCAGGGCGATCCGGCAAGCGCGGACCCCTCCTGGGCGGGTCCGATGAGGCCCCCGAGGAGGCCGTCATGTCTTCTGCCGTCATCGACATCCCGAAGCAGTCCGATGTGGACTACCGGATCCCCGCTGTCGTCGGTCGCTCGCTGCAGGTCCCGCTGGTCACCGGCGAGCACATCGGATACGCGAACCTCGATCACGGGGCGAGCGCGCCTTGTCTGGAGCCGGTGCAGTCGGCGGTGAACGAGCTGCTGCCCTGGTACGCGAGCGTGCACCGCGGCGCCGGGTTCGCCTCCCAGGTGTGCACCCGGGTCTACGAGGGCGCCCGGGACAAGCTCCGGACCTTCGTCGGCGCCCGGCGCACCGACTCGGTGATCTTCACGCGCAACACCACCGACGCCCTGAACCTGCTGGGGCGGGCGCTGCCGCGCGGCACCTCCGTCGTCGTCTTCGACACCGAGCACCACGCCGCGCTGCTGCCCTGGTCCGGCCCGCGGGTGCGCCGCCTGCCCGCGCCGGAGACCCCGGCGGACGCGGTCGCCGCGCTCGACGCCGCGCTGGCCGAATGCCCGGAGGGGCCGCGGCTGGCGGTGATCACGGGCGCTTCCAACGTCACCGGCGAGGTGTGGCCGGTCGCCGAGCTGGCGAAGGTGGCCCGCCGGCGCGGGGCGCGCACCGTGCTGGACGCCGCGCAGCTCGCGCCGCACCGGCCGGTGCGGATCGGTGAGCTCGACGTCGACTACGTCGCGATCTCCGGGCACAAGCTCTACGCGCCGTTCGGCGCGGGCGCGCTGATCGGCCGCGCGGACTGGCTCAACGCCGCCGAGCCGTACCTGGCGGGCGGCGGCGCGACCCGGCTGGTGCAGGAGCGGTCGGTCAGCTGGACGACCGGGCCGGAGCGGCACGAGGCCGGTTCGCCGAACACCGTCGGCGTGCACGCGCTGGCCAAGGCCTGCGAGACCCTCGCGGCCAACTGGCCGGACGTCGTCGAGCACGAGGAGACGCTGCTGCGCCGGCTGCGGGCCGGGCTGCGCGGCGTGCCGGGGCTGCGCGAGCTGCGGTTGTTCGACGCCGATCACGACCGGGTCGGCGTGGTGAGCTTCACCATCGACGGTCAGGACCCCGGCCTGCTGGCCGCGGCGCTTTCCGCGGAGCACGGCATCGGTGTCCGCGACGGCTTGTTCTGCGCGCACGTGGCCACGCGGCGGCTGCTCTCGCGGGCGGGCTCGGACGCCGACCGCGCGGTGCGCGTCAGCGTCGGGCTGGGCACGACGGCGGAGCACATCGACCGCCTGGTGAACGCGCTGCGGCGGCTGGTGGCAGTGGGCCCGGTCTGGCGCTACGAGCAGGTCGACGGCCGCTGGGCGCCGGTCAACGACCCGCGCCCGCTGCCGGACTTCCTCGGCTGACCGGAACCCGGCTCTGCTATGGCACCCCAGTGCGCTCACGGCACTTGACCAGTGGAAACGGAGCCGCGTGGGCGGGGCGGAACGCAGGGGCGTCGGCCTCGGGGTGACGGTGTGTTCAAGGGCGCATCGCGGGGAGTGGTCCTGCCGGACCGCGTGCGGGCGGGTTCAGGGACAATGGCTGGTGTGAGCACCGAGCAGTCCTCCCCGAGGGAGTCCTCAGCAGAGCAGGCGGGCACCGAGCCGACCGCCGCGGAACAGGCACCCGAGACGCAAGCCGAGGCGGCGGAGCCGCCCAAGCGCGCCTCCGGGAAGCTGCTCGGGTTGCTGGGCGGGGTCGCCGTGGTGGCCCTGGCCATCGACATCCTCACCAAGGTCGCCGTGGTCGCCAACCTGGAGGGCAAGCAGCCGGTCGAGTTGTTCGGCGGCCTGCTCTACCTCGACGTGCTGCGCAACCCCGGTGCCGCGTTCTCGCTGGCCACCGGCATGACCTGGCTGCTCGCGCTGCTGGCCTCGGCAGTCGTCGGCGTGATCATCTGGCTGGCGCCGAAGCTGCGCTCGCCGGGCTGGGCGGTGGGGCTCGGCCTGGTGCTCGGCGGCGCCTGCGGCAACCTGGTCGACCGGTTCTTCCGCGCCCCCGGACCGCTGCAGGGGCACGTGGTGGACTTCCTGTCGGTGTTCGCGCCGGGCGGCGCGGTGTGGCCGGTGTTCAACGTCGCCGACTCCTGCATCGTCTGCGGCGGCATCCTGGTCGTGCTGATGTCGCTGCTGGGCCGCGACTACGACGGCACGGTGCACCGCAAGAAGAAGGCAGCGCAGTCGTGAGCGATCTTCGAACGCTGCCGGTTCCCGACGGGCTGGACGGCATGAGGGTCGACGCGGGCCTGTCGAAGCTGCTCGGCCTGTCCCGCAGCGCCGTCGCCTCGCTGGCCGAGTCCGGCGACGTGCTGGTCGACGGCAACCAGGCGGGCAAGTCGGACCGGCTGGTCGCCGGGGCCTGGCTGGAGGTGACGCTGCCGCCGGCGCAGCAGCCGCTGCAGGTCGTCGCGGTGCCGGTGGACGGGCTGAGGATCCTGCACCAGGACGACGACATCGTCGTGGTCGACAAGCCGATCGGCGTCGCCGTGCACCCGAGCCCTGGCTGGGAGGGGCCGACCGTCGTCGGCGGGCTCGCCGCCGCAGGCGTGCGCATCGCGACTTCCGGGGCCTCCGAGCGGCAGGGCGTCGTGCACCGCCTGGACGCGGGCACCACGGGTGTGATGGTCGTGGCCAAGAGCGAGCACGCGTACTCGGTGCTCAAGCGCGCGTTCAAGGAACGCACCGTGGACAAGCGCTACCACGCGGTGGTGCAGGGGCATCCGGACCCGAGCCGCGGCACCATCGACGCGCCGATCGACCGGCACCCGCGCCACGACTACAAGTTCGCGGTCGTCACCGGCGGCAAACCCAGCGTCACCCACTACGAGACGGTGGAGGCGTTCCGCGCGGCGTCGCTGGTGGACGTGAAGCTGGAAACCGGGCGCACGCACCAGATCAGGGTGCACTTCTCGGCGATCAAGCACCCCTGCGTCGGCGACCTGACCTACGGCGCGGACCCGGTGCTGGCCCGACGACTCGCTATTACCAGGCAGTGGCTGCACGCGCGCAGCCTCTCCTTCGAGCACCCGTCCGGCGGCTGGGTCACGTTCGAAAGCGATTACCCCGCCGACCTGCAGCATGCGCTGGACGAGCTCCGCGGTCAGGACGGCTGAGCCGGGTACGGTGGCGGACAAGCCTGTGAACGAGCAAGGGGGCTTGATGGCACAGTCGAGGTCGTTCGATGGCTCGGATGCACCGACGCCGCCCAGCGGCATACCGGTGTTCGACGCCGGAGCCGACGCGGACACGCCGCCGGCCGGTTTCACCAGCCTCGGCGACGTGATCAGCGCGGAGGACGTGGGGAAGGCGGCGCCGTCGGTGCTCGGCGCGCCGGAACCGAACCAGGCGGGGGGCGAAGCGGGGGACTGGCCGACGCTGGAGTACCGCAGCCGCAACAAGCTGGAGCGCCCCAAGCGCAACAACCCGCTGAACATCTTCCGCCGCGGCAAGGAGTCGTGAGAAAAGCACGGCCTCACAGGGCCTTGAGCTCTTCGACCACTTCTCGTACCGAGGCCTTGGCGTCGCCGAAGAGCATCGTCGTCTTCGGGTCCGTGTAGAGCGGGTTGTCCACTCCCGCGAAGCCCGCCCGCATCGAGCGCTTCAGGACGACGATCGCCTTCGCCTGGTCGACGTTGAGGATCGGCATGCCGTAGATCGGCGAGTTCGGGTCGGTGCGGGCCGCCGGGTTGGTGACGTCGTTGGCGCCGATCACCAGCGCGACGTCCGCGCGGGCGAACTCGTCGTTGATCTCGTCCATCTCCTTGAGCTGCTCGTAGGGCACGTCGGCCTCGGCGAGCAGCACGTTCATGTGGCCGGGCATCCGGCCCGCCACCGGGTGGATCGCGTAGTCGACGGCAACCCCCTGGTCCGCCAACAACTTCGCCATGTCCTGCACCGCGTGCTGGGCCTGCGCGACCGCCATGCCGTAGCCGGGCACCACGATCACCTGCCCGGCGTAGGCCAGCTGGATCGCCACGTCGGCCGCGCTGACCGAGCGCACCGTGCCGTCGGTGGCCGCCGGGGCCGCGGTCGCGCCGCCGCCGAAACCGCCGGCCACGATCGACGGGATCGACCGGTTCATCGCCTTGGCCATCTGGTCGGTGAG
Organism: Saccharopolyspora sp. NPDC050642; assembly: GCF_040654735.1. Lineage (NCBI taxonomy): Bacteria > Bacillati > Actinomycetota > Actinomycetes > Pseudonocardiales > Pseudonocardiaceae > Saccharopolyspora > Saccharopolyspora sp. NPDC050642. The sequence continues at coordinate 97,718 of NZ_JBFAIN010000023.1, read as the reverse complement.
GATCGAACCGGACGCGCCGACCAGCATGCCCGCCACGATCATCGCGGTGTTGCCCAACGCCAGCCCGGCCGCGGCCGCCGACAGCCCGGTGAACGCGTTGAGCAGCGACACCACCACCGGCATGTCGGCCCCGCCGATCGGCAGCACCACCGCGATCCCGGCCAGCCCGGCCAGCACCAGCACCGGCACGATCAGCAGTTCGGCGGTGCCGCCGAGGCCGATCGCCACGGCGCAGCCGATCGCCCCGGCCAGCAGCAGCACGTTCAGCGGCATCTGCAGCCGGCCGACGGTGATCGGGCGGCCCGGCACGATCTCCTGCAGCTTGCCGAAGGCGACGAGCGAACCCCAGAACGAGATCGAGCCGACGATCGCCGCGAACAGCGTCGAGATCGCCACGTTCGCCGGCTCGCCCTGGAACCCGGTGGTCTCCCGGAACTCCACCCACGCGGTGAGCGCCACCGCGCCGCCGCCGACGCCGTTGAACAGCGCGACCATCTGCGGCATCGCGGTCATCTTCACCCGCCGCGCGGCGGGCACGCCGACGACCGTGCCGAGCACCAGGCCCAGCACGATCAGCCACCAGTTGCCCAGGCCCGGGGTGAGCAGCGTGGCGACGACGGCGACCGCCATGCCCGCCGCCGCGATCGCGTTGCCGCGGACCGCGGTGCGCGGGCCGGTCAGCCCCATCAGGCCGTAGATGAACAGCGCGAACGCCAGGATGTAGAGCACCGAGCGCAGGGTGATCACTTGTCGGCACCCTTCCGCGTCGCCTCCGGCTTCCGCTTGAACATGCCCAGCATCCGGTCGGTGACCAGGAATCCGCCGACGACGTTGATGGTGCCGAACACGATGGCCACCAGCGCCAGCAGCTGCGAACCGAGGTCCTCCACCCCGGACCCGAGCACGAGCACGCCGCCGAGCAGCACGATGCCGTGGATGGCGTTGGTGCCGGACATCAGCGGGGTGTGCAGCGTGTTCGGCACCTTCGAGATCACCGCGAAGCCGACGAACCCCGCCAGCACCAGGACCGCGAGATCGGCCAGGAACATCGCCCCTCCTCCCGTCGCCTGTGGAAGCTCGTTGACGCTCATGCCGGGTCCGGACAGGTGATGCAGGCGACGGCGAGGACCTCGTCGGTGAGGTCGGGCGCGAGGCGGCCGTCGACGAGCATCAGCTCCAGGAGCGCCTGGACGTTGCGGGCGTAGAGCTCGCTGGCGTGCTCCGGCATGCTCGCCGGGAGGTTCAGCGGCGCCGCGATGGTGATCTCGTGGCCGACCACGGTTCGCCCCGGCTCGCTGAGCTCGCAGTTGCCGCCCGCCGCGCCCGCCAGGTCGACGATCACGCTGCCCGGCCGCATCCGGCGCACCGCCTCCGCCGGGACCAGCTTCGGGGCCGGTCGACCCGGCACCAGGGCGGTGGTGATCACCACGTCGAAGCCGGCGATGGCCGAGTTGAGCCGGTGGGTCTGCTCGGCGCGCTCGTCGTCGGTCAGCTCCCGGGCGTAGCCGCCCTCGCCGACCGCCGAAACGCCCAGGTCCAGCCACTTGGCGCCCACCGAGCGCACCTGGTCGGCGACCTCCGGTCGCACGTCGTAGCCGGTGGTGCGGGCGCCGAGCCGCTTCGCGGTCGCCAGCGCCTGCAGACCGGCCACCCCGACGCCGAGCACCAGCACCGACGCGGGCTTCACGGTGCCCGCCGCGGTGGTCAGCATCGGGAAGAACCGGGTGCATTCGCTCGCCGCCAGCAGCACCGCGCGGTAGCCCGCGACGTTGGCCTGCGAGGACAGCGCGTCCATCGACTGGGCCCGGGAGATGCGCGGCACCGACTCCAGCGCGAAGCCCCGCACCCCGGCGGCCCGCAGCCGGTCGGCGATGTCCGGATCGGTCAGCGGCGCCAGGAACCCGATCAGCGCCGACCCGGGCGACAGCCGGGTGATCTCCGCCTCGGTCGGCGCGTTCACCTTGACCACGACGTCGGCGGACCACGGATCGCCGATGCTCGCGCCCGCCTTGGCGAACGCCTCGTCCGGGATCAGCGCGGCCTGCCCGGCACCGGCCTCGACCACGACGGCGAGGCCCTGCGCGCACAACCGCTCCACCACGCCCGGGACGAGCGCGACCCGGCGTTCCCCGGGCACCGTCTCGCGCGGCACACCGACGCTGGTGCGACCGCTCTCCGGAGAGGTCATGACTCCAGCTCGTCACACCGCGGCGCAAACCGCAAGACCACCCGCCCGTTCGCCCCGGCAGATCACTAGGACAGACGTACTGGTGGGCGGGAGTTCTGGCATTCACCAGATTTGCGGCCCCGCCGACCGGGAACGCGGCGAGGAGCTCAGAGGTCGGTGATGTCCCACATGAGGGTGCGCTGTTCGTCGCCGGGGCGGGGCGTCCAGCGGACCTTGGTGAGCTCCGTGTTCTCCGGCAGCACGTACACCGTGTGGCCGCCCGCGGTTTCGCCCGGCTGCACGCCGATGCGGTGCGGTGGGCGGGAGGACAGCGACACCGGCGCCTTCGACACCGCCCCGCCGTCCTCGGTGATCAGCTCCAGGTACAGGTCGGGCAGCGAGGCGAACGGCGTCGCCCCGCGGTTGGTCAGCTCGGTGTGCACGACGACCGCGCGCTCGCCGTCCTGCAGCTCGTAGCCGGCCGCGGTGAACAGGAAGTCGGCCGGGTCCACGACCTCCACGAGCAGGATCGTGATCCGCTCGCCCTCCAGGCCCTCGACGTCGAGCTTGCTGCCGACCTTGCCGGTGCGCACCGGCTGCTGCTGCGGCGCGGCCTGGGCGCCCGGCCACTGCTGGTCGCCGCGGGCCCAGGCGGCCGATCCCGGCGGCCCCCACACGTTCATCGGGTTCGGCGGCGCGGGCTGCTGCTGGAAGGACGTCGCCGGCGGGCCGGCCGGGACGAACGGCTGCGGCCCGCTCGGGCCGCCGTACGGCGCCGGGTAGCCGCCGGTGGGCATCGGGTAGCCGCCGCTGGGCTGCGGGTAGGAGCCGGACGGCTGCACCTGGTGGCCGCCGCTGGCCTGCCCCTGCACCTGGTACGGCCCGCTGGCCATGTTCTGCTGCGCGGCCCAGTGCTGGGCGGCCGCGACCGCGTTGCGGATGGCCTGGGGGTCGCACTCGACGCCGACGATCAGCGGCAGGCCGGTCGTGGAGAGGGCAGCAAGGCGTGCGGCGACGTCGCGCACGTCCATGCCGAGCCGACCGGCGATCTCGGGAACCGCCGCACGGCCCATCTCGGCGACGACGCTCAGCAGACGCACGTCCACGGGATCAGGGCCAGCCACGTCGTGCCACGCTACCCGCTCACCCCGACCCAAGCGTAAACGGCATGTGCTTTTGATCCGGACTTCGCGACCGGGCGGCCGGGCAGCGGGGCGGCTCACACCCCGCCCGCGTGGAAACACCGCGCAACGCCGGGGGAATCTCCGGCCGAGTCGGGGCCGGGAGTTAGGCTGGCACCTCTCCCCGAAGCCCGCCGAAGGAGGACTTTCCCGTGCCTGTCGACCCCTTCGTTCACCTCCATGTGCACACCGAGTACTCGATGCTCGACGGTGCGGCGAAGGTGGGGGCGTTGTTCGCCGAAGCCGAGCGGTTGGGCATGCCCGCGGTGGGGATGACCGACCACGGCAACATGTTCGGCGCGGACGAGTTCTACCAGCAGGCGCGCAAGACCGGCATCAAGCCGATCATCGGGATCGAGGCGTACCTCGCGCCCGGCAGCCGGTTCCACAAGAAGCCGGTGTTCTGGGGCGAGGCCAAGCAGCGCGGCACCGACGAGTTCGGTGAGGGCGGTGACGTCTCGGGTGCGGGTGCCTACACGCACATGACGATGGTGGCGCGCAACGCGACCGGCCTGCGCAACCTGTTCACGCTGTCCAGCCGCGCGAGCTTCGAGGGCATGTACCGCAAGCCGCGGATGGACAAGGAGCTGATCTCGGAGTTCTCCGAGGGCATCATCGCCACGACGGGTTGCCCGTCCGGCGAGGTGCAGACCCGGCTGCGGCTGCGGCAGTTCGACGAGGCGCTGCGGGCGGCGGCGGAGTACCAGGAGATCTTCGGCAAGGACTACTTCTTCCTGGAGCTGATGGACCACGGGCTGCCGATCGAGCGGTCGGTGCGCCAGGGTCTGCTGGAGATCTCCAAGAAGCTGGGCATCCCGCCGCTGGCGACCAACGACAGCCACTACGTCACGGTCGACCAGGCCGAGTCGCACGGCGCGTTGCTGTGCGTGCAGTCGGGCAAGACGCTCAGCGATGAGTCGCGGTTCAAGTTCGACGGTGATGGTTACTACCTGAAGTCCGCGGCCGAGATGCGGGAGTACTGGGACAAGGAGGTCCCGGGCGCGGCGGACAGCACGCTGCTGATCGCGGAGATGGTCGAGTCCTACGAGGACGTCTGGTCCTTCCAGGACCGGATGCCGCGCGTCACCGACGGCACCGGCCGGAGCGAGCGCGAGCTGCTGGAGGCCGAGGTCGAGCAGTACCTGCCGACGCGGTACCCGGACGGGCCGACGCAGGAGTGCCTGGACCGGATCAAGGTCGAGCTGGACGTGCTCGACACCAAGGGCTACTGCGCGTACTTCCTGGTCGTGGGCGACCTCACGCGGTGGGCCAAGTCGCAGGGCATCCACGTCGGGCCGGGCCGTGGCTCGGCGGCCGGTTCGCTGCTGGCCTACATCCTGCACATCACGAACCTGGACCCGCTGGAGCACGGGCTGATCTTCGAGCGGTTCCTGAACCCGGAGCGCGACTCCCCGCCGGACATCGACCTCGACTTCGACGACCGCCGCCGCGACGAGGTGCTGCAGTACGCGATCAACAAGTACGGCCGCGACAAGGTGGCGCAGGTCATCACCTTCGGCAAGATCAAGACGAAGGCGGCGATCAAGGACTCCGCGCGGGTGCACCACGGCCAGCCCGGGTTCGCCATCGCGGACAGGATCTCCAAGGCGCTGCCGCCGCCGATCGCGGCCAAGGACATCCCGCTGTCGGGCATCGTCGACCCGCAGCACGAGCGCTACGCCGAGGCCGCCGAGGTCCGCAGCCTGATCGAGACCGATCCGTCGGTGTCGCAGATCTTCGACACCGCGCGCGGCCTGGAGGGCCTGATCCGCAACGCCGGCGTGCACGCCTGCGCGGTGATCCTCTCCTCGCAGCCGCTGCTGGGCACGGTGCCGCTGTGGGCGCGCGACGACGGCTCGATCATCACCGGCTGGGACTACCCCTCGTGCGAGGCCATCGGCCTGCTGAAGATGGACTTCCTGGGCCTGTCGAACCTCACGATCCTCGGTGACTCGCTGCGGATGGTGAAGGAGAACCACGACCGCGACATCGACCTGTCCAATCTGGGGCTGGACGACAAGACCACCTACGAGATGCTCGCCCGCGGGGAAAGCCTGGGAGTGTTCCAATTCGAAGGTGGCGGCATGCGGGAGCTGCTCAAACGCCTGCAGCCGACCGAGTTCGGCGACCTGGTGGCGGCCAACGCGCTGTACCGGCCGGGCCCGATGGACGTCAACGCGCACCTCGACTACGCGGACCGCAAGAACGGCCGCAAGGAGATCGAGCCGATCCACCCCGATCTCGAAGAGGATCTGCGCGACATCCTCGACGAGACCTACGGCCTGATCGTCTACCAAGAGCAGATCATGGCGATCGCGCAGAAGGTGGCGGGCTACAGCCTCGGCCGAGCGGACATCCTGCGCCGCGCGATGGGCAAGAAGAAGAAGTCGGTCCTGGACCAGGAATTCGAGGGTTTCCAGGCCGGCATGCAGGCGAACGGCTACCGCGACGAGGCCATCACCAAGCTCTGGGAGACGGTGCTGCCGTTCGCCGGCTACGCGTTCAACAAGTCGCACGCGGCCGGTTATGCCCTGGTGGCGTACTGGACGGCGTACCTGAAGGCCAACTACCCGGCCGAGTACATGGCCGGGCTGCTGACCTCCAACGGCGACAACAAGGACAAGATGGCGATCTACCTCGCCGAATGCCGCCGGATGGGCGTCAAGGTCCTGTCGCCGGACGTCAACGACTCGAAGGACACCTTTGCCGCGGTCGGCTCCGACATCCGCTTCGGGATGAGTGCGATCCGCAACGTCGGGTCCAACGTGGTGGCGTCGATCGTCAAGTCCCGCGAGGAGAAGGGCCGCTACACGTCGTTCACCGACTTCCTGGACAAGTCGGAGATCCTGGCCTGCAACAAGCGGGTCATCGAGTCGCTGATCAAGGCGGGCGCGTTCGACTCGCTGGGGCACAGCCGGATGTCGCTGGTGCAGCACCACGAGGCCGCGGTGGACGCGGTGATCGGGCTGAAGCGGCAGCAGGCGATGGGCCAGTTCGACCTGTTCGGCGCGGACTCCTCGGAGGACAGCGCGGACGCCTCGCCGCTGGCGCACCTGGTGTTCACCCCGGAGGAGTGGCCGCGCAAGCAGCTGCTGTCCTACGAGCGGGAGATGCTGGGCCTGTACGTCTCGGCGCACCCGCTGGACGGGGCGGAGCGGCTGCTCGCGCCCTACCAGGACACCGGGATCGCCGACCTGGTCGGCGGCGAGCGGGAGTTCGGCGGCGGCAAGGAGCAGCTGAAGATCGCCGGCATGATCTCGGGCATCCAGCGCCGCATCAACAAGAACGGGCACCCGTGGGCGATCGTCACGCTGGAGGACCTGGACGCCAGCGTGGAGGTGCTGTTCTTCCCGAAGTCCTACGAGATGTACTCCGACTGCCTGGTGGAGGACACCGCGCTGGCGGTCAAGGGCCGCATCAACGAGCGGGAGGGCACGATCAGCGTGTTCGCCTCGGATGCGGTGCCGGTGGACATCTCGGCGGCGGAGACCGACCCGGGCACCGACCCGGCGTTCGTGATCAAGGTGCCGGTGGGCCGGGTCGACCAGTCGCTGGTGGCGGAGCTGAAGCGGACGCTGCAGGCGCACTCGGGCACCACGCCGGTGCAGCTGAAGCTGCAGAGCCCGCGCGGCACGACCCGCCTGGCGTTGTCCAGCGACTACTTCGTGTCCACCGAGACCGGTCTGCAGGGCGAGCTGAAGGGCCTGCTCGGCGCGGGCTGCTTCGAGGCGTACTGATGCCGCGGCACCCTCGGGTCCACAGTGGACCCGAGGGCGCCGGTGTCACCGGGCGGCGCGTAGCCGGTCCACCACGGGTTGGTAGTTGGGGAGGCCGTGTTCGACCCAGGACTCGGCGTTCTCCAGCGCGGTGCTCCTGTCCTCCGCAGGGGAGTCCTCGGCTCCGTGGTCCAGCAGCACCTCGACCAGTTCGAGGAGCGTCTCGGCGGGCACTTCGTGCTCGTAGTACCCGGTGTCGCCGATGAGCGCGCTGAGCGCGTGCTCCTTCTCCGCCCCCGATTCCAGGAGGAAGCGCACCTCGTTCATCCGGACCCGCAGTGCGCGGGCGGACTGGTAGGGCAGGTCTTCGAGCAGCTCGTGGAGGGGCTGGCCGTCCAGCTCGCCGCTGTGCGCTCCGCGGCCGACGAGGAAGCGCACGTCGCCCTCCGGGTAGGGCAGGCTCCTGATCGCCAGGTCGAGCATCGTCGCGCCCGTGAGCGAGGTCGCGTTCACCGGGGCTCCCGCCTCGACGAGCGCCCGCAGGATCTGCCGGTGGTCGTCGTCATCGATCTGCGCGGCGCACGGCTTGACCCGCTGGTTGCCGTCCAGCGCCGCGAAGTGCGGAGCGTTGCCGTACTCGGCCTGGAGATCGGTGCGCGCTCCGGCCGCGAGCAGCGCTGCGACGGCGGCCGGCTTCCGGTGCGCCACGGCGACGTGGAGCGGCGCCATGCCGCGTTCGTCCGGCGCGTTGACGTTCGCGCCTGCTGAGATCGCCGCTGCGATGGCGTCCACATCCCCGCGGCGGCACGCGTCGACGAGCGTGCGGTCCTGTTCGGTCGGGGTACCGGTCGGCTGGAGCTCGACGATGGCGTACGCCAGCTCCTGGTGGGGCGGGGCCGCGCTGGTGAGGAAGGCGAAGCGCGCGCCGTTGAACCGGATCAGCGCCCGGCCGAGGTAAGGATCGTTCCAGAACCCGGTCGTCACGACTCCCATCGCGCCGAAATCGCCGTCGAGCAGGCGCGCGACGAGTCGCCGCCCGGGGGACTCGACCACGCCCGCCTCGGGATGGCGGTACTCGGTCTGGTCGTGCTCCTCGGGATCTTCCACATCGTCGATGCGGTTCGCCAGCAGGTCCAGCGCTTCGTACATCGACGAGGCGTCGCCCACCGCCATGCCGACGGCGTATTCGAGCTCGTCCTCGTCCTCGTCGTCCTCGAAATCGTCGAATTCGTCGTCGAGCTCGTCTTCGTCGAACGGGGTGTGGTCGTGTTCGCCGGTGTACTCCACGAGCACGTAGTGCCCGTTGCAGAGTTCGGGGCGGAGCCGGCCGGCGTCGGCTTCGGCCAGGCAGCGGAGGACTTCTTCTGGATCCACGCGGTGATCTTGCCTGGTGCTGGAGCGGCGTTGGTCCGGTTTGGGCACGCCCGTGCGTGCTTCGTGTTGCTGTAGCAGCACGAAGCACGCACGGGTCCGGGGTTCAGCTGTCGCGGAGGCGGCCGATCAGGCCCGCGAGCATGGCGATCTGGCCGGGGGACTCGCGCGGGATCACGTGCTCGTCGCGGGAGTGCGGCCCGGCGCCGACCGCGCCGAGGCCGTCGAGGACCGGCTTTCCCAGCGCTGACACGAAGTTCGCGTCGCTCACCCCGCCCACGGCGGTGCCCTCCAGGTCCCGGCCGATGTCCTGCGCGGCGGCGCGGGCGGCGTCGAACAGCCGCTCCGACGGTGGGTTCGGGTTCATCGGCGGCCGGTTCCAGTCGCCGGTGATGTCGAACTTGATCCGGTCGTCGGTGACCGCCAGCGCGGCGAAACCCGCGTCGATCCGGGCCGTCTCGGCCGGGTCCTGGATGCGGATGTCGATCTCGCAGGTCGCCCGGCCGGCCACCACGTTGCGGCCGGTGCCGCCGGTGATCAGGCCGATGTTGATGGTGGTGCCGCGCTCCGGCGCCGCCAGGGCGGTGATCTGCGGGACGAGCTCGGTGATGGCGTGGATCGCGCTCGCGCCGGCCGTCGGATCGAGCCCGGCGTGCGCTTCGACGCCGGAGACCGTCAGGTCGAACATGCCCAGGCCCTTGCGGCGGACCTTGGCCATGCCCTCCCGGCTGGGCTCCAGCACCAGGGTCGCGGTGGCCTCGGCGCAGGCCCGCTCGATGTGCGGGCGGGACGCGATGCTGCCGATCTCCTCGTCGCCGGTGAGCAGGAACCGCACCGCCGGGTGCGGGATCTCCAGCTCGCGCAGCAGGCGCAGCGCCCACACGCCGTGGACGATGCCGAGCTTCATGTCCAGGCAGCCCGGCGCGGTGATCCGGTCGCCCTCGACGGTGAACGGCCAGTCCGCCAGGGTCCCGATCGGCCACACCGTGTCGTAGTGGCACAGCAGCAGGACGGTTCCGGCCGCGGTGCCGGGAAAGGTGATGTCGAGGACGTCACCGCGGTCGCCGCAGTCGTGCCGGGTCCGCGCGGCCGGCTCGCCCAGCCGCTCGGCGAGCCAGTCCGCGATGTCGGCGAGCCCGGCGTCCAGCGCGGCCTTGTCGTTGCTGGGGGTCTCGTGCTCGACCAGCCGACGAAGGTCGGCGATCACCTCGGGAAGGTCGCGCTCCGCCGCACCGGTCAATGCCGTCGCACTGCTCACTCGTCGTCACCTCTCTGCTCGTGCTTGCGTGTTCATCGCACCGGGGCGCCCGGACCCAGCGGCACGCCGAGCGCCCACCACGCGATGAAGAACAGGGTCCAGCTGACCAGCACCGCGAAGGAGATCGGGATGGTCAGCGACATGAGCGTGCCGATCCCGGCCTCCTTGCGGTGCCGCTGCAGGAGGCCGAGCGCCATCGCGAAGTACGGGCTCATCGGGCTGATCAGGTTCGTCGCCGAGTCCGCGATCCGGTACACCGCCTGCGTCGTCTCCGGCGACACGTTGAGCAGCATGAACATCGGCACCAGGATCGGGCCGACCAGCGCCCACTGCGCCGAGCCGCTGGTGATCACCAGGTTGATGCAGGTGACCAGCGCGATTAGGCCGAGGAACAGGACGAGCGGGTGCACGTTCGCCGCCTGCAGCAGCGCCGCGCCGTGGATGGCGATGATCTCGCCGATGTGCGTCCACTTGAAGTAGGCCAGGAACTGGGAGGCGGCGAAGAACAGCACCACCACGGGCGCCAGGTCGACCACGCCCTTGGCCATCGCGCCGGGGATCTCGGCGGCGCGGCCGATCGATCCGGTGCTGCGGCCGTAGACCGCGCCGGTGAGCAGGAAGGCGAAGCCCAGGACGTAGGCGACCCCGGTGATGATCGGCGAGCCGAGGACGTCGCCGTCCTCGCCGCGGAACGGCGAGCCGCTGGGCACCAGCACCGCCACCAGCACCGCGACGAGGGCCAGCAGGGTCAGCCCGGCGTTGCGCAGGCCCCGGCGCTCGGCGGCGGTCAGCCGCATCTCGCCGAGCTGCTGGTCCGGGGCGCCGTCGCCGTCGGTGGTCATCCCGGCGGTGCGCTTGGTGAGCACGAGCTCCGTGATCAGGGTGATCACGAACGCGAGGAAGATCGCCGAGCCGATCGAGAAGTAGTAGTTGGCCAGCGGCGTGACGGTGTAGTTCGGGTCGATGAGGTGGGCGGCGGTGGTGGTCAGCCCGGCCAGGATCGCGTCGGTGGGTGTCAGCAGCAGCGAGGCGTTGTAGCCGGCCGAGATCGAACCGAACGCCACCACCAGGCCGAGGACCGGGCTCCGGCCGACGGCCTTGAACACCATCGCGCCCAGCGGGATCAGCACCACGTAGGCGGCGTCGGAGGCCACGCTGCCGCTGATCCCGACCAGCGCCACGACGAAGGTCAGGTACTTGGCCGGGACGCGGGTGACGCTGCCGCGCAGCATCGCGCTGAGCAGGCCGCTGTGCTCGGCGACGGAAACGCCCAGCATCACCACGATGATCAGCGCCAGCGGCGGGAAGGCCGCGAAGTTGTCGACCGCGTCGCCGATGATCGCCTGCACGCCTTCGGCCGACAGCAGGCTCTTCACCTGGATCGTCTTGCCGTCCACGGGGGACACCGCGGAGACGCCGATGGCGCTGAGCACCGCGCTGAGCGCGATGACGAGGCCAGCCATCATGGTGAACAGCCAGAACGGGTGCGGCAGCTTGTTCCCCAGGCGTTCGACGCCCTGCAGGAAGCGCAGCAGCAAGGACATCGAGCGCGTGCTCCGCGCGTCCCCGGTGGTGGTCACCTTGCAGCTCCTAACCCGGTGCGGTCGATCACGTCGTTGCTCCGATAGGGCGACATTCAAATCGGACATGACGTGAACTGTCAATAGTGGCGATCGAGATGGTGCATCTATTCATCCAACGGGAACATGTGGGATTAGTATCGACGATGTGGGCGGAGATGCCGTGCTGGACGAGCTCGATCTGAACCTGGTCGCCGCGTTGCAGGAGGCGCCTAGGGCGCCCATCAACGCGCTGGCCGAGGCGCTGGGCAGTTCCCCCAGCACCGTCGGGCGGCGATTGCAGCGCCTGCACGGCGACCGCCTGTTGCGCGTGATCGGGCAGCTCGACTGGCGGCTGTTCTCCGACACCCATCCCCGGCACGTCTGGATCACCACCGAGGCCGGGCAGCTGCAGAACGTCGCCCACCGCGTCGCCGAACTCCCCGAAGCGCAGTACGTCGCCATGACGACCGGGCGAGCGGACGTGTACTGCACGGTCCACCCGGCGCGCCGGGACGCGGTGAAGGACCTGCTGACGCGGCGCATCCCGGGCCTGGCCGGGGTGGTCGCCACGCAGTCGGACCTGGTGCTGCGGCCCTTCGGGCGGGCCGACGCGTGGCGGGTGCGCCAGCTCGACGACGACCAGCGCGCCGTGCTCGCCCCGCACCGCATCGAGCAGCCCGAAGGGCCTGCGGCCCAAGGGTTTTCCGAGCACGAGCGCCGGGCGGCCCGGTTGCTGCACGCCGACGCGCGGCTGACGTCCAGCGAGCTGGCGCGCGACCTGGGCGTCAGCCAGTCCACCGCGCACCGGCTGATCGCCGGGTTGCTGGAGCGGCAGGTCGTCCGGCCGCGCGTCGAGGTGGAGCCCGCCCTGCTGGGCTTCCACCTGGAGGTGGTGCTCTCGCTGACCACCGAACCGGGCTCCACCGACGAGGTCGGGCGGGCCCTGGGCGGCCATCCCTCCGCCCGCTACGTGTCGATGGTCGCGGGCAACGCGACGGTCATCCACCAGGGCGTCTTCCGGGACGAGGAGCACCTGGCGGACTTCCTCTCCGGCGACCTGGCGCAACTGCGGGGCATCCGGTCCGTCGAGGTCTCGGTCGTCCTGGACGTCCTGCGCCGCTACTGGATCGGCCGGGACCGCAACCGCCTCGGCGAGGCCCGCCTGCCCACCGACGGCTGACCTCCCGGGCGGCGCCGCCGATCGGGGGCGCCGGTCACACGGTTTCGAAGGTCGCCATCATGCCCATGTCCTCGTGCTCCGCGTTGTGGCAGTGGAAGACGTAGCGGCCCCGGTAGCCGTCGAAGCGGGCGATGACCTCCACCGCCTCGCCCGGGCCCAGGTCGACGGTGTCCTTCCAGCCGCCGTCCAGCGGGCCGGGCGCGCGGCCGCCGCGGGAGAGGACCTGGAAGTTCACCAGGTGCAGGTGGATCGGGTGGTGCAGGTCGGTGACGAAGCGCCAGATCTCCACGTCGCCGAGCCGCGGCCGGGCCGCCACGTAGCCGGTGTCGAACGGGCGGCCGCCGATCAGCCAGCCGTGCCGGTCGCCGTGCCGCCCGCTGCGGAAGGAGAAATCCCTCGTCACCACGGCCTGTTCGCGGCGCAGCGGCTCCACTTCGGACAGTCGTGCCGGGATGGCGGTGTCGTCGCGTTCCCGCCGCGCCACGCGGAACCGCATCACCTGCGCCGTCGAGCCGGCGCCCAGCCGGTTGACGAGGGTGACCTCGGTGCCGACCGGGTAGCGCCCGAAGTCGACGATCGCGTCGACGCGTTCGGCGGACGCGAGCGTGATGCTGCCGTGCTCGCGCGGGGATTCGAGCAGGCCGCCGTCGGATCCGATCTGCACGAACGCCGGGCCGTCCGGGGGCGGCGGGTCCAGCGCGAGTTCGTAGCGGCGGGCGTTGGAGGCGTTGAGCAGGCGCAGCCGGTGCCGCGTCGCCGACACCTCGTGGACCGGCCACGGCACGCCGTTGACCAGGATGACGTCGCCGAGCACGCCGGCCAGGTAGGGGTCGGTCACGCCGGGCACCCGGGTCAGCGACGGGTCGAGCGACGGGTAGTCGAAGGAGCCGTCCGCGGCGAACGCCCGGTCGGTGATCAGCAACGGGATCTCGCGCTCGCCGCGCGGCAGCGGGAGGGCGTCCTCCTCGTCGTCGCGCACGATGTGCAACCCGGCCAGCCCGCGGTACACCGCCGGGCCGGTGAAGTCCATCCGGTGGTCGTGGTACCAGAGCAGCGCCGCGCGCTGGTCGAGCGGGAACGTGTAGTCGCGCGTGCCTTCGGTGATCACGGCCGCCGGGTCGTGCATCGAGTGGTGGCCGCCGGACCAGCCCCGGGCGGGCAGGATCAGGTCGGTGGGGTAGCCGTCGGACTCCGGCGGGGTGTGCCCGCCGTGCAGGTGCACGACGGTCGGCACCGGAAGGTCGTTGCGGTGCCGGACGATCGCGGGGCGACCGCGCCGGGATTCGATGGTCGGGCCGGGGAAGATGCCTTCGTAGCCCCAGATCGGCGTGCGCACGCCGGGCAGGATCTCCGCCGCCGCCTCCCGGGCGGTGATCTCGTAGTGATCGGCTTTCCCGTCCCGCGCAACGGGTTCGAGCACCGGCGGCAGGCGCAGCGGCAGCTGGAACGGGGCGGGCGGCCGGATGGCGCTGCGCAGGATCGCGCCGGTCGAGGTGCGCTGCGCCAGCAGCTGGGGGCCGCCCAGCCCGGCGGCCAGCACCAGCCCGGCGCCGCCGGTGAGGCCGAGGAACCGGCGGCGTCCCAACCGGCCGCTCATCGGGTCACCTTCGGAAGGCCCAGGGTGCTCGGCCGCAGGAGCGCGATCAGCGAGGTGACGGTCAGGACGATCAGCGCGACGCCCAGCGGGAAGTGCAGGTCGAGCGCGCCGTTCAGGCCGGCGAAGTACTGGACCGTTTCGCCGAGGACGATCAGCAGGGCCACCGCGCTCGGCCAGCGCGCGCCGCGCAGCGCCCACAGCACGATCGCGGCGACCAGCTGCACCAGGGCGAGGTAGAAGACGACGTCGGCGCCGACGGCGTGGTTGTGCAGCATGTCGTAGTCGCCGCTGAGGAAAACGCCCGCGAACACCGGTTGCCCGAAGATGGCCACCGCGTGGGCCGCCGCGACGAGGCGGAGCGCGAACAACGCCGGACGGGTCCGGTCTCGGGCAGGTGCGGCCGGTTCGGCCGAAGTGGACGGTCCCATCGCGTTCTTCCTGAATGGTCGGGATTCTCGGAGCGATTGCGACGTTAATGGCGTTCTTCGATGCCTTCCAAGGCCAATTTCGCTATGTACTCATGTCCCATGAGGCATGATGATCTGATGGACCTGCTGCCGCTGCGCTACTTCCAGGCCGTCGCGCGCCACGAACACATCAGCCGGGCCGCGGTGGAGCTGCGGGTCTCCCAGCCGTCGCTGAGCCGCACCATCGCGCGGCTGGAGACCGAGCTCGGCGTCCCGCTGTTCGACCGGCAGGGGCGCCACATCAGGCTGAACCGCTTCGGCGCGGCGTTCCTGCGGAGGGTCGACCGGGCGCTGGGGGAGCTCGACGACGGCAGGCAGGAGCTCGCCGACGCGGCCGGGCTGGCGCACGGCAGCATCGTGGTCGCCTCCGAAACGATGTACACGGTCGTCTCCGCGCTGGTCGGCTTCCGCGCCGAGCACCCGGGCGTCGACGTGCGGCTCTACCAGGCGCCGGCGGAGGTGATGCTGCAACGGCTGCGCCACGGCGAGGTGGACCTCTGCCTGTCGTCGCAGCCGGTGGACGACCCGGCGCTGGAGGTGGCCGAGGTGCTGCGCGAGGAGGTGCTGCTCGCGGTCCCGGCCGGACACCGCTTGGCGTCCCGGGAGAGCGTCGGCATCGAGGAACTCGCGGGCGAGCCGTTCATCACCACCGACCACGGCTACTGGCCGCGAGTGCTGGCGGAGCGGTTGTTCGCCGCCGCGGGGCAACAGCTGTCGATCGCCTGCGAGGGCAACGAACCGGGCGGGACGGCATTCCTGATCAGCATGGGGCTCGGCGTCGGCTTCGTCCCGGAGATGGCCGGCCACCACGACGTGGCGCCGCTGGCGCTCCTGCGCGTCGATTCGCCCGATTGCCACCGCACCCTGTCGTTCGTGTGGCGCCGGGATGCCTACCTCTCCGCGGCCGCGCGGCGGTTCCGGGAGCACGTCACCGACGCAATCCGCAGCGAAGCGGCGAGGTGACGAATCGGTCGAAGAACGCTTTCCGCCACGGGTGTTGCGCCGTTCGGCGGCGGCGGCGCGCGGCCGAACGCGCATAGCTGAGCGGGCTCTCAGATCGGTGTGACAGCCGGACGTGAAAGGAGTTCACTGGATTTCAGGGTCAACGATTGCCTAGTACGAAGGAATCCGATGTCCACCACCGAGGCGCACACCGATCTTCCCGTCTTCGACCACGAGTTCGTGCAGAACCTGCACGCCCGGTACGACAAGCTGCGGGTCACCACCCCGGTGCAGCGGATGGTCACCAGGGACGGCTTGGAAGTCTGGGTGATCACCCGCTACGACGACGCACGCGCCGCGTTGGCGGACTCCCGGCTCAGCAAGGACGTCACCCGGCTCAAGCTGGTGATCAACGAGAAGCTGCCGCCGGAGGCAGCCCGCCGGGAGTTCGCCAGCGAAATGGCCGAGCACATGCTCAACATGGACCCGCCGGACCACACCCGGCTGCGCAAGCTGGTGGTCAAGGCGTTCACCGCGCGCCGGGTGGAGGCCATGCGCCCGCGCGTCGAGGAGATCAGCGCGGGACTGCTGGACGCGATGGCCGATGAGTCCGAAGTGGACCTGCTGGACGCGTTCGCGTTCCCGCTGCCGATGCAGGTGATCTCCGAGCTGCTCGGAGTGGATGAGACCCGCCGGGACGACTTCCGGGCCTGGACCAACACCCTGGTGGACGCCTCGGACCACGAGTCGGCCAAGCAGGCCGCCGAGGCGATGGCCAAGTACCTGATCGAGCTCATCGAGATCAAGCGCCGCGAACCGGCCGACGACCTGCTCACCGGGCTCATCGAGGCCACCGAGGACGAGGATCGGCTCAGCAAGCATGAACTGATCTCGATGGTGTTCCTGCTGCTGCTCGCCGGGCACGAGACGACGGTGAACCTGATCGGCAACGGCGTACTGGCGTTGCTGCGCAACCCCGATCAGTGGGCGGCGCTGGTGGCGGATCCGGGGCTGGTGCCCGCCGCCGTCGAGGAGATGCTGCGCTTCGACGGCCCGGTGATCCACGGGACGTTCCGGCACACTGCCGAGGCGGTCGAGGTCGGCGGCGTGGAGATCCCGGCGGGCGAGATCGTCTGGGTGGGGCTGGCCTCGGCGAACAACGACCCGGAGCGCTTCGCCGAGCCGGAGCGCTTCGACATCGAGCGCGACGCGCACGGCCACCTGGCCTTCGGCCACGGCATCCACTTCTGCCTGGGCGCGCAGCTGGCCCGCCTGGAGGCGCAGATCGCGATCCGGCACCTCGTCGAGCGCTTCCCGAACCTCCGGCCGGTCGGCTCGGTGGAGGATGCCCAGTGGCGCTTCAGCAGCCTGATCCACGGCCTCCGCAGCCTCCCGGTCCACCCCGGAACCCGCTGATCCGAGATGGGTGGGCCGCAGTTTCAATTGAAACTGCGGCCCACCGGCTGAAATCGGACTTCCAGTTTCAATTGAAACTGCGACCACACGCGGTGGAGGTGCCGGTCCGAGGTTGAGGGTCCGCAATTTCAATGGAAATTGGACATTCGATTTCAATGGAAATTGCGGTCACGCGGGCGTGGGACGATCTCCTCCTCGAGGAGGAGGTTCCGGGCCGGGTGGCGCGGCTACCTTGGTCCGATGCGGATCTCGTGGCCGGGCCGACCGCTGGTGGCCGACGGCGTGGTGGCGGTGCTCGTCCTCGCATTGGCCGGCGGCACGTCGCTGACCGCCGTGCGCGGCGCCGATCCGCTGCTGTCGGCGGCGCTCCTCGCGGTTTCGGTCTGGCTCTCCGCGAGCCTGGCCTTCCGCCGGGTGCGGCCGACCGGGGCGTTCGTTGCGGGCTCGGTCGCGATGATGGTGCTGGTCGCGCTGCCGGACATCCCCGGCGACGTCTCGCCGGTGCTGCTGCCGTTCTCGCTGATTTACCCGGTGCTGCTGTACTCGGTCGTCGCGTACGCCGAGCGGTCCGCGCTGCCGGTGCTGTGCGGCTTGCTCGGCGCCGCGATCGTCGTGGCGCGGGTGCTTTTCGGCTACCCGGAGCCCGCGATCGACTGGCCCGCCGTCGTCGGCCTGGGGGCCGGGGCGGTCGGATCGGTGCTCGCGGCCTGGGCGCTCGGCCGGTACCGGCGGATCAGGGTCGCTTACGTGCGCTCGCTGGAAGAGCGCGCGGCGCAGGCGGAGCTGCTGCGCGAGCAGCAGGTGCGCGACGCCATCGCCGCCGAGCGCCGGCTGATCGCCCGGGAGATCCACGACGTGGCCGCGCATTCGCTGGCCGTCGTGCTCGCCCAGGCCGACACCGCGCGGCTGGTCTTCGACCGCGATCCGGAGAAGGCGCGGGCGATGATCGGCACGGCGGTGGAGGTCGGCCGGGAGGCGATGGGGGAGATGCGCAGCATGCTCGGCGTGCTGCGCGCCGGCGACGAGAGCATCGAGACCGGCGGCGATCTCGCCGAGCTGGTCGAGAAGTTCCGCGGCACGGGCGCCGACGTCGAGCTGGTCGGCACCGGCACCCCGCGCGAGATCAGCACCGCGCAGCGCCACGCCGTCTACCGGATCGTCCAGGAATCGGTCACCAACGCCCTCAAGCACGTCGGATCCGGGGTCTCCTGCCGGGTCGCCCTGGACTGGGGCGCGGACCGGCTCGTGGTGGCGGTGTCGGACGACGGGCCGGGCACCGCGGCCGATCTCACCGCGCGCGGCGGCTATGGCATCGTCGGCATGGCCGAACGGATGCGGCAGATCGGAGGCGATTTCGTGGTGCGCAGCGAGCCCGGTGCCGGGACCGAGGTCCGGGCCGAGTTCGGGTATTCCGCGCGATGACGATCCGAGTCGTCGTCGCCGACGACCAGCAGCTCATCCGGTCCGCGCTGACCACCGTGATCGGCCTGCACGACGACCTGGAGTGCGTGGCCGAGGCGTCGACGGGCCGGGAGGCCGTCGAGGCGTGCCGGGCCCGCCGGGTGGACGTGGTGCTGATGGACATCCGGATGCCCGGCCTGGACGGCATCGCCGCGACCGGGCTGATCACCGGCGAGGTGCCCGGCACCCGCGTGCTGGTCCTGACCACGTTCGACCTCGACGAGAACCTGTTCGCCGCGCTGCGGGCCGGCGCCAGCGGATTCCTCACCAAGGACACGCCGGGCGAGGACGTCGTCGAAGCGGTCCGGACGGTCCACAAGGGACATTCGATCGTCTCGCCCCGCGCGACCGGGAGCCTGCTGGAACTCGCCCGCCGCGCGGCGCCCCGGCACCGCCCGGAGTGGGAGGCGCTGACCGCCCGGGAACGCGACGTGCTCATCTCGCTGGCGCGCGGCTCGTCCAACGCCGAGATCGGCGCCGAGCTGCACCTGGCGGAGACGACGGTGAAGACCCACGTCGGCGCGATCCTGCGCAAGCTCGCGGTCCGCGACCGCCTGCACGCGGTGATCTGGGCCTACGAGAACGGCGTGGTGTGACCGCGCCTCCTCCCTGAGGAGGAGGAAGTCGGGTCGTCGCGGAGGAGGTCCGCGAGGGGTGCTCCCGGCGAACATCGGGGCATGACAAGCGAAAGACACCGCTTCCCGGTCTACCTGGCCGGAATCACCGGACTGGCCCTGATCGCGATCTCGCTGCTGTGCTGGGCGACCGGAAACCCCAACCCGCTCGCCGTGGCGGATGACAGCTTCGGGCGATCGCTGCTGTTCCTGCCGCAACCCGCCGCGCACCTGGTGCTGGCCGCGGTAGGCGCGCTCACCCTCGTCGCGGCGGTGCGGGGGCGCAGCCGGATCGCCGGGGTGGCCGCGGTCGGCGCGCTGGCCCTGCTGCTGGACTCCGGCGTGCTGGCCGCCATCGGATACCTGCCGTTCATGGCGTTCTCGGCCCTGACCGGGCACTCCGACAGGCTCGGCATCTACCTCTCGCCGTCGCTGCTGGTGCAGGTCGGGATCGCCGCTGCCGCCGCGAGCCTGCTGTGGGTGCTGGTGAGCCGGGCAACGGAGAACGCCGCAGCTCAGGACCCGGAGCGGGCGGCCGCGCGGACCCGGCGATGGACCAAGATCGCCATGGAGGCGCCGCTGGTCTACGCCGCCACGCGGGTGCTGATGGCGCTGCAGGTGCCGGGCTTCGACCTGCCGATGGATCGCGACGCGGTGCTGGCCGGGCTCGGCCTGGCCCTGGCGGCGACCGGCGGCGCGGCGCTCACCTGGGGGCTGATCCGGCCCTGGGGCGAGCGCTTCCCGCGCTGGATCCCCGGTGCCGCCGGGCGGCCGGTCCCGGTCGACCTGGCCGTCGTGCCCGCGCTGACCGTGTCCGTGCTCGTGCTCGCGGCGTCCAAAGTGATCCTGACGATGCTGTTCGCCGAAACCGGGTTCGGCCTCGAACACGTGCTGGTCTGGCTGCCGATGTTCCTCTGGCCGCTGTGGTCGATCGCCCTGGCGCTGGCGGCGGTGAACTACAAGATCCGCCGCAGCACCGGTCAGCGCAGCGCGATGATGGTGTAGGGACCGACCTCGCGCTTGGCGAAGGCGGGCGAGTCGAACACCGCCGGGTCGAAGTAGACGTCGTAGTCCCGGACGTTCGGCAGCTGCGGGAAGGCGTCGCCCTTCAGCTGCAGCACCAGCTTGCCCGCCTCGTCATCCGGGAGCTCCACTGTGGAGTAGGGGCTCGCCGGGTTGGTCAGGACGAAGACGTTGGGCGTCTTGAACCGGCTGTCGCGCAGCATGCCGAGGAACTCGTCGGCGGTCTTCGCGGTCGTCCACCGGTGGATCTCGGCGGCCCGCTCCTGGTAGTCCGCCAGCGGGTTGGCGTAGTGCGGCGTCTCCTGCTGGAAACCCCAGTAGGGCTTGAAGGACATCAGCTTGTAGTCGGTCGTGAGCAGCACGTTGTGCTCCGGCTTGCGGCCGGTCAGCTCGGCGATCGCGGCGATCTCGGCGGGGGTCCACGAGCCGAGCTCCTGCGGATCGCGCTGCCCCATCGCGTTGTCGCCGGTGGGGTAGTAGTCCGCGTAGGCGCGTTCGACGGACGGCTGCAGCGCCAGCCCGATCGCGCCCTGGTTGATGGTGATCGCGCCGAGCAGCCCGAGCGCGGTGGCGACCATGCTGATCCGCAGCGCGTACCGGGCGTCCAGCTTGTGCCGCAGGTAGCCGACGAGTTCCAGCAGGCCGAAGACGCCCGCGACGGCCAGCGTCACGTCCAGGATCACGTTGAGCCGGAACGCCAGCAGCGTGGTCTTGGCGATCAGCGCCACCGTCGACAGCACGAACCAGCCGTAGACGGCGAGGACGGTGGTCAGCATCGCGGCGGCGACCTCGCTGCGGCGGCACCGCAGCAGCAGCCACACCAGCCCGGCCAGGCACAGCATCCCGAACGCGGTGCTCTCCAGCATCGGCACCGGCAGGAACGCGCCGTCCTCGGGCAGGTAGTGCTGCGCCGCGCTGCGCGGGTTGGCCAGCAGGAAGTTCGTGGACAGCAGGTACGGCAACCAGACCAGCAGCGCGATGACGAGGCTGACGATGCCGATCGGCAGCAGCCGCAGGAACAGCTGCCGCACCGTCGGCCACAGCCGCTGCCCCTGGTGCACCCGGAACGCGCCGATGAGCACCGCCATCAGCACGACCATCAGGACCGCGAACGCGAAGTGCAGGGTGTAGGTGATCGCCGCGAAACCGACGTAGCCGCCGATGCAGACGAGCGCCCACCGCGGAGCGCGCTCCTGGCGGCGCAGCGCGTGCCAGGCCAGCACCGCGACCGGCGCCAGCCACGCCGCCGACGGCCACGCGTAGGGCTCCTCGATGCCGTGCAGCATGCCAGCGAGCGCCGTCACCACCGCCGCGAGCAGCGCGAGCCGGCGGCGCACCACGACGCTCCACAGCGTGAAGGCGACGACGGTGGTCACCGCCACCCAGGCCAGCGCGTAGGGCTTGTACGCCGCCCAGCCCTCCCAGCCGATGAGGTTGGCGAACCGGCCGCCCAGCCAGAACCAGCCGCCCGGGTAGTAGGGGGAGGTGTCGGCGTAGTTGAGGTCGGCCAGGCCCGGGGTGGTGGCCATCCGGGTCATGTACTGCAGGCGGAATCCGTTGTCCACGGAGGACCCGCCGTAGTAGAACCTGGTGGCCTGCAACGGGATCGCGAGCGCGAACGTGCTGAACGCGCTCAGCGCCACCCAGGTGCCGAACACCCGCGCCCACCACGGCGAACGGCGATGCCCGAACGCCAGCAGCAGGAACAGCACTGCCAGCACCAGCGCGCTGCTGACGGCCGCGAGGGCCTCCGGCGCGAAGCTGGGCTCGCTGATGCTCAACCTGGCGATGGCGAACTGCAGCACCAGGCTCACCACAGCCGCCACGAACGCGCCCAGCAGCAGCTCGACGACGGTGCTGCGCAGCGGCAGCCGGACGGCCGAATTTCGGCGAGGTTCGTCGATCGGGCTCGGTCCGGTCAACAGCGGACTCGGCAGGATTCCCGCCACTTCGCGCGTCCTTAGGCGTAGCTGACATGGGGGCTCGCGCAGAATAGTTGATGTGCGCCCTGCGCCCCGCCATCGGGTGATGCTGGCAGGGCGCGGCGGAACGCTAGGGTGACGCAGCAGAACGGTCGTGATAGCCGCTAGGAGGAGGTCGGCGGGTGGCGGACAGCCCGGTGGAGTCCGGCGGCACGCGCGCCGTCCCGGAGCGGATCGAGCCCAGGGCCGATGCCGCGGCGGAAGTGCCGGTGCCGCGACTGGCCCCGCCGGTGCCGCCCGTGGTGGTCAAGGCCGACCTGCTGCCCGCGGTGAGCGCGGTGTCGCTGATCGCGCTGCTGGGCCTGCCGATCGGCTGGGTGTGGTCGCGGCTGGCGCCGCCGCAGGAGAGCGTGCTCGGCGAGCGGGGAAGGCTGACCCCGCTGCTGGTGGAGGGCTACCACGACTTCGACGCGATCGCGATCTTCGCCCTGCTCGCCTTCGCCGCCGGGCTGATGACCGCCGCGGTGCTGTGGCTGCTGCGCGGGCGCCGCGGCCCGGTGCTGCTCGTCGCCGGTGTGCTCGGCGCGCTGATCGCGTCGTGGCTGGGCGTGCAGATGGGCACCTCGTTCGCCGCGGGCCTCCACGCGATGCCGCCGAACGCGGAGCTGGGCGACCTGATCACGGTGGCCCCGCAGGTCGCCAGCGGCTGGGTGCTGCTGTTCCAGCCGATGGGCGTCGCGCTCGGCTACGGCCTCGCCGCCTCCTGGAACGGCCTCGACGACCTCGGCCGCCGGCTGCGCTGAGCGATCACTTCGGCATCGCGCGCAGGGACTGGGTCATCTTGTTCAGCGTGTCGATCGGGACCGCGTCCGGCACGTCCTGATCGGCGACGGCCAGGAACACCATCGAGCTCTGCCCGTCGCTGTTGGTGGCGAGCACGCTGACCGCGGCGTTCTTCGAGTCGCACGGGCCGGGCGCCATCAGCGTGACGCGGGCGGTGACCCGGACGGCCGGGAGGCCGCCGGGGAGCTGCACCTGCTCCGGCGGGCCGAGGACGACCAGGGGCTTGTTGCCGTCGCGGACGTAAGCGAGTTCGGCGAGCTTCTGCGCCGTCTCGTTGGCCACCGTGGTGTCGTCCGGGCCCTTGCGCGCGCTCACGCCCGTGGTCGCCCGGAAGCTGCCGGCGTCGCCGGGGCAGAAGCCTTCCATGTAGTCGGCGACGCCGGTCATCGTCACCGGGTCGTCGGGCGGGCCGAAGGCGTGGACGTTCTCCGGGTTGGGGTCGAGCTTCCAGCCCTGGCCGGCCGGCAGGTCGTAGACCGCGCCCCGCTTCGGCACGGTCGCCACCTGCCAGCCGCCCACCACCGGCGTCAGGTTCGGGTTGGCCACCCCCGAAGTGGGCGGCGGTGCGCTGGTGGTCGGCTTGGTGGGCGAGCTGGTGCGGGCCGGGGGCGGCGGCGACGCCACCGACGGGCCGCCGGAGGTGCTGAGCACGACGATCGTCGTGACGATGGCGATCACGGCTACCGAGGCGAGCGCGATCGCCGCGATCAGCGGCCCGCGGCTCTTGCCCGGCGGAGCCGGTTGCACCGGGTAGCCGCCGGCCATGCCCGGATGGACCGGCTGCTGTTGCGGCGGCTGCTGCGGCTGTTGCTGCGGCTGCTGGGGTTGCGAGAACGTGCCGAACCCCTGGTACTGCGCGCCGGGTTGCGGCGCCGATCCGCCGGGATTGCCCGCGATGGGCTGTCCGGTGATCGGGTCGTACTGCCCGTACTCGTTGGAGCCCCAGTTGCCAGGTGATGACATGCGGCGATCCTAGCGAGGCGCGCGAGTACCTCAGTTGACGCTGGCGTGTTGGGCGAATTCGGTCAGCGGCGCCGGAACCGCGCGGAGCTCGCGGAGGAACTCGGCCTCCCGCAGCAGCAACCGCCGGATGCTGCGCAGCCGCTCCAGCGGATCGGTCTCGGCCAGCAGCTCCTGCCGGTCCTCGACGGTCAGCACGCAATCGTCGGCCAGCAGGTAGGAGAGCGCCGCGGCATCGGCGTCCTCGGTGGGCACGTCGCGCCGCCCGCCGCGCAGGCCGGTTTCGTGGTAGCGCTGGTGGGCCGAGCGGGCGGCGGTGATCAGGTGCTCGCGGCGGGCCGGCGAGTCGTGCTCCGGGGCGGTGTCCGGCAGCCACTCGACCTCGGCCATCAGGTACGGCGCCGCGGTCCGGTCGATCTGCAGCAGCCGGAACCGCCGCTCGCCGGCGGCGCTGATGTCGTAGCGCCCGCCGGGCAGCTGCCGCACCTGGTCCAGCAGCGCCGAGCAGCCGACGTCGTACATCGAGTCGACGTTGTCCTCGCCGACCTCCCAGCCCTGGCGGATGCCCACCACGCCGAACCGGCGGTCGGGCAGCTCCTCGCCGACCAGGTCGGTGACCAGCTGCCGGTAGCGCGGCTCGAAGATGTGCAGCGGCAGGTGGCCGCCCGGCAGCAGCGCGGAGCCCAGCGGGAACAACGGCAGCACGTCAGTCACGCCCCAAACCTACGTGCCGAATCACCCGATGGCACCACGGTGAAGCGTTTCCAGACTCGTCTTGCGTGGCGGCGCGGGTGGCGGCCCCCCTGCGGGAGTTGCTGCGGTCTTCTCGCTGTGGGATCCCCGACATCACGTATGTCCAATACGCCACGTCGGGGCTGTCCTCGCGGGGAGAACCCCAGAGGGGTGGGCGCCGTGAACCCGCGGCGGTGCCGGTTGCGTACGTGGGCTAAGCGGCTGCGCCGCTCGCGGCGGCTTGGATGGGCCTGATTCCGGCGTCGCGGTGATAGTTGCGAAACGATCTTTTAGACGTGTCGGCTTCCGCTCGTCACGCCGGCGGGCGGAACACCGCGAAGGGGTCCGTGACCTGCAGGTCCCGGCAGGTGAACTGGAACAGCGCGGGCGGGCGGCCGCCGGCCGGGCCCGCGGGCACCGTCCGGCCGGTGGGTTCCAGCACGCCCCGCCGCGACAGCACGCGCTGCAGGTTCGTCGCCGCGACCTGGTAGCCGAGCGCGGCGGAGTAGATCCGGCGCAGCTCCGAGACGGTGAACTCGGCCGGGGCCAGCGCGAAGCCGATGTTGGTGTAGGACAGCTTCGCGCGCAGCCGGTCCTGCGCGGCGAGCACGATCAGCTCGTGGTCGAAGGCCGTCGGCGGCAGCGCGTCGACCGGGTGCCAGGCGGTGTCGGCGGGCACCTCGGGATCGATGTCGGAGGGCACCAGGCCGAGGAACGCGGTGGCGACCACCCGGCGGCCGGGCACCCGGTCCGGGTTGCTGAACACCGAGAGCTGCTCGACGTGGGACAGCTTGTGCACGTCTACCTTCTCGGCCAGCTGGCGGCGGATGGAGGTCTCGACGTCCTCGGTCGCCGCGAGCCGCCCGCCGGGCAGTGACCAGCGGTGCACGTCCGGTTCCCGGGCGCGTTGCCAGAGCAGCACCTGCAGCCCGTCGTCGCGGATCTGGAGGACTCCGGCGAGCACTTCGTGACCAGCGTCGCTCTTGTCCGCACAACTTGCGGTGTTAGGATATGGCACGTTTTCGATTATAAGGCGAAAACCTCGGAGCGCTTGATCCGGGGTGCTAGCGGAGCTTCCGGGCGGGTCGCCCCGGAGGGTCCGGCGAGGAGGACTACATGGCCGCGACTGCAACCTGGGAGCGGACCGACGCCGGTTACACCGGGGTGGAGCCCACCGCGGACTGGGCGCGCGAGGTGCGCCGGCTGGCCGACGAGCGGGACGCGGTGCTGCTGGCGCACAACTACCAGCTGCCGGAGATCCAGGACGTCGCTCACCACACCGGCGACTCGCTGGCCCTCAGCCGCATCGCGGCGAACAGCTCCGCGAGCACGATCGTCTTCTGCGGCGTGCACTTCATGGCCGAGACCGCGAAGATCCTCGGCCCGGAGAAGACGGTGCTCATCCCGGACGCCCGGGCGGGCTGTTCGCTGGCCGACTCGATCACCGCCGACGAGCTGCGCGCCTGGAAGGCCGAACACCCCGGCGCGGTCGTGGTGTCCTATGTGAACACCACCGCAGAGGTGAAGGCGGAGACCGACATCTGCTGCACGTCGTCGAACGCGGTGGACGTGGTGCGCTCGATCCCGGCCGACCGCGACGTGCTGTTCTGCCCGGACCAGTTCCTGGGCGCGCACGTCAAGCGCGAGACCGGCCGCGAGAACCTGCACATCTGGGCCGGGGAGTGCCACGTGCACGCCGGGATCAACGGGCCCGAGCTCGCCGACCGCGCGGCGGCGAACCCGGACGCGGACCTGTTCATCCACCCCGAGTGCGGCTGCGCCACCTCGGCGCTCTACCTGGCCGGCGAGGGCACCGTCGCCAAGGAGCGGGTGAAGATCCTGTCCACCGGCGACATGCTGACCGCGGCGAAGGAGACCGGCGCGCGCTCGGTGCTGGTGGCCACCGAGATCGGCATGCTGCACCAGCTGCGCCGCGCCGCCCCCGAGATCGACTTCCGCGCGGTCAACGACCGGGCGTCCTGCCGCTACATGAAGATGATCACCCCGGCTGCGCTGCTGCGCTGCCTGCGGGAAGGCGCCGACGAGGTGCACGTGCCGGCGGACGTCGCCGACCGCGCGCGGGCCTCGGTCGAGCGGATGATCGCGATCGGCAAGCCGGGAGGCGGCGAATGAGCTGGGAAGCGGGCGCGGACTTACTCGTCGTCGGCACCGGCGTCGCGGGCCTGACGGCGGCGCTGCGGGCCCGTGAGCTGGGCCTGCGGGTGCTGGTGGTCAGCAAGGACTCTGCGACGGCGGGCAACACGAGCTGGGCGCAGGGCGGCATCGCCGTCGTCCGGCCCGACGAGCTCGACCTGGGCGACAGCCTGCGCGAGCACGTCGAGGACACGCTGACCGCAGGGGTCGGGCTGTGCTCGCGCCCGGCGGTGCAGGACATCCTCGCCGACGGCGCGGCGGCGATCGCGCGGCTGCGGGCGGCCGGCGCCCGGTTCGACGCGGGCCCGGGCGGCGAGCTGGCGCGCACCCGCGAGGGCGGGCACAGCGCGTTCCGCGTGATCCACTCCGGCGGCGACGCGACCGGCGCGGAGGTGCAGCGCGCGCTGTCCGAAGCCGTGCGCGGCGGCGGGATTCCGATCCTGGAACAGCATTGCGTCGTCGAGCTGCTGCGCGGCGACAGCGGCGCCGTGGTCGGTGCGGTCGCGATGGACGCCGAGAACAGGCCGGGTGTGCTGCGCGCCCCGGCGGTGCTGCTGGCGACCGGCGGGCTCGGCCAGCTCTACGCCGCGACCACCAACCCCGAAGTGTCCACTGCGGACGGAATCGCGCTCGCGCTGCGGGCCGGTGCCTCCGTCGCCGACCTGGAGTTCGTGCAGTTCCACCCGACGGTGCTCTACACGCCGGGCGGGCCGCGGGGGCGGCGGCCGCTGATCACCGAGGCGGTGCGCGGCGAAGGCGCGGTGCTCGTCGACGTGCACGGGCGGCGCGTGATGGAGGGCGAGCACCCGCTCGCCGACCTCGCGCCGCGCGACGTCGTGTCGGCGGCGATCAACCGGCGGGCCGCCGAAACCGGCGCCGAGCACGTGTTCCTCGACGCCACGAGCATCGGGGCCGGGTTCCCCGAGCGGTTCCCGACGGTCCACGCGGCGTGCCGGGCGGCGGGGATCGACCCGGTCCGCGAGCCGATCCCGGTGGCCAGCGTCGCGCACTTCTCCTGCGGCGGCGTGGTGTCCAGTGTGGATGGTCGCACCGCCGTGACCGGGCTCTACGCCGCCGGTGAGGTCGCGTGCACCGGGCTGCACGGCGCGAACCGGCTGGCGTCCAACAGCCTGCTGGAAGGCCTCGTGGTCGGCGGGCGCGCGGCCGAGGCGGTGGCCAAGGACCTGTGCTGCGGGCTGCTCAACCGCAAGCCCACCGGCGCGGCCCTGCAGTCCGCGATGGCGGTGGTCGACCGGGATCTGCTGCAGCGCACCATGAGCCGGTACGCCGGCATCGAGCGCGACGACGCGGGCCTGGCGACCGCGACGAAGGAGCTGGACCGGGCGGCCATCGTCCGTCCACTTACGAATCGGCAGGCCGTCGAGGACTCCTCGCTGACGCTGACCGCGCAGGCACTGCTGGCGGCGGCCAGGCAACGCGCGGAGTCGCGCGGCTGCCACCGCCGAACGGATTTCCCGGACACCGACGACCTGCGCTGGCGGCGC
Organism: Saccharopolyspora sp. NPDC050642; assembly: GCF_040654735.1. NCBI lineage: Bacteria > Bacillati > Actinomycetota > Actinomycetes > Pseudonocardiales > Pseudonocardiaceae > Saccharopolyspora > Saccharopolyspora sp. NPDC050642. The sequence goes on along the minus strand of NZ_JBFAIN010000023.1, from coordinate 69,647 downwards.
AGCACGGTGCTCCGGCTGGACGCCTCGGGGTGCCTCATCCACACCGCGGCTGGGATTGAGAGGGCGGCATGACCATCGATCTGGACGACGCGCGCGAAGTGGTGCGCATGGCACTGGCCGAGGACCTGCGCTACGGGCCGGACGCGACGACCGCGGCGACGGTCCCGGCCGATGCGGTCGCCGAGGCGGGGTTCAACACCCGCAAGGCCGGCGTGGTCGCGGGCCTGCCACTGGTGCGGCTGGTGCTCGACGAGGTGCTGGGCGCGGACGCCTACGCGGTGCTCTCCGAGCGGGCCGACGGCGACGTGCTGGAGCCCGGCGACTGCGTGCTGCGGGTGAAAGCACCGGCCCGCGGCCTGCTCACGGCGGAGCGCACGGCGCTGAACCTGCTGTGCCACCTCTCGGGCATCGCGACCGCGACGGCCGCGTGGGTCGAGGAGGTCGAGGGCACGGGCTGCCGGATCCGGGACAGCCGCAAGACGTTGCCGGGCCTGCGGGTCCTGCAGAAGTACGCGGTGCGCTGCGGCGGCGGCGTCAACCACCGGATGGGTCTCGGCGACGCGGTGCTGATCAAGGACAACCACGTGGTCGCGGCGGGCTCGGTGGTGGCGGCGGTGCGGGCCTGCCGGGAGCACGCGCCGGACCTGCCGATGGAGGTCGAGGTGTCCACACTGGACGAACTCGACGAGGTGCTGGCGGAGGACGTGGCGCTGGTCCTGCTGGACAACTTCACCCCGCAGCAGTGCGCGGAAGCGGTGCGCCGGGTCCGAGCGGCGGCGCCGCGAACGGAGCTGGAGGCATCGGGCGGCCTGACCCTGGAGGTGGCGAGGGCCTACGCGGAGACGGGGGTCCAGTACCTGTCGGTGGGAGGCCTGACGCACTCCTCCCCGGCCCTGGACCTCGGCCTGGACATGTGATCACCGGTCACAGCAGCGATTCGAAGTCGATCCGGAGGTCGACGGGGTCGGACACCGCCAGCTTGCCGGTGTCCACCCCGGCCGGGGCGTAGAGCCGTGTGGTGGGGTCCAGCCGGTAGCGGAATGCGGCCAGCCGCCGGTCGTCTTGGTGTTCGCGTTCGATACGCCAGAAGTGTTCGATACCCGCAGCGGCGTACTCGGCGGGTTGTCGGTTTGGTCGGCGGTGACCGAGCCCGGTGACATCACCTCTACGACCAGCAGGCAGTGCTGCGGGCGGAGCACAGCTTCGTCCGGCAGCGCGGAGTCGTAGACGACGATGTCCGGCCGGCGGTTGAGCAGGGGTACGTCCCGTAGTCGAAGGTCGACGCTGGTGGCGACCGCGATTTCGGGCCCGCCGGAGCGCTCCAGCTCGTCCGCCACTCGTCGGACGACGGTCTGGTGCCGACGGGTCGGTTCAGGCCGCACGACAATGCCTCCGTCGACGATTTCGATGTACTTGCACACCTCGTCCGACAGCGCTTCGTAGTCCGCGGTGTCGATTCCACTGGGCGGTAGCAACATCCAGTCGGGAAAGGGGTTCATCGCAGCCTCCTCGGAGCGGGGGCGGACGTGCGGGCTCGGAGGTTACTCTTCGTGGCTGCGAGGTTCGGTCATGGCTCAGTTGATCGGGGTGGGGTACTGGTGAGCACTGTGCAGCCCGAGCGGGTTCTGCCTTCTCCGCTGTTGGGCGGGATCTACCGGGCCCAGCGGCCCACCGGGCCCGTGGTCGGGTTGCTCGTCGTGCTGTTCTGCCTGCTCGTCGGGCAGGCCGTCGCCGGGGTGGTGCTGGTCTCGGCGTTCGGGTTGCCGATGAGCGCTCTGGTCGGCGGCGAGCTGGGGCTGACCACCCAGCTGGCGCTGATGCTCAGCTTCGCCGGGGCCGCCGGCCTGCTGGCGCTGTGGATCCGGGTCAAGGAGCGGCGGCCCTTCGGCTCCGTCGGGTTCTTCCCCGCTTCGCGCATCGGCTCGCACCTGGCGCTCGGGACCGCGGTGGCGGTGGTGCTGCTGTCCGTGCCGGTCGGCATCAACGTGCTCAGCGGGCAGTTCGAGATCGGCTCGGTGCGCGCCGCGCAGATCGGCGGCGCGCTCGTGGCGCTGATCGGGTTCGCCGTGCAGGCCAGCACCGAGGAGATCCTCACCCGCGGCTACCTGATGCAGGTCACCTACCGGAAGTGGGGCCTGGTCGCCGCGATCGCCTTCCAGGCGCTGGTGTTCGCCGCGCTGCACGGCGTCAACGCAGGCGTCAGCGTGATCGCGCTGGTCAACATCCTGCTGATCGCCGTGGTGCTGGCGTTCTGGGCGCTGGCGGAGGGCGGCCTGTGGGGCGTGTGCGCGTTCCACGCGGTGTGGAACTGGTGGCAGGGCAACGTGTACGGCATCGAAGTGTCCGGAATGGACATCCGGACGACCGTGCTGGAGATCGGCGGCTCGCCGGGCAGCGCGCCCCTGCTCACCGGCGGCGGGTTCGGCATCGAAGGAAGCCTGCTCACCACCGCGGTCCTGGCCGTCGCCGCGGTGCTCGCCGCGCTCGCCTACCGCCGGAAGCTCGCCCGTTCGTGAAGGGCGCCTTCCGAACCAGAAGGCGCCCTCCGCGGCGGAACCTCAGAAGCGGCGGTTGGCGAGGACCGGGATGGCTTGGCGGGCCTGCTCGACCGCGGCCGGATCGATGTCCACGACGAGGATGTCGGGGGAGTCGGCGAGCTGCGCGTGCACCTGGCCCAGCGGGGTCGCCGCGAGGCTGTAGCCGATGCCGGTCGGGGCCTTGCCGCTCGGCTCCCGGCCGACGCTGCGCGGGTCGGCCTGGCCGCAGGCCACCACCCACGACGTGGAGTCCAGCGCGCGGGCGCGCACCAGCAGCTGCCACTGCTCGCGCTTGCCCTCGCCGGAACCCCAGGACGCCGAGGTGACGATCACCGACGCGCCCTTGTCGGCCAGCGCCGTGAACAGGCCGGGGAAGCGAACGTCGTAGCAGGTCGTGAAGCCGACCTTGGTGCCGCCGAAGTCCACCACCACGGGCTGCTCGCCCGGCGCGACGGTGTCCGACTCGGCGAAGCCGAAGGCGTCGAACAGGTGGATCTTGTCGTAGGAGGTGTCCACGCCGCGGCCGGTGATCAGCAGCGTGTTGGTCACCCTGCCGTCCTCGGTGGGCGTGAACATGCCCGCCGCGACGGCGATGCCCGCCTCCTCGGCCAGCCGCCGCACCTCGGTGGCCCACGGCCCGTCGAGCGGCTCGGCCAGCGGCCCGAGCTTGATCCCGAAGCAGGCCATCGTCGCCTCCGGGAAGACCGCGAGGTCGGCGCCGGCGTCGGCGGCCCGCCGGACGTAGTCGGCGACCAGCTCCAGGTTCGCCTTGGGGTCCGGGCCGGAAACGATCTGGCAGAGAGCAATCCGCATAACCACAACCATCCTTCAGGGATTGTTTCCAAACTCGTCTTGCTTAGCGGTGCGGGTGGCGGCCCCCCTGCGGGAGTTACAGACGCCGCCTGGACTGTGGGATCCCCGACTTACGCATGTCCAATACGCGGCGTCGGGGCTGTCCTCGCCCAGTAGCCCAGAAGGGCGGGCACGGTCTGAGAACCCGCGGCGGTGCGAGTTGCGTAGGTGGGCTAAGCGGCTGGCGCCGCTTCAAAGAAGAACGACATTTGAAACTCCCTCCAGCGCTCACCCGTTACGATGTTTGTATACCAGCGATATGCATGGCTAGATTTCACACAGGGGGTCTTCGTTGCCGTCGGGACGCGAACTGGCTTACGACCATCTCAAGGACACGGTCCTCAGCGACCCGTCGATGCAGGGGCAGTTCGTCAACGAACAGGCGCTCGCGGACGAGATCGGGGTGTCCCGCACGCCGATCCGCGAGGCCCTGCTGCTGCTCGCCGCCGAGGAGCTGGTGCAGCTCGTGCCCAAGCGCGGCGCCTACATCGCGCCGGTCGGCGGCCGGGAGATCCGCGAGCTGTTCGAGATCCGCGCGATGATCGAGTGCTACGCGGCCCGCCGCGCCGTCGAGCTGGACGCGGTGCCGCTGGAGCAGATGCGTGCCGAGCTGGACGCCCAGCGCGAGCTGGGCGGCGACGACCAGGCGCGCGCGTTCATCGACCGCGACCACGGGTTCCACGCCGCGCTGGTGTGCGCGGTCGGCAACGACATGCTCAGCAAGACCTACGACGCGCTGCGGGCCCGCCAGATCCGTGCGGGCATCGTGGCGCTGTTCAGCGTCAGCGGACGGCGCAAGGCGGTGCTCGCGGAGCACGAGGCGATCCTCGCGGCGCTCGCCGCGGGTGACGCGGAGGCCGCGACGAAGGCGATCACCGAGCACCTGACGGCGACGCAGCAGGTCGTCCTGGCGGGCTGAGGGGCCTTCCGGCCGGGAAGCGCCCGATCGGGAACCCCACCCCCGTGCCTCCCGGCAGGTGAGGTTCCCGGTTCCAGGTGGGATCGGGCAGGTCACTGCGCGTTCCGGCGGCCCAGGGACAGGCCGATCAGGGTCACCACGCAGGTCGCCGTGAGGTAGCACGCCGGGGCGAACCAGGTGCCGAACGAGGCGAACAGGTAGGTGAACAGCAGCGGGGCCAGTGCGCCGCCGATGACGCCGGCCAGCGTGTACGCCAGGGACGATCCGGTGGCGCGCAGCGCCGGGCTGAACTGCTCGGACACGAACGCCGCCTGCGGCCCGTACATGAGCGCGTGCCAGACCAGGCCGATGACCACGCCGAAGATCAGCAGCCCCGCCGAGCCGCCGCCGACCATCGGGAAGAACACGAACGGCCACACGCCGGCGCCGATCGCGCCCACCGCGTAGACCTTCCGCCGTCCCCACCGGTCCGACAGCGCGCCGGCCAGCGGCATCAGCACGAGCTGCAGCGTCGAGCCGAGCATGACCCCGGTGACCGCCCAGCTCTTGGGCATGTTCAGCTGCTGGGTGGCGTAGGTGAGCACGAACACGGTGAACAGCGCGTAGAGCACGTCCGGGCCGACGCGGGAGAGGATCGCCGACACCAGCGCGCGGGGTTCGCGGGTGAAGACGTCCCGCACCGGCGCCCCGGCCTGCTCGCCCTTCTCCTGCAACTCCTTGAAGACCGGGGTCTCCTCCAGCTTCACCCGGATCCACAGGCCGAACAGCACCAGCACCGCGGAGAGCAGGAACGCGACCCGCCAACCCCAGGACATGAACTGCTCCTGGGTGAGCAGCGCCGCGAGCGCCGCCAGGACGCCGTTGGCCAGCAGGTTGCCCGCGGGCGGGCCGATCTGGGCGGCCGACGCCCAGAAGCCGCGGTGCTTCTCGCTGCCGAACTCGCTGGACAGTAGGACCGCGCCGCCCCATTCGCCGCCGATGCCCACGCCCTGCGCGAAGCGCAGCACCACCAGCAGCACGGCGCCGAGCGCGCCGACCTGGCTGTGCGTCGGCAGCAGTCCGATGAAGACGGTGGAGATGCCGGTGATGAGCAGGGTGATGACCAGCACCTGCTTGCGGCCCAGCACGTCGCCGAGCCGGCCGAACACGAAGCCGCCCAGCGGCCGGGAGACGTAGCCGACGGCGTAGGTGGAGAACGCCAGCAGCGTGCCGGACAGCGGGTCGTGGCTGGGGAAGAACAGCTGGCCGAACACCAGCGCCGACGCCACCGAGTAGGCGGCGAAGTCGTACCACTCCAGGGAGGTGCCGCTGAGGCTCGCGACGAAGGCCTTGATCAGGTCCTTGCGGGCCGGCCGGGCCGGCGTGGATAGCGCTTGGGTCATCGGGGTCCATTTCCTGTGCCGGGCTCCCGGGGGTCGTTCGGCTCGTGGATGCCGACCACCGGGGTACTGTGATACACCAAATGTATACAACCAGTATGCGGACGTTGGAGGACATCTTGTTTCCACTGAGTTTCGATGTCAACGGCGAGGTCGTCGAGGTGCCGGTGACGGCCCTGCTCAACGGCGGCTACGCCGGGCGCAGCCAGGAGGACGTCGCGGCGCACGTCGCCGAGCTGGCCGAACTCGGTGTGCCCGCGCCGACGAAGACGCCGTGCCTCTACCCGGTCGCGCCCTACCTGGCGATGCAGGCCGACGAGGTGCCCGCGCAGCACGAGCGCACCTCCGGCGAGGCGGAGTGGGCGCTGGTCGTCGCCGGGCCCGAGGAGCGGGACGTGCTGCTGACCGTGGCCTGCGACCACACCGACCGGGCGCTGGAGGTGCACGGCGTCGCGTGGAGCAAGCAGGCCGGCCCGGACGTGCTGGGCCGCAAGGCCTGGCGGCTGGTCGACGTCGCCGACCGGCTCGACGAGCTGACGCTGACCGCGTGGGCCGACGGCGAGGTGATCCAGCGGGGCACCCTGGCGGAGCTGCTCACGCCCCAGTTCTGGCTCGACGACCTGCGCGAACGCGGCCTGCTGAAGCCGGGCACCGTGCTGCTGTCGGGCACCCTCCCGATGGACGCCGCCGTCGACCAGTTCGCCGGCTCCTGGCGGGTCGAGCTCGGCGACCCGAAGACCGGCGACGTCATCGCCTGCGAGTACCGGGTCAGCCGGATGCCCGAGCCGGTGGCGTGAGCCGACGCTTTCGCGCGAAATCGTCGCCCCGCGTGCGGGAAGCCGGCGATTTCGCGCGAAACCGCCACCGGTGTGGCGGGCCCGGTTGCGCCGACCTGGCGAGCAAGATCTCAGGTTATTGAGAACTACTTGCAACAGCACCTATTGTTCAGGAGTGCTGAATCGTCGTGCCTTCTTCGTCGCCGTTCCGGTCGCCCTGGGCCTGCTCGGGGCCGGTTGCGCCGCGCCCTCCGCGCCGGGCACCGGCGATCCCGGGTCGATGCTGCTCGCCGACGGCTTCGAGCCGGAGAGCCTGAACCCGCTGCTGGGCTACGGCGTGGAAGGCGCCGCGAAGTTCTACGACGGGCTGCTGGCCTTCGACGGCCAGGCCGCTCTGCGCCCGGCACTGGCCAGCGAGGTGCCGCAGTCCACGCCGGACGCCAAGACCTGGACGGTCAAGCTCCGCGACGGCGTCCGCTTCCACGACGGCACGCCCTTCGACGCCGACGACGTCGTCGCCACCTACCGGGCCGCGATCGACCCGGCCTACGCCTCGACGGTCTCGTCGGACTTCGACATGCTCGCCGGCGTCCGCGCGCTCGACCCGCACACCGTGCAGTTCGACCTGAAGATCCCCTACGCCGCCTGGCCGTCGAAGCTGGTGCTCGGCATCGTGCCGAACGAGCAGCTCGCCGAGCCGAAGCCGCAGGAGGACTCGCCGCTGAACACCAAGCCGGTCGGCACCGGCCCCTACAAGCTCGTCGAGTGGCGCCAGGGCGACCAGATGACCTGGGAGGCCAACGCCGGCTACTGGGGTGGCGCGCCCGCGATCGGCAAGGTCACCGTCGTCTTCGCCAAGGACGACAACACCCGCGCCCAGCGCCTGTCCTCCGGTGAGTTCGACGGCACCGTGCTGCCGCCGGTGCTGGCCGAGAGCGTCGGCCGCGACGGCTACCGGACGGTGCACCACAGCACCGCCGACTACCGCAGCATCGCGCTGCCCAACGAGCACCCGGTCGCCGGTGATCGCGCCGTCCGGCAGGCGCTGAACCTCGCGGTCAACCGCGAAGGCATGATCCAGGCCCTGCTGGGCGGGCACGGGAAGCCCGCCTACGCCCCGATCCCGGAGTCGATGGGCGCGAACTACGAGCCCGCCGCCCGGTTCGACTTCGACCCGCAGCGCGCCGCGAAGGTGCTCGACGACGCCGGCTGGCGCGTCGGCGGCGACGGCATCCGGGAGCGGGGCGGGGTCCGCGCCGAGTTCACGGTGATGTACTTCGCCGACGACAGCCTGCGCAAGGACCTGGCCCGCGCGTTCGCCTCGGACGCCAAGGCGATCGGCATCCAGGTCGAGCTCGCCGGGGTGGACCGCTCGGCGGTGGCCGGGCGGCTGGCCACCGACGGGATCGTGCTCGGCGGCGGGAACCCGATGGACCCCGACCCGCAGGCCTACGCCAGCCTGCACTCCTCGGTCATCGGCACCGGCACGTACAACAACCCCGGCAAGTACCGCAACGCCGAGGTGGACGCCGCGCTCGACGGCGGCCGCCAGGAGCTCGACCCGGCCAAGCGGGCGGAGTTCTACAAGCAGGCGCAGCGCGCCTACGTCGCCGACCCGGGCCTGGTGTACCTGGCGTTCATCGACCACAGCTACGTGATGCGCGACGGCAAGTGGTCCGGCTACCAGCCGCCCGTCGAGCCGCACGTGCACGGGACCACCTGGGGCCCGTGGTGGAACATCGAGGCCTGGAAACCGCAGGCATGAGCCGCGCGATCGGCCGCCTGGTGCTGCGGCGGATCGGGTTCGCCGTACCGGTGCTGGTGATCGTCGCGTTCGGGATCTTCCTGCTCGCCGCGGCATCCCCGTTCGACCCGATCCACCAGTACTACGGCGTGGAGATCTTCGGCGCGTCCGCCGCCGACGTCGCCGCGGTGCGGGCCCGGCTGGGGCTCGACGAGCCCGTGCTGGTGCAGTTCTGGCAGTGGGCCACCGGCGTGTTCGGCGGCGATCTAGGCGTGTCCCGCTCGTTCCGGCAGCCGGTCGCGCAGGTCGTCGCGGAACGGCTGCCGTGGACGATCCTGCTGGCCGCGACCGGGCTCGCGCTGGCCGTGGTGATCGCGCTGGTGCTGGGCACCGTCGCGGCGTGGCGGCAGGGCGGCTGGATCGACCGGTTCGTCACCGCCATCGGCCACGCGCTCGAAGGCGTGCCGCCGTTCGTGCTGGCGCTGCTGTCGATCGCGGTGTTCTCGCTGGGCCTGGGCTGGCTGCCGGTGGCGGGCCTGACCGACGCGGGCACCGCGGTGTCGTTCGGGCAGGTCGCGAAGCACCTGGCGCTGCCCGCGCTGGTGCTGGGCATCTCGCAGTCGCCGTGGCTGGTGCTGCACGTCCGGCAGTCGATGCTGACGTCGCTGTCCGAGGACCACGTGACCGGGGCGCGGGCACGCGGCCTGGCGGAACGCGTCGTCGTGCTGCGGCATGCGCTGCCGACCGCGCTGCTGCCGTTCGTCACGCTGATCGGCGCGCGGGTTCCGGAACTGGTCACCGGGGCGGTGCTGGTCGAGGAGGTCTTCTCCTGGCCGGGCCTGGCCGCGGCCGTCGTCACCGCCGCGACCGCCGTCGACTACCCGCTGCTGGCGATCCTGACGCTGGTGGCGACGGCGGCGGTGCTGCTGGGCTCGCTGCTCGCCGACATCGCCGCGATCGTGCTCGACCCGAGGGTGGCCGCCGATGGCTGACGAATCCGTGCGCGGCACCGCCGCCCGTCCCTCCACATCGGCCGGTCCGTGGCGCGCCGCGGGACGCGGACGCGCCGGGACGTCCCGCGCCCGGCCCAAGGCCCGGCTGTGGGTGTCGCTGGGCGGCCTCGCGCTGCTGGTGCTGGCCGCGATCGCGGTGCCCGCGGTGTTCGGCAGCGAATCGGTGCGCTACGACTCGATCCGGCTCGCGCCGAGCCCCGCGCACCCGTTCGGCACCGACTCCGGCGGCCGGGACCTGTTCGTGCAGTCGCTGGCCGGGCTGCGGATCTCCTTGCTGGTGGCCGGGATCAGCGCCGTCGTGTCCACAGTGCTCGGTTCGCTGGTGGGCGCGATCGCGGGCAGCGCCGGCGGCTGGCCGGACCGGCTGCTGATGCGCCTGGTCGACACCGTCAACTCGGTGCCGCACCTGCTGCTGGGCATCGTGATCGTCGCGCTGTACCGGGGCAGCCTGGTGGCGGTGATCCTGTCCATCGCCCTCACGCACTGGACGACGGTGGCGCGCATCGTGCGCTCGGAGGTGCTGTCGCTGCGGCAGCGGCCGCACATCGACGCGGCGATCGCGGGCGGCTCGTCGCGGTGGCGGATCCTGCGGCGGCACCTGCTGCCCGCGATCGTGCCGCAGGCCGCGCTGTCGGCGGTGCTGCTCGTGCCGCACGCGGTGTGGCACGAAACCGCGCTGAGCTTCCTCGGCCTCGGCCTGCCGCCGCACCTGGCCAGCATCGGCAACATCCTCGGCGACGGCCGGGAAGCGGTGCTGCTCGGCGCGTGGTGGATCGTGCTGTTCCCGTCGGTGCTGCTGGTGCTCACGACGCTGGCGGTGTCCGGGCTGGCCGCGACCTGGCGCGACCGGGTCGTGCCGCGACGGCGATCGGAGTTGGCGCTGTGAGCGAACCGCTGCTCGAACTGGACCGGCTCTCGGTGCGGTTCCTGCTGGGTCGCGGGACCGAGGTGCGGGCCGTGACCGACGCGACGCTGCGGCTGCGCCCGGGCCGGGTGCTCGCGCTGGTCGGGGAGTCCGGCTGCGGCAAGTCGGTGCTGGCCTCCGCGTTGCTCGGCCTGCTGCCCGGCAACGCGCAGGTGCGCGGCGAGGCCGTGCTCGCCGGCGGCATCGAGCTGCTGGCCGCGCCGGAAGCGGTGCTGGCCGGGCAGGTCCGCGGCCGGCAGGTCGGCCTGGTGCCGCAGTCCGCGGGCACCCACCTGACCCCGGTGCGGACCGCGCGCAGCCAGCTCGTCGAGGCGATCCGGGCGCTGGACGGCGCGGCCGGGCCGGACGAACTCGCCGAGCGCGTCGGGCTGGACCCCGCCGACCTGGACCGGTACCCGCACGAGCTCTCCGGCGGGATGGCGCAGCGGGTCGCGGTGGCGCTGGCGCTGGCCGGCGATCCGCGGATCATCCTCGCCGACGAGCCGACCACCGGGCTGGACCGGCCGCTGGTGCACCGCACCGTGGACCTGCTCGCCGAGGCCGCCGCCGAGGACCGCGCGGTGCTGCTGATCACCCACGACCTCGCGGCCGCCCGCCGGGTCGCCACCGACGTCGCGGTGATGTACGCCAGCCGGATCGTCGAGGCGGGGCCTGCGGAGCAGGTGCTCGCCGAGCCCTGGCACCCGTACACCGCGGGGCTGCTCGGCGCGCTGCCCGACGGCGGCTTCCAGCCGATCCCGGGCCATCCGCCGGCCCTCACCGAACTGGCCCGCCTCGAACAGGAATGGGGTTGCGTGTTCTGCCAACGCTGTCCGGACGTGCCCGGATTCGGGCCCTGCACGGGAGATCCGGAACTGCTCGAACTCGGCGACCGGTGGGTCGCCGCGCATCCGCCGTGCTGAGCGCGACCGGCCTGGTCGCCGGCTACCGGCGCGGCGAACCGGTGCTCGACGGCGTCGACCTGGACCTCCCGGCCGGTGCGGTGGTCGGGCTGGCCGGGCCGAGCGGGTGCGGGAAGTCCACGCTGGCCAGGGTCCTCGGGCTGCTGCACGAGCCGTGGTCCGGACGGGTGGCGCTCGACGGCGAACCGGTCACCGGCTTCCGGCACGCGACGCCGCGGGCGCAGCGGACCGCGATCGGCATCGTGTTCCAGCATCCGCGGCCCGCCGTGGATCCGCGCTTCACGCTGCGCGAGATCATCGCCGAACCGCTGCGCGCCACCGGCGCCGACGGCGACGTCGGCGAGCTGGCCGACGAGGTGGGGCTGACCGCCGAGCTGCTGTCGCGGCGACCGCACGAGGTGAGCGACGGCCAACTGCAGCGGGCCTGCCTGGCGCGGGCGCTGGCGCTGCGGCCCGAGTACCTGATCTGCGACGAGATGACCGCGATGCTGGACGCGTCGACCACGGCGGCGCTGGTGCGGGTGGTGAACCGGCGCGTCGAGGAGCACGGCGCCGGGGTGCTCGCGATCAGCCACGACGAGGACCTGCTGGGACATTGGGCGGTGCACGTGGTTCGCCTCGGCGGCGGGGCGATATGACATGGTGGGGCGAACGCGGTCGCGGGGGACCGCTCGGCAAGTGACGACGGACCCTAGGAGTCGACGTTGAGCGAGGGCGAAGGCACGACCTTCATGCAGTGGCGGGAACGGGCCCAGACCGAGGTCCGCGACGACCGCCCCAAGATGCGGGCGCTCATGATCACCGCGGCGATCGTGGTGGTCATCGGGATCGTCGTGGGATCCCTCTTCCTGCTGCTGTCCTGACCCGGATGTCCGCCGGGGTTCGCAGTTTCAATTGAAACTGCGAACCCCGGCACGGGATCACTGCTCCTCGGGGAGCTTGGTGACCAGCAGCCGGGAGACGCGGTGGCCGTCCATCGTGCGGACCGTGAAGCGGTGGCCCAGGGCCTCCAGGGAGTCGCCCTCGGCCGGGACGCGGCCCAGGCGGCTGACCACGAAACCCGCCACCGTGTCGTAGGGGCCGTCGGGCAGCGCGATCCCGGTCTGCTGCTCGAAATCGGCGCGGTGCAGCAGGCCGTCGGCCTCGAAGCTCCCGTCGCCCTTGGGACGCACCGGTGCGCCGCTGGGGTCGTACTCGTCCCAGATCTCCCCGACGACCTCCTCCACGAGGTCCTCGACGGTGACGATGCCCGCGGTCCCGCCGTACTCGTCGACCACCACGGCCAGGTGCCCGCCGCGCCGTCGCATCTGCGAGAGCGCGGCCAGCACCGGCTTGCTGGCCGGCAGCGCCGTCACCGGCCGGGTCAGGTCGCCGACCGTGCGCGCCTCGTGGCCGCCGTGGGTCGTGGCGAGCAGGTCCCGGACGTGGATGAACCCCACGACGTCGTCGGCGGTGTCCCGGATGACCGGGTACCGCGAGTGCGGCTTGCCGGCCACCTCGGCGATCGCCTCCGGCAGCGGCGTGGTGCGGTCCAGGAAGTCGACCTCGGTGCGCGGTACCATCACCTCGCCGAGCACCCGGTCGGTGGCCTTGAACGCGTCGCTGAGCAGCCGCCGCTCCTCGATGGTCAGCTGCTCGTTGGTGCGCACCATGTCGCGCAGTTCTTCCTCGCTGACCTTGTCCTGGTCGGCGCGCGGATCGATGCCCATCAGCCGCACCACCGCGTTGGTGGACTTCGACAGGAACCAGATCAGCGGCCGGAACAGCGTCGCGAGCCAGTCCAGCACACCGGCGGTGACCAGCGCGACGCCCTCGGACTTCTGCAACGCCAGCCGCTTGGGCGCGAGCTCGCCGAGCACCAGCGACAGGTATGAGACGAACAGCGTCACCAGCACCAGGGCCACCGACGCGGCGAGGCCGATCGGCAGGCCCCACCCGGCCAGCATCGGCTCCAGGCGCACCGCGATCGTCGCGCCGCCGTAGCTGGAGGCGAAGAACCCGGCGAAGGTGACGCCGATCTGCACCGCGGAGAGGAACCGGTTGGAGTCGGCGCGCAGCTTGGCCACCCGGGTGCCGCGCCGGTCGCGTTCGGCGAGCTTGCGGACCTGGCTCTCGCGCAGCGACACCAGCGCGATCTCGGCGGCCGCGAAGTAGCCGCCGAACAGCACGAACAGCAGCACCAGCGCGAGGTTCCAGACAACACCGTCCATCTTCCGATTGTTCCACCCGCGGCGGACGCGAGCCGGGGAGAACCGGTCAGCCGGTGGCGCGCCAGTACTGGTGCTTCTTCTCGTCGCGCACCAGGATTCCGTGCTGGGCGAGCTCGGTGCGCAGCAGCGCCGCTTCCTTGCGGTCGCGCTTGCGCAGCGCGCGGTCGCGGGCCGCCATCAGCGCGTTGATCCGCAGCGGCAGTTCCGGGGCGTCCTCGACCCACCGGACGTAGTGGCCTGCGAACGGGTCCTTCTCCCGCCACGGGTAGCCGTGCTCGGCGAACGCCCGGCGCAGCTTCGTCCAGTCCAAATCGGACGGTTGCCGGGCCTGCTCGGAGCCGGATTCGTCCAGCACCACCAGGTGTTTGCGGTCGAGGAACACGGAGCCGATCTCGTCGCGCGCGATGTGCTGCGCCGAGTCGCCGACGGCCAGCGTCACCCGCTCGGGCTCGACGGTGACGGTCAACCGCTCCTGCGCCATCAGCCCGGCGAAGCCGAGCCCGATGATCAGGCCGATGGCGACGGCGCCGACGGTGCCCCACGGATCGGGCACCGACGCGGCGAGCTCGAAAACGCCCTGGAACGGCGCCCACGGCAGCCCGGCGACCCAGCCCGCCGCCATCCGCAGCAGCCAGATCAGCAGCGCGCCCAGCAACGGGCAGATGAGCCACGTGCCGTGCCGGATGAATCGGTGCTCGGCCACGGTGGTGGCAGGTTCGGCGGCCATACCACCATTATCGCCGCCCGGTCGCCCAGGACCGTCGGTGCGGTAGAGGCTGGCCGGAAGTTCCGAACGTGCGCTATTCCTCGGCGCCGGGGACTGCGACCAGCATGGCCGCGACCCATAGGAAGACCTTGGGGTCGCCGAGCTCGGACGCCGTGAGCCAGTCAGCCGCCCGGCGCGCGTGCCGCTCGTCCTGGATCAACCCCCATCGCCCAGGACGAACGCCGGTCGCGTGCCCGACATCGCTGACCAGACCGCCAAGGCAGGTCCAGGTGTGCCAGAGCCCGCAGTCATAGCCGACCAGCTCGAAACCGAGCGTCTGACCTGCAGAGATGGGCTCCCATCGCGCCAGCCGTTCCGGCACGCTGCCCGCTGCTTCTGCCCACCCGCCGTCGGCCAAGTCGGCCGACAACCCCGGGATGTCCGCTGAGGCGAACCCCACCCCGAGCACCTGCAGGTCGGCCCGGTTCGCCTGGACGCATGCTCGCCCGGCCGATTCCGCGTCACCGAACCAGTCGTCCCAGCCTTGCGGGTCCGCCGCCAGCAGGTCCACCACACAACTGCTCATCGACACCAGATCAGCGCTCGGCAGCCCGACATCCTGCCAATCCCGCCGAGCGGCTCGCGAAGCAACACGGTAGCCCGCCAGGGCGTAGTCGATGGTCACGGAATCAGTTTCACCTGCCGGGCAAGCGAAAATCTCCTGCTCGACGACCGCTCCCTCTCAGCTCGCACCGCCGCGGGTTCACGGTGCCCCGGGGTTCTCCCAGCGAGGACAGCCCCGCCACGCAAGATTAGCCTTCGAAGTGGAAGGGCCCGGGGTGCCGTGGCGCCCCGGGCCCTTTTCCCCTCTCACCGGATCAGGCGCCTGCCTCGCGGATCAGGATGTCCACCGCCGCGTCGTTGCGGGCGGTCTCCTTCTCGATCACGTCGTCGGGCGGGTAGAACCCGTCGATGCCGCCGCCGTTGGCCGGGTACATCTCGAAGGTGTAGGCCAGGATCTTGTGCTGGCCCCACATCCAGTCCAGGCTGTCGCCGTCGGTGACGTAGAGGTCGCTGGACTGCTGCGGGGTGTAGCCGTTGGACTGGGCCATCTCGCCGCCGACCCGCGCGAACCGGTCGTACTCCTCCTGCGTCATGTCCTCGGTGACGTCGTCGCTGGTGTGCCCGAAGGGCCACAGGACGAGCTCGGAGTAGGTGTGGAAGTCGATCGCGGCCTTGATCTGCTGGGCGCCGCCGACCACCCGCGAGTCGATGAAGTCGCGCATCGCCGCGGTCTCCGGCGCCGACCACTCGGCCGTGCCCCGGTAGGTCTCGCCGTTCGGGTCGTCATCGGAGCCGCCGCAGCAGCCCCACTTGTAACCCCAGTTGCGGTTGAGGTCGGTGCCGGCGTCCTGCCGGTTCTTGCGCCAGCCCTGGAACTGGCCGGACTCCACGTCGTAGGACGAGCCGTCCGGGTTGACCACCGGGATGATCCAGATCTCCCGGTTGTCGACGGCGTCCTTCACGGCCTGGTCGCTCGCGTAGTCGTCGGTGAACCGGTTGGCGATGCGCAGGCACATCTCGGTGGTGAGGTGCTCGCGGGCGTGCTGGTTGCAGTTGAACAGCACCTCCGGCTCGTCCTCGTCCTGGCCGACGTTGTCGCTGATCTTCAGCACCGGGATGTCGCGGCCCTCGAAGGACTTGCCGATGCTGGACTTCGACGCGATGTCCGGGTGGTCCTTGACCACGGTGTCGAGCTCGGCGTTCATCTCGTCGAGGTTGTGGTAGCCCTCGTACCCGGGCGGGAAGTCGCCGGGCACCTGCTGCGCCTGCGCCGGGTTGATCCGCTTGAGCGCGTCGGCGACCTTGGTCTCGTCGTTGAGCACGAAACCGGCCGCCCGCAGCTGCTCGGCCTGCGCCGGTGTGGCCTCCACGGTGGCCACCGCGCCGGACACCGCGATGACCTGGGCGCCGGTGCGGTTGATCTCGGTTCGCGTCTTGCTGTCGGTGTTGGGAACGGTGTAGGTGGCCAAGTCCTGGGCGGCGGTCGCCCCGGTCGGCTCCGCGGACACGCTGGCCTGGATCGGGGCCAGCAGGACCAGGCACGCGGCTGCCGCCACGGTCACTGCCTTGCGCCGTGAGCTGAACATCGGGTCTCCGATCGATCACTGGTGGTGATGTTGGCAGGTTCTAGGAGCTGCCCGATGTTGGCAAGCCACTGGCGAACAATGGTCTGCCGTTGACGTTTTCCCATTCCGCGCGCGTCCCGGGTGACCTGCGACCGGGTTCGGGGACGGCGGGGCCCGGCGGCGATTACCCTGGTCGGTGTAGCCCCCGGGTATTGGAAGGACGCACATGCTCACCCGTACCGACCTGCGCGGTCGCGTTCCGTCCACCGTCGAGCTGCGCGCGACGCTGCCGCGCGCCGAGATGGACGTCGAGCACGTGCTGCATCGGGTCCGGCCGGTGATCGAGGCGGTCCGCGACCGCGGGGTGGCGGCCGTCCTGGAGTTCACCGAGAAGTTCGACGCGGTCCGACCGGAACGGGTGAGGGTGGCGGCCGACGAGCTGCGTCGCGCTCTCGACGAGCTCGACCCGGTGGTGCGCGCGGCGCTGGAGGAGTCGATCGCCCGCGCCCGCAAGGTCCACGACGACCAGCGGCGCACCGACACGACCACGCAGGTCGTGCCCGGCGGCACGGTCACCGAGCGCTGGGTGCCGGTCGCGCGCGTCGGCCTGTACGCGCCGGGCGGCCTGGCGGTCTACCCGTCCAGCGTGGTGATGAACGTCGTCCCGGCGCAGGCCGCCGGGGTGGAGTCGCTGGTGGTGTGCAGCCCGCCGCAGGCGGAGTTCGGCGGCCTGCCGCACCCGACGATCCTGGCCGCCGCGCAGCTGCTCGGCGTCGAAGAGGTCTGGGCGGTCGGCGGCGCGCAGGCGGTGGCGTTGCTCGCCTACGGCGGGCACGACACCGACGGCGCCGAGCTGGTGCCGGTGGACATGGTGACCGGGCCGGGCAACGTGTACGTGACCGCCGCGAAGCGGCACCTGCGCAGCCTGATCGGCATCGACTCGGAGGCCGGGCCGACCGAGATCGCGGTGCTCGCCGACGCCACCGCCGACCCGGTGCACGTGGCCGCCGACCTGATCAGCCAGGCCGAGCACGACACGCTCGCGGCGAGCGTGCTGGTGACCACCTCGGAAGAGCTGGCCGACGCGGTCGACGCCGAGCTGGAGCGCCAGGTGGCGCAGACCAAGCACGTCGAGCGGATCGGCACCGCGCTGGCCGGCGTGCAGTCCGGCTGCATCCTGGTGTCCACTGTGGAGGACGGGATCCGGGTGGTGGACGCGTACGCCGCCGAGCACCTGGAGATCCAGACCGCGGACGCCGAAGCGGTGGCCGCGCGGGTGCGCAACGCGGGCGCGATCTTCGTCGGCCCGTACGCGCCGGTGTCGCTGGGCGACTACTGCGCGGGCTCCAACCACGTGCTGCCCACCGGCGGCTGCGCGCGGCACTCGTCCGGCCTGAGCGTGCAGAGCTTCCTGCGCGGCATCCACGTGATCGCCTACAGCGAGCAGGCGCTCCGCGACGTCGCGGACCAGGTGGTGGCGCTGGCCAACGCCGAGGACCTGCCCGCGCACGGTCAGGCGGTCACCGCCCGCTTTCCCCGCTGAGCGCCCGGAACAACCGAAGGTA
This sequence comes from Saccharopolyspora sp. NPDC050642, assembly GCF_040654735.1. Taxonomy (NCBI): domain Bacteria; kingdom Bacillati; phylum Actinomycetota; class Actinomycetes; order Pseudonocardiales; family Pseudonocardiaceae; genus Saccharopolyspora; species Saccharopolyspora sp. NPDC050642. The sequence goes on along the minus strand of NZ_JBFAIN010000023.1, from coordinate 51,990 downwards.
GAACCCATGAGTGACGTGCCCGGCGCCGACACGACGCTGGCCGACCTGCCGTTGCGGGACGATCTGCGCGGCCGCAGCCCCTACGGCGCGCCGCAGCTGGACGTCTCGGTTCGGCTCAACACCAACGAGAACCCCTACCCGCCGCCGCAGGAACTCGTCGACGACGTGACCGCCGCGGTGCAGGAGGCCGCCACGGCGCTGCACCGCTACCCGGACCGCGACGCCAAGGCGCTGCGCGCCGATCTCGCCGCATACCTGACCAAGGCCACCGGTGTCGCGCTGGCGACCGAGAACGTGTGGGCGGCCAACGGCTCCAACGAGGTCCTGCAGCAGATCCTGCAGGCCTTCGGCGGGCCGGGGCGCACCGCGCTCGGCTTCGAACCGTCGTACTCGATGCACCCGATCCTGTCGGCGGGCACCCGCACCGACTGGGTGCCGGCGCCGCGCCGCGACGACTTCAGCCTGGACGGCGCGCAGGCCGCCCGCATCGTCGCCGAGAAGCAGCCCGGCGTGGTGTTCGTGACCAGCCCGAACAACCCCACCGGGCAGTCGGTGTCGCAGGACGACCTGCGCGCCGTCCTCGACGTCGCGCCCGGCGTGGTCGTGGTGGACGAGGCCTACGCCGAGTTCTCCGCCCGGCCCAGCGCGATCGAGCTGATCCGCGAGTACCCGGCGAAGGTGATCGTCAGCCGCACCATGAGCAAGGCGTTCGCGTTCGCCGGTGGCCGGCTCGGCTACCTGGCGGCCGCCCCGGCGATGATCGACGCCCTGCTGCTGGTGCGCCTGCCGTACCACCTGTCGGTCGTCACCCAGGCCGCCGCGCGGGCCGCCCTGCGGCACGCCAAGGCCACCCTCGGCTCGGTTCAGGCGCTCATCGACGAGCGCGAGCGGGTCGTGGAAGCGTTGCGGGAGCAGGGTTTCTCGCCGGTGCCCAGCGACGCCAACTTCGTCCTCTTCGGACGGTTCGCGGACGCGCACCGCGCCTGGCAGCGCTACCTGGACGCCGACGTGCTGATCCGCGACGTCGGCATTCCCGGCCACCTGCGGGTCACCATCGGCACGCCGGAGGAGAACGACGCCTTCCTGGCGGCGAGCAAGGTCGTGAGCGAGGAGATCAGCAAGTGACATTCCAGCCCGGGACCCGCATCGGGCGGGTCGAACGCACCACCAGGGAATCCTCGGTGCTGGTCGAACTCGACCTCGACGGCACGGGGCAGGTCGACATCGACACCACGGTGCCGTTCTACGACCACATGCTCACGGCGCTGGGCACCCACGCGGCCTTCGACCTCAAGGTGAAGTCGACCGGCGACACCCACATCGACGCGCACCACACGGTGGAGGACACCGCGATCGTGCTCGGGCAGGCGCTGCGCCAGGCGCTCGGCGACAAGAAGGGCATCCGCCGCTTCGGCGACGCCTGGATCCCGATGGACGAAACCCTCGCGCACGCGGCGGTGGACGTCTCGGGCCGCTCGTACTGCGTGATGACCGGCGAACCGGAGCAGTACAACAGCTTCACGATCGGCGGGAACTACCCGTTCGTCCTGAACCGCCACGTGTTCGAGTCCCTGGCGTTCCACGCCCAGATCAACCTGCACACCAGGGTCATCCACGGCCGCGACCCGCACCACATCGCGGAAGCCCAGTACAAGGCGATCGCCCGAGCCCTCCGCGCGGCGGTCGAACCCGACCCCCGCTTCACGGGCGTGGTCCCGTCCACCAAGGGCGCCCTGTAGGGGCGAGTCTTTCCGAGAGGGGCGCCGTCGACCGGCTGAATCGGTCGACGGCGCCCCTTCTTGTTCGGCCGTGCGGAGAGTGCATTGATCAGCACTCTCCGCACGGTCGTTGCAGAGGGATACCGGTGGCACGTCAAGGACGTCCGCTCCGCGAGGCAGAAGAGCGCGGAGCGCGCCCGCTTCGGCCCAGCCACGGAACGTGGTGCTAGGAATGCCTACGGTTGCGCCTTTTGGCTGATGCCGGTGGTTCACCGTTGCGTCACTGCGGGTCTTACGCCGCTTGGCTTTCTTCGGTGACGATGTCCGCTCGTGACTGAGGTTTCTCGACGTCGGGTGTTGACCGGTGCCGCCGGTGTGGCCGGTGGCGTTGCCGCCGCTTCGCTGCTGCCGCCTTCGCTGCACCGGGCCATGGCGCAGCAGGTTCCCCAGGGCGGGTTGGATGCAGTCGAGCACGTCATCGTGCTCATGCAGGAGAACCGCTCCTTCGACCACTACTACGGCACGCTTCGCGGCGTGCGCGGCTACGGCGACCGGTTGCCGTTGCAGCAGCCCGATGGGCGCTCCGTCTTCCAGCAGCCCGCCACCGGCGGTGAGGTGCTGCCGTTCTCGCTGCGGCAGGGCGCCGAGCGCGAGGGGCGGCCGGTTTCCGACATCCAGTACCTCGGCGACCTCGACCACAGCTGGGGCGGCAGCGGCAAGGCCTGGGCGGGCGGCTGGAACAACGACTGGGTCGCCGCGAAGACCGCCGCCACCATGACGTACTACGAGCGGCAGGACATCCCGCTGCAGTACGAGCTCGCCGACACCTTCACCATCTGCGACGCCTACCACTGCTCGGTCTTCGGCTCCACCAACCCGAACCGGAACTACCTGTGGACCGGCACCACCGGCTACGAGCCGGGCACCACCAAGCGGGCCGTCACCAACGCCGCCTACAGCTACGACCACGCGGGCTACGAGTGGACGACGTACCCGGAGCGGCTGGAGAAGGCCGGGGTGCCCTGGCAGATCTACCAGGAGTGGGACAACTTCACCGACAACTCCGTCGAGTACTTCAAGACGTTCAAGGCGATCGGCCGCAAGATGCTCGCCGCGGTGGACGGGAAGTTCCGCACCACCGAGGAGTTCTACACCGCCCTGTTCGACAAGCCCGCCCAGGAGCAGCAGCGGCTGCTCAAGCAGCTGGAGGCGGGCCGCGATGCGCTGACCGACGCCGAGCGCAGCCTGTTCGACCGCGCGATGCACCGCAGCAGGCCGGGCACCCTCGTCGAGCGGCTCCGCGCCGACATCAAGGCGGACCGGCTGCCGAAGGTGGTGTGGCTGGTCCCGTCCGCTGTGGACTCCGAGCACCCGGGCAGCTCCACGCCGGTCGGCAGCGCCAACCTGGTCTACGAGGTGCTGGACGCGATCGCCGACCCGAAGATCTGGTCGAAGACCGCGCTGCTGCTCAACTTCGACGAGAACGACGGCTTCTTCGACCACGTGCCGCCGCCGGTGCCGCCGAAGCCCGAATCCGGCGAGGGCGACGACTACTTCGAGGGCCGGCCGATCGGCCTCGGCCCGCGGGTGCCGATGACCGTGGTGTCGCCGTGGACGATCGGCGGCTTCGTCAACTCCGAGGTCTTCGACCACACGTCGGTGCTGCGCCTGCTGGAGCGCTGGACGGGCGTGCAGGAGCCGAACATCAGCTCCTGGCGGCGCACCGCGTGCGGCGACCTGACCTCGGTGTTCGACTTCGAGAACGCGGCGAAGCCGCCGAAGCCCGCCGAGCCGGGCCCGGTGCCGGAGCCGATCAAGCGCTGGCACCCCAAGCCGCCGGCGGAGCAGGCGCTCCCGCTGCAGGAGCAGGGCCGCAGCCCGGCGCGGGCCCTGCCGTACCAGCCGCAGGTCTCCGCCGCGCTGAACGGGGAAGCGGTGGCGCTGCGGCTGGGCAACGCCGGCGCCGGATCGGCGCACTTCGCGATCTACGCGTACGCGGGCGAGCTGCCTGGACCGTCCCATGTGGACGTTCGCGGCGAACGGGTGGTGACCGTGCCGGCGAAGGAGGAGTACCGGCTCGCGGTGCAGGGGCCGAACCGGTTCTGGTTCGAGCTGAGCGGCTCCCGCGACGGCAAGGCCGCGGGCCTAGACGTGCGGACGAACCCCGACGCCCGCGCCGGCGGCCTGTCGCTGGAACTGCGCAACAGCGGCGCCGAGCCGATCACGGTGCGCCTGCGGGCCCTGGGCTACGCGGCCGGCGAGCAGCGCGAGGTCCGGCTCGCCGCGGGCGGCGCGGAGTCCGTGGCGTGGCCGACGGACCAGGGCTGGTACGACGTCGAGGTCACGGCCGCGCAGGACCGGTCGTTCCGGCGCCGGGCCACCGGCCGCGTCGAGAACGGAGCCCCGGGCGTCACCGGCTGAGCCCGCGCCCCTCGGTACGCTGGCCGGATTGAGGGGAGTGGTGATGCAGAGCTACCTGCCGATCATCCTGCTGGCCGTCGCGGGTTTCCTGATCGGCGGCGTCTACGCGACGTGGAAGACCGCCCGGTTCTTCGCCGTGGTGCTCGCGGTCGCCGCGCTGATGGCCATCGTCGGCGGCATCGGCTGGATGATCTACGGCTGAGCCTGAACGCGCGAAGGGCGCCCCCGACCGAGTCGGGGGCGCCCTTCTGCCGTGGAGCGTCAGCTCTTCGCCGTGACGGTTTCCTTCTCGGGCTCGTCGCCCTCGCTGGTCGCGCCGCCGTGGCCCTCGTCGACGAAGGACTGCTCGTTGAACGGGCTCTGCCCCGAGAACACCTGCTGCATCTGGCCGCGGTCGATCTCCTTCGTCCACGCGCCGATGAGGACCGTCGCCACCGCGTTGCCCGCGAAGTTGGTCAGCGCCCGCGCCTCCGACATGAACCGGTCGATGCCCACGATCAGGCCCACGCCGTCCAGCAGCTCCGGCCGGTGCGACTGCAGGCCACCCGCCAGCGTCGCCAGCCCGGCACCGCTGACGCCCGCCGCGCCCTTCGAGGCGATCATCATGAACAGCAGCAGCCCGACCTGCTCGCCCAGCGACAGCGGGTCGCCCATCGCGCTCGCGATGAACAGCGACGCCATGGTCAGGTAGATCATGGTGCCGTCCAGGTTGAACGAGTAGCCGGTCGGCACCGTGATGCCCACGACCGGCTTGCTCACCCCGAGGTGCTCCATCTTCGCGATCAGCCGCGGCAGCGCGGCCTCCGACGACGAGGTGGACACGATCAGCAGGAACTCGCGGCCCAGGTAGCGCAGCAGCGAGAGGATGTTGACCCGCGCGAACAGCCACAGCACCGGGCCCAGCACCAGGAACACGAACAGCACGCACGTGATGTAGAAGCCGAGCATGATCACGGCCAGGCCCTTGAGGGCCTGCACGCCGGTCGCGCCGACGACCGCGGCGATCGCGCCGAACGCGCCCACCGGCGCCGCCCACATGACCATCGCCAGCATCTTGAACACCAGCCGCTGGATGTGCTCGATGCCGCGCAGGATCGGGGTGCCCTTGTCGCCCATCGCCTGCAGCGCGAAACCGGCCAGCAGCGCCACCAGCAGCGTCTGCAGCACCTGTCCCTCGGTCAACGAGGACACCAGGGTGTGCGGGATGATCCCGAGCAGGAAGTCCGTGGTGCTCTCGGCGCCCTCGCCGGCCTGCTGCACGCCCTGGCCGCGCAGCGATTCGGTGATGTGCAGGCCCTCGCCGGGGTGCAGCACGTTGCCCACCAGCAGCCCGATGATCAGCGCCACCACGGACATGATCATGAAGTACGCCAGCGCGAGACCGCCGACCTTGCCGACCTTGGCGGCCTTCCGGACGCCTCCCACGCCGAGCACGATGGTGCAGAAGATGACCGGCGAGATCATCATCTTGATCAGGTTGACGAACCCGGTGCCCAGCGGCTTGAGAGCCTTGCCGAGGTCGGGCGCGAGGAAGCCGACCGCGATGCCGGCCAGCACCGCGACGATCACCGCGATGTACAGGTAATGCGTTCGATCCCGACGGCGTGTCTGCGCAGCGTCTTTGCTTGCCACTGTTGCACTCCTACTGGGCTACCGGGTCACACTCGTACCAGCCGTGTCCCAGGTCACGGTCCGGCCGGGAGAGACTATCTGTGCCGGGTATCGTCAGCGTCACGCTTCTGTTCATTGTGTTCACATCTCCGACACGGATCCGTGATGCCCACCGCCGATGACCGGAACTGGTTCGGCCGCGTCCGGCCCAGCTGGAGCCTGGCCCGCCAGCTCTTCGTGCTGCAGGTGGTCGTGGTCGCCGTCGTCGTCATCGCCGGTGCCGTGCTGGCCTGGTACGACGCGCGGCAGCGCAACGACGACGCGGCCACCGAGAAGGTCGTCGCGGTGGCCCGCACGCTCGCCGCGCAGCCCGCCGTCCGGGACGGCCTGACCGCGCCGAACCCGACCGCCACGTTGCAGCCGCTGGCCGAACGCGTCCGGGCGGAGACCGGGGTCGACTTCATCACGATCATGTCCCCGGCGGGCATCCGCTACACGCACCCCGACCCGGCGCAGATCGGGCAGCGGTTCCTCGGGCACATCGAGCAGGCCCTCGCCGGTGAGGTGTTCACCGAGACCTACACCGGCACCCTCGGCCCGTCGGTGCGCGCCGTGGTGCCGGTCTACGACGACGCGCACCGGCTGGTGGGCCTGGTGTCGGACGGCATCACGGTGCGGATGCTCACCGCCGAGCTCAGCGAGCAGGTCACGGCGCTGGTCGTGGTCGCGGCGGCCGCGCTGCTGGTCGGCGGGCTGCTGACCTACCTGGTCAGCGCCCGGATGCGGCGCCACACCCACGGGCTGCGGCCTGCCGAGCTCAGCCGCATGTACGAGTACCACGACGCGATCCTGCACGCGGTGCGCGAGGGACTGCTGCTGGTGGCGCCCTCCGGGCGGATCACCCTGTGCAACGATGGGGCCGCTGTGTTGCTCTCGCTGGATCCCGTCGAAACCGAAGGCAGGCACGTGTCCGAGCTCGGCCTGCCGGTGTCCCTTGTGGACACCCTCGGGGCGGGGCGGGCGGTGCGCGACGAGGTCCACCTGACCGACGACCGCGTGCTGCTGGTCAACGTCTCGCAGATCCGCAGCGGCGATCGCGACCTGGGCACCGTCGTCACGCTGCGGGACCACACGGAGCTGCAGGCGCTCAGCGGCGAACTCGACTCGATGCGCGGCTTCGCCGAATCGCTGCGCTCCCAGGCCCACGAGTCGGCCAACCGGCTGCACACCGTGGTGTCGCTGATCGAGCTGGGCCGCTCGGAGGAGGCCGTCGCGTTCGCCACCGACGAGCTCCGGCTCGCCCAGCAGCTCACCGATCGCGTCGTCGGCGCGGTCGGCGAGCCGGTGCTGGCGGCGGTGCTGCTGGGCAAGAGCGCCGAGGCGGGGGAGCGCGGCGTGGAGGTCGTGCTCGGCGCGGGCACCGAGATCGACGACGTCGACCTGGAGCACATCGACTCCCGCGACCTGGTGACCATCCTCGGCAACCTGATCGACAACGCCGTCGAGGCGACGCTGGAGGGCTCGCGCCCGAGCGTCGAGGTGACCATCCGGTCCACATCGGACGGTGTGCTGATCCGGGTCGCCGACAACGGGCCGGGCGTCGACCCGGACAGCGCCCAGCGGGTCTTCCAGCGCGGCTGGTCGACGAAGGAGGACGGCCGCGGGCTCGGGCTCGCGCTGGTCGGGCAGAGCGTGCGCCGCCACCGGGGCACCATCGAGGTGCACAACGACGGCGGCGCGGTGTTCACCGTCCGGTTGCCCGGCCGCTCGGGGACGGACGTGGCGCGGTGATCTCGGTCCTGGTCGTCGAGGACGATCCGCTGGTCGGCGAGGCGCACGAGGCCTACGTGAACCGGCTCGACGGGTTCGCGGTCGCGGGCCGGGTCCGCACCGGGCAGGCGGCCCTGCGGTTCGTCGAGCGCACCGCGGTCGACCTGGTGCTGCTGGATCTGCGGCTGCCCGACATGGACGGCCTGCAGGTCGCGCGGGCGCTGCGCACCGCGGGCAGCAACGCCGACGTGATCGCGGTGACCTCGGCCCGCGACCTCAAGGTCGTCCGCGCGGCGGTGTCCAGCGGAGTGGTGCAGTACCTGCTGAAGCCGTTCACCTTCGCGGCGATGCGGGAGAAGCTGGAGCACTACGCGCGGTTCCGGGCCAGCCTCGGCCACGACCGGGAAGTCAGCAGCCAGGCCGAGATCGACCGGGCGTTCTCCGCGCTGCGCGGCGTCGACCGCGCGGCGCTGCCGAAGGGCATGAGCGAGGAGACGCTCGCGGCGGTCGTCTCTGCGCTGCGCGCCAACCCCGACGGCGGCCCGGCGGGAGCCGTGGGCGAAGCCGCCGGGGTGTCCAGGGTGACGGCCCGCAGGTACCTCGAATACCTGGTCAACAACGGCATGGCCGACCGCCGCCCGCTGTACGGCGCGGTCGGCCGGCCGGAGATGGCGTACCGCTGGATCGGCGAAGCCTGACCGGGGGCCCAGGCCCCAGCCCGGCCAGGTGCGCGGGTACGGGCGACGGAACCCGGAGACCGTCCCGACGCCGCAATTTCCATTGAAATCGAACCTTCGATTTCAATGGAAATTGCGGACCACCGGTGTATCGCACCCCCGACACGCCGAAGGATGTGGACAACCTCGGGTGCCTGTGGACAACTTCCGCAATTTCAATGGAAATTGGACCTTCGATTTCCATTGAAATTGCGGTAACACGCGGCGCGGGGGCGGTCAGGTGCGGTCGGCCGCCGGGCGCAGGAGCGGCGCGCCGGGGCCGAATTCGGCGAGCTTGTCGTCGGCGTTGTGCAGCGCGCAGAGGCGCAGCGACAGGCAGCCGCAGCCGATGCAGCCGGTGAGGCGGTCGCGCAGCCGTTGCAGGCCGTCGATGCGCGCGTCCAGCTCGTCGCGCCACCGGCGCGACAGCCGCGCCCAGTCCGCCTTGGTCGGGGCGTGGTCGTCCGGCAGCGTCGCCAGCGCCTCGGAGATCTGCTCCAGGCTCAGGCCGACGCGCTGCGCGGAGCGGATGAACGCCAGCCGGCGCAGCACCGAACGGTCGTAGCGTCGCTGGTTCCCGGAGGTTCGGGTGGTGGCGATCAGCCCTTTCTGCTCGTAGAAGCGCAATGCGGTCTGGGCGACACCGCTGCGGTGGGCCACCTCTCCGATGGTCAGTAGTTTCGGTAGCTTCGACACGTCCGCCAGGCTACCGAAAACCTAGACCAAAGTGCAGGTATTCTCGCTTGACTTCGAGTGCGCTCGAAGTCCCACCCTGGTCGCATGACGATCACCGCACCGAGGGCCGGGTTCGGATACGCCGATCTCCGCCCGCTGATGAGCGAAATGACCGGCGACGAGAAGCATTCCGCCGCCGCCACCTCGACGCTGGACGTGCTGTGGGTGCTCTACGACCAGATCCTGTCGGTCGACCCGCGACGTCCCGACGACCCGGACCGCGACCGCTTCCTGCTCTCCAAGGGCCACGGCCCGATGGCCTTCTACGCCGTGCTGACGGCCAAGGGCTTCCTCGACCCGGCGGAACTGGCCCGCTTCGGCGAGTTCGACTCCAGGCTCGGCTTCCACCCGGACCGCGTCCTGGCGCCCGGCGTCGAGATCGGCAGCGGCTCGCTCGGCCACGGCCTGCCGCTCGGGCTCGGCGTGGCGCTCGGCCTGCGCGCCCAGGGCCGCACCGGGCCGCGCGTCGTGGTCCTCGTCGGCGACGCCGAACTCGACGAGGGCAGCAACCACGAGGCGATCCAGGTCGCCGGCCGCTGGGGGCTCGGGCAGCTGACCACCGTCGTGGTGGACAACGGCTCCTCCAGCACCGGCTGGCCGGGCGGCATCGCCGACCGCTTCGCCCGCGAGGGCTGGGCCGCGCGCACTGTCAACGGCCGCGACCACGCCGAACTCCGCGAGGCGCTGGCCGACACCCACCAGGACCGCCCGCTCGCGGTGGTCGCCGAGGTCGAACCCAAGGAGCTGTGATGACCGCACCGACCACCGAAACGGCCGCCCCGACGATGCGGGAAGCCTTCGTCGACACCGTCACCGAAGCGCTCGACACCGATCCGCGGGTCGCCCTGGTGCTGGCCGAGATCTCCGCCGACCGCTTCGTGGACGCCGCCGCCCGCCACCCGCGGCGGGTGCTCAACGTCGGCATCCGGGAGCAGGCGCTGGTGAGCGTGGCCGGCGGGCTGGCGCTGACCGGGCTGCGGCCGGTGCTGCACTCGATCACGCCGTTCCTCGTGGAGCGGCCGTTCGAGCAGCTCAAGCTCGACCTCAACCACCAGGGCGTCGGTGCCGTCGTGGTCAGCACCGGCGCCTCCTACGACTACCCGACCGCGGGCCGCACGCACATGGCCCCCGGCGACGTCGCGCTGATCGACACGCTGCCCGGCTGGACCGTGCACGTGCCCGGCCACCCGGCCGAGGTCTCGGCGCTGCTGCGGTCTGCGATGCACACCGACGACCTCGTCTACCTGCGGCTCTCCGAGCAGGTCAACGCCGAGCCGCTGGTGACGGGGCCGGGCTGGCACACCGTCCGGCGCGGCAGCCGGGGCGTCGTGCTCGCCGTCGGCCCGATGCTCGGGCCGGTTCTCGCGGCGACGGCGACGCTCGACGTGACCGTGCTCTACACCGCCACCATCCGGCCGTTCGACGCCGGCGGACTGCGGGAGGCGGTGCGGGCGGCGACCGCCGACGTGGTGCTGGTGGAGCCCTACCTGCGCGGCACGTCGACGCACGAGGTCAACGACGCGCTGGCCGACACCCCGCACCGGGTGCTCGCGCTGGGCGTTCGCCGCGACCTGGAACTGCGGGCCTACGGCACCGCCGAGGAGCACGAAGCGGCGCACGGCCTCGGCCCGACCGGTATCGGCGCGGCGGTGCGGTCGTTCCTGGCCGGATGACCTGCGCGGCGGCCGCCCGCGACGTGGGCTGACGCGTCCGGGCGGTAGCCTGGGCGCGTGGCACGAGTCGTCATCTTGGACTACGGATCAGGCAACCTCCGCTCCGCCGAACGCGCGCTCGAGCGCGCCGGGGCCGACGTCGAGGTGACCGCCGACCATCGTGCCGCGACCGAGGCCGACGGCCTGGTCGTGCCCGGCGTCGGGGCCTTCGCCGCGTGCATGGAGGGCCTGCTCCACGTCGGCGGCGACAAGATCATCGACCACCGGCTGGCAGGCGACCGCCCGGTCCTCGGGATCTGCGTGGGCATGCAGGTGCTCTTCGACGAGGGCGTCGAGCACGGCATGCAGGCCAACGGCTGCGGCCAGTGGCCGGGCACCGTCGAGCGGCTGCACGCCGACGTCCTCCCGCACATGGGCTGGAACGACGTGCAGTCGCCGGAGGGCAGCACCCTGTTCGCCGGTATCGAGCCGGGCACCCGGTTCTACTTCGTGCACTCCTACGGCGTCCGCAAGTGGCAGCTGCCTGCGTCGGAGACGATCGCGCCGCCACTGGTGACCTGGGCCGAACACGGCGAACCGTTCGTCGCCGCAGTGGAGAACGGGCCGCTGACGGCGACCCAGTTCCACCCGGAGAAGTCCGGGGAGGCGGGCGCACGGCTGCTGCGGAACTGGCTGGGCAGCCTGTGACCCGCAGGGGCGGCCTGCTGGGGCCGACGGCGGTGCGGGTGATCGCGCTGGTGCTCGCGCTCGGGATGATCGCCGGGATCGGCGCGCCCTACCTGCTGCAGGCCGGGGTGCCGCTGTGGGCGGTCCTGATGCTCGTGCTGATCGTCCTCGCGGTGCCCGTCGTCGCCGTCGTCCGCTCCGAGCGCAGCCGCCGGTGAAGGGGCCGAAGCCCTGGCAGTAGGGTTGGGGCGTGACTTTCACGCTGCTTCCCGCTGTTGATGTCGCCGACGGTCAGGCGGTCCGCCTGGTGCAGGGCGCCGCCGGTACCGAGACCTCCTACGGTGACCCGTTGGAGGCCGCGCTGACCTGGCAGCGCGCGGGAGCCGAGTGGATCCACCTGGTCGACCTGGACGCCGCGTTCGGCCGCGGCTCGAACCGGGCGCTGCTGGCCGAGGTGACCGGCAAGCTCGACGTGCAGGTGGAGCTCTCCGGTGGCATCCGCGACGACGCCTCGCTGGAGGCCGCGCTGGCCACCGGCTGCGCGCGGGTCAACCTGGGCACCGCCGCGCTGGAGAACCCGGAGTGGGCGGACCGGGTGGTCGCCGAGTACGGCGAGCGGGTCGCGGTCGGCCTGGACGTGCGGATCACCGAGCAGGGCCACCGGCTGGCCGCGCGAGGCTGGACCAAGGACGGCGGCGACCTGTGGGAGGTGCTGGCCCGGCTGGACGCCGCCGGCTGCCGCCGCTACGTGGTCACCGACGTCAGCAAGGACGGTACCCTGCAGGGACCGAACATCGCGCTGCTGCGCGAGGTCTGCGCCCGCACCGAGGCGCCGGTGATCGCCTCCGGCGGTGTGTCCAGTGTGGACGACCTGGTGGAGCTGTCGAAGCTCGCGCCGGTCGGCCTGGAGGGCTCGATCGTCGGAAAGGCCCTCTACGCCCAGAACTTCACCCTCGAAGAGGCCCTCGCCGCGGTGCGCTGACGCCCGCTGGAGTGCGGGTGCGCTCAGGATTGAACGCCCCATCCACCGCGCCGCGCGGCCGTGTCTCTACCCTGGGGACATGGCCGTTGCGGTGCGTGTGATCCCCTGCCTGGACGTCGATCAGGGGCGGGTCGTCAAGGGTGTCAACTTCACCAACCTCCGGGATGCCGGCGACCCCGTGGAGCTCGCCCGCGCCTACGACGCGGAGGGCGCCGACGAGCTGACCTTCCTCGACGTCACGGCGTCCTCGTCGGACCGCGAGACCACCTTCGACGTGGTGCGGCGCACCGCCGAGCAGGTCTTCATCCCGCTGACCGTCGGCGGCGGCGTGCGCAGCACCGACGACATCAACCGGCTCCTGCGCGCCGGTGCGGACAAGGTCAGCCTGAACACCGCCGCCATCGCCCGGCCCGAGCTGCTCAGCGAGGCGTCGCAGCGCTTCGGCGCGCAGTGCGTGGTGCTGTCCGTGGACGCTCGGCGCGTGCCGGAAGGCGGTCAGCCGACGGCGTCCGGCTTCGAGGTCACCACGCACGGCGGCCGGCGCGGCACCGGCATCTGCGCCGTGGAGTGGGCCGCGAAGGGCCAGCAGCTCGGCGTCGGCGAGATCCTGCTGAACTCGATGGACGCCGACGGCACGAAGGCCGGTTTCGACCTGGAGATGATCCGCGCGGTTCGCGAGGTCGTCGACGTGCCGCTGATCGCCAGCGGCGGTGCCGGCGCGGTCGAGCACTTCGCGCCCGCGGTGCGCGCCGGGGCAGACGCGGTGCTGGCCGCCAGCGTGTTCCACTTCGGACAGTTGAAGATCGGCGAGGTCAAGGACGCCATGCGGGCGGAAGGGATCACTGTTCGATGAGCGGTCTGGACCCGGCGATCGCGGCCCGGCTCAAGCGCAACGCGGAGGGGCTCGTCGCGGCGATCGCGCAGCAGCGCGGCACCGGCGAGGTGCTGATGATGGCGTGGATGGACGACGAGGCGCTGCACCGCACCCTCACCACCCGCCGCGGCACCTACTACTCCCGCAGCCGCCGGCAGTACTGGGTCAAGGGCGAGACCTCCGGCCACACCCAGCAGGTGCACGAGGTCCGCCTGGACTGCGACGGCGACACGATCCTGCTGGTGGTCGACCAGGAAGGCGCGGCCTGCCACACCGGCGACCACACCTGCTTCGACGCCGACGTCCTGCTCAAGTAACCGCAGTTTCAATTGAAACTGTTCACCGGGACCGATTCGGTGGGTGACAGTTTCAATTGAAACTGTCATCCGGTGGTCAGGGGCCGGTGGTTCCGGAGATGTCACCGGTCAGGTAGCGCTGGAGGTTCGGCGCGATCGCGGCCACCACGGTGTCGTGGTCGGCCGACGCCAGCGGCTCCAGGTGGATCACGTAGCGGGCCATCCCCAGCCCGACGATCTGCGACCCGCACAGCGCCGTGCGCAGCTCAGCCCGGTCCATGCCCAGCGTCTTGACCAGCCGCTTGAACAGCACGTTCTGGATGAACTCCCGCAGCATCCCCACCGCGTTCTCGTTGGCCGCGACGCTGCGGACCAGGGCCGCGAACTGGCCGCCCTCCGCGTTGTCCCACACCGTCAGGAACCGCCGCAGCAACCGCTCGGCGAGCTGCTCCCGATCGCCCACCAGCAGCTGCGGCACCACCTCGGCCGGGTTGATCGGGATGTGCACCGCCGCGGTGAACAGCCCCTCCTTGCCCCCGAACCAGTGGTTGACCATCGCCGGATCGACCCCGGCCCGGCCCGCGATGGCGCGCACCGTGGCCGCGTCGTAGCCCTGCTCGGTGAACACCTCGCGCGCCGCGGCCAGCAACGCCGCCTTGGTGTCGGCTCCGCTGCGCCGTCGCCCGCGGCGCTTCGGCTCTGTTCCGCTCTGGTCGATGCCACTGCTCACCCACCCATCCTCGCCGTCCCGGCGGCCCGAGGGCAAAGCGGTGCGGAGGTCCCGCGCAGCCGGGATCGGGTGGACGGCACAATGACGACATGGTCGGCGACGGTGATATCGGCACTATCAGCCCAGGACGCGAGGAGTTCCGCAGCCTGGCGGCGGACCGCCGGGTGATCCCGGTGGTGCGGCGGTTGCTCGCGGACGACGAAACCCCGCTCGGGGTGTACCGCAAGCTCGCCGGGGACCGCCCCGGAACGTTCCTCTTCGAGTCCGCCGAGAACGGTCGCTCCTGGTCGCGATGGTCCTTCGTGGGCGCCCGCAGCGCCGCCGCGCTGACCGTCCGCGACGGCCAGGCGCACTGGACGGGCAAGCCGCCGGTGGGTCTGCCGGACAGCGGCGACCCGCTGCAGGCGCTGCGCGAGACGGTCCGGCTGCTGCAGACCGACCCGCTTCCCGGGCTGCCGCCGCTGACCGGCGGCATGGTCGGATACCTCGGCTACGACGCGGTCCGCAGGCTGGAGCGGCTGCCGAACCTGACCGAGGACGACCTGCAGATCCCCGAGATGGTGATGCTGCTGGCCACCGACCTCGCCGCGCTGGACCACCACGAGGGCACCATCACGCTCATCGCCAACGCGGTGAACTGGGACGACAGCCCGGAGCGCGTCGACGCGGCCTACGACGACGCGGTGCGCCGCCTGGACGAGATGACCGAGGCGCTGTGCACCCCGGCCGCGCCCACGGTCGCCGCGTTCTCCCGGCCCGCCCCGCAGTTCGTCCGGCGCCGCCAGCCCGACGAGCACTACGCGGCGGTCGAGAAGGCCAAGGAGGCGATCCGGGCCGGCGAGGCGTTCCAGGTCGTGGTGTCGCAGCGGTTCGAGATCGAGACCAGCGCGGACGCCCTGGACATCTACCGGGTCCTGCGCACCACCAACCCGAGCCCGTACATGTACCTGCTGCGGCTGGACGCGCCGGACGGCGGCACGCCGTTCGACATCGTCGGCTCCAGCCCCGAATCGCTGGTCACGGTGCGCGACGGGCAGGCGACCACGCACCCGATCGCCGGGACCCGCTGGCGGGGCGCCGACGAGGACGAGGACGCGCTGCTGGAGAAGGAGCTCATCAACGACGACAAGGAGCGCGCCGAGCACCTGATGCTCGTCGACCTCGGCCGCAACGACCTGGGGCGGGTCTGCAAGCCGGGTTCGGTGCACGTCGTCGACTTCTTCCGCATCGAGCGCTACAGCCACGTCATGCACATCGTGTCCACGGTGACCGGTCAGCTGGCCGAAGGACGGACGGCGTTCGACGCGATCGCCGCCTGCTTCCCCGCGGGCACGCTCTCCGGCGCGCCGAAGCCGCGCGCGCTGGAGCTGATCGAGGAGCTGGAGCCGACCCGGCGCGCCCAGTACGGCGGCGTGGTGGGCTACCTGGACTTCGCCGGCGACGCGGACACGGCGATCGCGATCCGCACCGCGCTGGTGCGCGACGGCACCGCGTACGTGCAGGCCGGCGGCGGCATCGTGGCCGACTCCGACCCGGTCGCCGAGGACCAGGAATGCCTGAACAAGGCGCGCGCGGTGCTCAACGCGGTGGCGACGGCCGAGACGCTGTCGCGGCCGGCGACCGAACGGGCGACGGGGGAGCGGGTTGACCACCGAGCCGGGATCTGAGCCGGGCCCCCGGCCCGCGCGGTCGAAGGGCCTGCTGTGGTCAGTGGTGCTGCTGGTGCTGGTCGCCGCCGGCGTGCTCTGGGGCGCGAGCGCGCTCGTCTGGGTGGAGCAGCGGTTCCGCACGCCCTTCGGCACCGAGGTCTCCGCCGGGATCACCGGCGAGGACATCCGCCCGGAGCTGGTGCCGATGGCGCTGGCGGCGCTGGCCGCCGTCGCCGCGGTGCTGGCCACCGGCGGGTGGTTGCGGCGCGTGGTCGGCGCCCTCATCGCGGTCGCGGGTGCCGTGCTGGGCTGGCGGGTGTTCCAGCAGTTCAGCTTCGGCTGGTTCGCGACCGGGAGGGCCGGTGACGTGCCGCCGGGCAGCACGCCGATCGGCGAGATGGCCAGCCGGCCGTACGGGCTGCTGCTGATGGCTGCGGGCGCTCTGCTGCTGTTCGCCGCCGGTGCTCTGGTGGCGTTCCGGGCCGGTCGGATGCCTGCGATGGGCGCGAAATATTCGGCGCCGGGTGCCGCGAAGCAGAAATCCCACGATCCGGACCGGCAGATGTGGAACGACTTGGACGCCGGACGCGATCCAACGGATGAGCAGGATCGCTGAAAATATTTCAAATTCACCGAAGGGTGGAAAACCCAGTTCGGCGCGGCCCCGAGCCGGTGACCGGACGCGTCGCCAGGGCCGAAGGTCCTTGTTGCGCAGGGACGTTGGGCTACCCCTTGGTGGGACCGGTGGCCGGTGAGGTTTAGCATCGGCCATGCGACGGCACGGCGGGAAGGGGAGTGTCGTGATCGAGCGCAATGAGTTCATCTGCGCATCTGGTTACTTGCGGACCGACCTGAAGGCGAGTGTGCGGGACACGGCCGGCGAGGTGTTCGCGTGACCGTTCTGGAATCAATCATCGAAGGCGTTCGCGAAGATCTGGCAGTTCGCGAATCCGCGATTCCCTTCGACGAGATCAAACAACTGTCCGCCGCGGCGGCACCCCCGCGCGACGTGCTCGCCGCGCTGCGGGCGCCGGGCGTGGGTGTGATCGCGGAGGTCAAGCGGCGCAGCCCGTCCAAGGGCGAGCTGGCCGAGATCGGCGAGCCGGCCGATCTCGCCGCCGACTACGCCTCCGCC
The DNA here is from genome assembly GCF_040654735.1 of Saccharopolyspora sp. NPDC050642. Taxonomy (NCBI): domain Bacteria; kingdom Bacillati; phylum Actinomycetota; class Actinomycetes; order Pseudonocardiales; family Pseudonocardiaceae; genus Saccharopolyspora; species Saccharopolyspora sp. NPDC050642. Next base: position 35,014 of record NZ_JBFAIN010000023.1, on the reverse strand, counting down.
GGGGCGCGGGTCATCAGCGTGCTCACCGAGCAGCGCCGCTTCGGCGGCTCGCTGGCCGACTTCGACGCGGTCCGCGCCAGGGTCAACACGCCCCTGCTGCGCAAGGACTTCATCATCAGCCCGTACCAGGTGCACGAAGCCCGCGCGCACGGCGCGGACATGGTGCTGCTCATCGTCGCGGCCCTGGAGCAGAACGCGCTGGTAGCGCTCCTGGACCGGGTCGAATCGCTGGGCATGACCGCTCTCATCGAGGTGCACACCGCCGAAGAGGCCGACCGCGCGTTGGAGGCCGGTGCGAAAGTAATTGGCATCAACGCGCGCAACCTGCATACGCTCGAGGTGGACCGCGACGTGTTCGGGCGGATCGCGCCGGGGTTGCCGCAGGAGGTCCTCAAGATCGCCGAGTCGGGGGTCCGCGGTCCGAGCGACCTGATGGCCTACGCGGGATCCGGTGCGGACGCCGTGCTGGTCGGTGAGGGCCTGGTGACCAGCGACAATCCCAAGACCGCGGTCACCCAGCTGGTGACCGCCGGGTCGCACCCCGCGTGCCCGCGGCCGAGCCGGTAGCCGGACCGGTTCCGCGAGTTCCAGGGTTCGGCGCAAGGCACAGGAGGTAAGGCAATGACCGTAGGCGCAGAGACCGCGCGCGCCCACCGACCGGGCAAGCCCGTGCCGGAGGGGCATGACCCGGACGAGCGCGGGCACTTCGGGATCTACGGCGGCCGGTTCATGCCGGAGGCGCTGATCGCCGCCCAGGACGAGCTCGCCGCCGAGTACGCCAAGGCGCAGAGCGACCCGCAGTACCTCGCCGAGCTCGACGACCTGCTGCGCAACTACGCCGGGCGGCCGTCGCTGCTGACCGAGGCGAAGCGGTTCGCCGAGCACGCCGGCGGCGCCCGGATCCTGCTCAAGCGGGAGGACCTCAACCACACCGGCTCCCACAAGATCAACAACGTGCTGGGGCAGGCGTTGCTGGTCAAGCGGATGGGCAAGCGCCGGGTCATCGCCGAGACCGGGGCCGGGCAGCACGGCGTCGCCACCGCGACCGCCTGCGCGCTGCTGGGCCTCGAGTGCGTCATCTACATGGGCAAGGTGGACACCGAGCGGCAGGCGCTCAACGTCGCCCGGATGCGGCTGCTCGGCGCCGAGGTCATCCCGGTCAGCAGCGGCTCGGCGACCCTCAAGGACGCCATCAACGAGGCGCTGCGCGACTGGGTCGCCAACGTCGACCACACCCACTACCTGCTGGGCACCGCGGCCGGGTCGCACCCGTTCCCGATGATGGTGCGCAACTTCCACAAGGTCATCGGCGACGAGGCCCGTCGGCAGGTGCTCGAGATGACGGGCCGGCTGCCCGACGTGGTCGCGGCCTGCGTCGGCGGTGGCTCCAACGCCATCGGCATCTTCCACGGCTTCATCGACGACCCGGACGTGCGGCTGGTCGGCTTCGAACCGGGCGGGCACGGCATCGCCTCCGGCGAGCACGGCGCCACCCTCTGCGAGGGCACGCCCGGCACGCTGCACGGGGCCCGCTCGTACCTGCTGCAGGACGACGACGGCCAGGTCATCGAGGCCTACTCGATCTCCGCCGGGCTCGACTACCCGGGCGTGGGGCCCGAGCACTCGTACCTGAAGGACATCGGGCGCGCCGAGTACCGCTCGGTCACCGACGACGAGGCCATGCACGCCTTCCGGCTGCTGTCCCGCACCGAGGGCATCATCCCGGCCATCGAGTCGGCGCACGCGCTGGCCGGCGCGATCAAGCTCGGCCAGGAGCTCGGCCCGGAGGCGATCATCCTGGTGAACCTCTCCGGCCGGGGTGACAAGGACATGGACACCGCGGCGAAGTACTTCGGGCTCGTCGACGAGAACAACGACGACAACACGGAGGCGTCATGAGCGACACTTGCACGCTCTCCGCTCATGTAAGCCGACCGGGTGCGGGTGTCCCGCACAACACTGAGGAGTCGCGGTGAACCTGCGCGAGGTCTTCCAGAACTGCCGGGAAGAGCAGCGGGCCGCCCTGATCGGCTACCTGCCCGCCGGGTTCCCGACCGTCGAGGAGTCCAAGGAGCTGTTCAGCGCGATGCTGACCGGCACCGACGGCTCGACCGGCTGCGACATCGTCGAGGTCGGCATCCCGTTCTCCGACCCGGTGATGGACGGCCCCACCATCCAGGCCGCCAGCGACAAGGCGCTGCGCGCCGGGTTCCGGCTGCGCGACGTCTTCGACGTGGTGTCCTCGATCGCCGACGCCGGTGGCCACGCCGTGGTGATGACGTACTGGAACCCGGTGCACCACTACGGCCCGGACGCGTTCGCCCGCGACCTCAAGGCGGCCGGCGGGCTCGGCGTGATCACCCCGGACCTGATCCCGGACGAGGGCGAGGACTGGATCGCCGCGACCGACGCGCACGGCCTGGACCGGATCTTCCTGGTCGCCCCGTCGTCGACCGAGGAGCGGCTGGCGCTGACCGCCAAGGCCACCAGCGGCTTCGTCTACGCCACCTCGGTTATGGGCGTGACCGGGGCGCGCGAGAGCGTCGGCTCGGCCGCGGCCGGGCTCGTGCAGCGCACCCGCGCGCACACCGACCTGCCGATCGGCGTCGGCCTGGGCGTGCGCAACGGCGAGCAGGCCGCCGAGGTGGCCGGCTTCGCCGACGGCGTCATCGTCGGCTCCGCCTTCGTCACTCGCGCCGAGCAGGACGGCCCCGCCGGCGTCCGCGAGCTCACCGCGGAACTCGCCCGGGGCGTCCGGTCCCGCTGATCTGCTGCGAACGGCCCGTTCGCTCCTCCTAGCGAGGCGAACGGGCCGTTCGTTCCGCCAGGGACCGGGTGGTGCTCACCATTCGTGGAGCGACCGATACGGTTAGCGGCGTGAGTGCCCCGGTTGCCGCCTTGGCGAGTCCGTTCCTGGCCACCATCCCCAGCCCGCCGCAAGGGGTTTGGTTCATCGGCCCGATCCCGCTTCGCGCCTACGCGCTGTGCATCATCGCCGGCATCATCGCGGCGGTCTGGATCGGCAGCCGCCGCTGGGTGGCGCGCGGCGGACGCGAGGGCACGGTCATCGACATCGCGGTGTTCGCGGTGCCGTTCGGGCTGGTCGGCGGTCGGCTCTACCACGTCGCCACGGACTGGTACAAGTACTTCGGACCGGACCGCAACCCGCTGGACGCCCTCAAGGTGTGGGAAGGCGGCCTGGGCATCTGGGGCGCCGTGGCGCTCGGCGCGGTCGGCGCCTGGATCGGCTGCCGCCGCCGGGGCGTGCCGCTGGCCGCGTTCGCCGACGCGGTCGCGCCCGGCATCATCCTCGCGCAGGCCATCGGCCGCCTCGGCAACTGGTTCAACCAGGAGCTCTACGGCGCGCCGACGGACCTGCCCTGGGGCCTGGAGATCTACCGGCGCATCGACCCGGCGACCGGGCTCGCCGACCCCATCACCGGCGTCGCGATGGACAGCGTGCCGGACAAGATCGTGCACCCGACGTTCCTGTACGAGTTGCTGTGGAATCTCGGTGTCTTCCTCCTGATCATCTGGGCGGACCGCAAGTTCCGGATGGGCCACGGCCGGGTGTTCGCGCTCTACGTCGCCGGCTACACGGCCGGGCGGGTGTGGATCGAGATGATGCGCACCGACGACGCCACGCACGTCCTCGGCATCCGCATCAACGTCTTCACCTCCCTGATCGTCTTCGCCGGCGCGGTCCTGTACCTGCTGTACGTGCGTGGCAAGCGCGAGGACCCCGAGCTGCTGCGCGGCAAGCCGATGCCCGGCGACGACGACACGGCCGCGACGCCGGAGCGGCCCGCCGAGGAGTCGAAGGCGACGACAGACGACGCGGACCCGGACGAGGGCAAGGACGAGCCGAAGGGCTCGGACGACCCGGGAGACGAACGTGCGGAGGCGCGTAGCGCCGACGGCAACGGCAAGGACGCGAAGGACTGACCTTCAGCGCCCGGTACGGGCCTACCGGGCGCCGAAGGCCACCGCGCCGCTCGGCGAGTCCTTGGAACCGGTGGGGTCGTGCTGCGATGCCACCAGCTCCAGCCGGACACCGACGGCCTGCCCGAGCCGGTCGAGCAGGTCGATGGTCGGCAGGCTGCCGCCGCTCTCCCAGCGCGCGACCGAGGACTGCGTGGTGCCCATCCGCTTCGCGAGCTCGGTCTGGGTCAGCCCCGCGTCCGTGCGCAGCCCGTACACCAGCCGCGCCAGCTCGAACGCCAGCGAGGCTTCCGCGTACGACTCGTCGTACTCCTCCTGGTCGGTGATCGGATTCTCGCGCCGGATCTGATCGAGCTTCTTCCAGGTCATCTCATGGCCTCCGGTCGTGCCGCATGGCTGTGCGGGCGCGAGAGACCTCGCGCCGTTCGTTCGATCGTTGCTTCCGGAACGTGGTCAGGGTGATCGCGAGGCGTGCCGGGTCGAGAACGTAGGTCACCCGGCGCTCGGCTCCTTCGCAATGAAATCTGAGTTCGCGCAGACCACCGCCGAGATGCTTGCTGTGCGGCATGCCCAGGAGCGATCCGAATTCCGAGAGCAGGTCGAACATCCGGTCCGCGATGGCGCGGTCCCGGTTCTTGAGGCTGCAGTACCAGCGCTCGACTTCGTGCGACACAACGATGTTCCATCGTCCACCTCCGGTTTCGCGGGACATGCTACGAACATAGCGCGCACGCGATAACGCGTCGATGCTATATCTCGAACGTGATCAGTTCGAGTGACGTGGGAGAGGAACGGCGGGTCAGCCCCGGACGGGGGCGATGACCGGTGAGCCGTCGGGGGTGTGCAGGACCGTGACGCGGGCCGTGTAGCGCTTCGCCAGCACCTCCGGGGTCAGGACCTCCGCCGGGGTTCCTTCGGCCGCGACGCGGCCTTCGTCGAGGAGGAGCAGGCGTTCGGCGTACTGGGCGGCGAGGGTCAGGTCGTGCAGCGTCATGACCACCGTGGTGCCCAGCTCCCGGCGCAGTTCGTCGACCAGGTCGAGCAGGGCTTGGGCGTGCCCGACGTCCAGGCCGGTGGTCGGCTCGTCGAGCAGCAGCACGCCCGCTCGCTGGGCGAGGGCGCGGGCCAGCACGGCGCGCTGGCGTTCGCCGCCGGACAGCGTCGAAAGGGCTCGGTCCGCGAGTCGCGTCAGGTCCAGCCGCTCCAGCAGGGCGCGGACCACGTCCAGGTCGGTGGGGCCCTCCCGGCCCAGCACGCCGAGGTGCGGGGTGCGGCCGAGCAGCACGTAGTCGGTGACCGTGAGGCCGATCGGCAGCTGCGGGATCTGCGGCGCGTAGCCGATCGCCCGGGCCCGTTCGCGGCGCCGCAGCGACGCCAGCGGCCGGCCGTCGACCAGCACCCGGCCGTCGTGCCGCACCAGGCCCGCGACGGCCTTCAGCAGCGTCGACTTGCCCGACCCGTTCGGCCCGATGACGCCCAGCCAGCCGCCGGTGTCCACAGTGGTCGAAACATCGGAAATCACCGTGCTGCGCCGATATCCGGCCGACAGGCCGTGCACTTCGAGCGTGCTCATGCGCGCCTCCGGTGCAGCAGGACCGCGAAGAACGGCGCGCCGGTGAACGCGGTGATCACGCCGATCGGGATCTCGGCGGGCGCCAGCAGGGTGCGGGCGAGCATGTCGGCGAGCACCAGGAAGACCCCGCCGAACAGCAGGGAGAGCGGCACGATGATCCGGAAGCTGCCGCCGATCGCCAGCCGCACCAGGTGCGGTACCACGAGGCCGACGAAACCGATCAGCCCGGCCACCGACACCGCCGCGGCGGTGGCCAGCGAGGCCGCGATGAGCACCAGCAGCCGCACCCGCCCCGGGTGCACGCCGAGCGCCGCGGCCTCCTCGTCGCCGGTGCCCAGCAGGTCCAGCAGGCGGGCGCAGGTGCAGAGCACGACCGCGGCGATCGCCAGGTACGGCAGCACGATCAGCACCTCCCGCCAGCCGGTGGTGGTCAGCCGCCCCAGGATCCACATGTAGACCTGCTGCAACGACTCCACGCGAAGCTGCTGCACGAACGTCTGACCGGCCGTGAGGAACGCGCCGACCGCGACGCCGGCCAGCACCAGCGTCGCCGTGTCCCGGCCTGCCGAGCGGCCGACCAGCCAGGTCAGGCCCACCCCGCCGAGCGCGCCGACGAACGCCGCGAGCTGCACCGGGACCGACGGCCCGCCCGCCGGGGTCGCGGTGATCACCAGCGTGGCGGCCAGGCCGGCGCCGGCCGCCGCACCCAGCAGGTACGGGTCGGCCAGCGGGTTGCGGAACACGCCCTGGAACGCGGCGCCGGACACCGCCAGCGCCGCCCCGACCAGCACGCCGAGCACGACCCGGGGCACCCGCAGCTGCCACAGGATCGCCGCCTCCCGCTCGGACAGCGGCGAGACGCCGCCGGTCAGCTGCGCGCCGATCTCGGCGAGCACCCGCTGCCAGCCGAGCTCGGCGGCCCCGAGCAGCACCGACAGCAGGATGCTCGCCAGCAGCACCGCCACCCCGACGAGCAGGTGGTGCGGGCGGAGCTTGGTCTGCTTCAGGGCCCCGCCGAGCGCCTTCGTCACCCGTTCTGGGCCTTGGCGACGCCGCCGCCGATCGCCCGCACCAGCTCGACCACCCGCGGGCCCCACCGGCTCGCGATGTCGTCGTCGAGTTCGACGACGCGGCCGTGCTGCACGGCGTCCAGGGTGTTCCAGCCCGGCCGGGCCGCGACCGCCGCCGCGTTGACCTGGCAGCACTTGACGTCGGACAGGAAGATCAGGTTCGGGTTGGCCTGCACGATGTGCTCCTCGGACAGCTGCGGGAAGTTCCCGCCCGCCGGGTCCGCGATGTTGTGCAGGCCGAACAGGTTGTAGACGTTGCCGACGAAGCTCTGCGAGGTCGCGGTGTAGTAGTCCGGGCTGACCTCGTGGAAGTAGTTCAGCGGCTGCGCCGGGCGCGGGGTGGTGCGGACGATCTCGTCGATCTCCGAGCGCATCCGGTCGACCAGCTCGGCGGCCTGCTTGGTGTGCCCGGTGGCCTGCCCGAGCACCTCGATCTGCTTGTAGGCGTCGTCCAGCGTGGCCGGCGACGGCGTGAGCAGCGTCGGCACGTTGACCACCTTCAGGCCGTCCGCCAGCTTCGCGGCGCTGTCCGGCGCGATGACCAGGTCCGGGGTGTGCGCGCCGACGGCGGCGGCGTCCACGGTGAAGCCGGAGAGGTCGGTGCGCGGCGCCTCCGCCGGGAAGTTGGAGTACTGGTCCACCGCGATGACCTGGTCGCCGGCGCCGATCGCGTACAGCGTCTCGGTGGCGCTGGGGGACAGCGAGATGATCCGCTTCGGCTGCTGCGCGACCGTCACGGGCGGCTGACCGGGCAGCTCGACCTTGACCGGGAACGCCGAGGCCGGGTCGTCGGCCGGCGCGGGGGCCTCGGAATGGGGGCGGGTGGCGCACGCGGTGACCCCGACTAGCAGGGCGAGCATCGCGAGCAGCAGGGCGGCGAGTCGGCGGAACCCGGTCATGTCTTCCCAACGGTTCGGCCGGTGCGTGGCGGGCGCGGCTCGGGGAAGCCGGGCTTCCGGGGGCGAGCCGCACCCCTGCACCGGGGGTGGCGGACATCGACGCCACGCGCAAGGCGACCTGGCTCGTGCCCGCCCGGGGCGGGCCATCGCAGTTGCGGCACAGCACCGGATTCGCACCGGTTTCGCTTGGCGCTGGCGTCCCGCGAGCACCCGCGTCGCGGGTGCTCTGAGCTGGAAAGATATCAGGAGAAGATCGGCCGTCCGCGCCGTGCGGGAGTGTCCTGCGGCACGGGGGCTACCCGGGGTGCGACCCAGCGGTTAGATTTGACGACGGACCGTGTTCGGAGATGTTCGATCGCGAGCGCGGTAACTCAAACGAGTGCGTTACTACAAGATGGTCAGCATCACGCCCAAGGTGCTGCTTCCGGGTATCGTGGCTGTTAAAGTTCTCTAAACGCTCCGGTCACGAGCGGGCTTTCGAAAGCCCGAAAACTTCTGTCGTGCCGCCGGGAGTCATCTGCGGGCCAGCGTCGTCCCGTGCCCAGAAGTCATGAAGTCAGGTCAGGAATTGACCGGGGGCTTCCAGCACGAGAAATGACGAGGGAGGTCTGCGCAGTGGTCTTCTCCGCCGTCCCAGCAGCCCAGGGGTTGTACGACCCGGCTGCGGAACAGGATTCCTGCGGTGTCGCCATGGTCGCCGACATCCGCGGCCGCCGTTCCCACGGCATCGTCGCCGATGCGCTGACCGCGCTCGCCAACCTGGAGCACCGCGGTGCCGCCGGCGCCGAGCCGACCAGCGGTGACGGTGCGGGCATCCTCCTCCAGCTGCCGGACGAGCTGCTGCGCGCCGAGGCCGGCGTCGAGCTGCCGGAGCCGGACGAGGCGGGGCGGCACCGCTACGCGGCAGGCATGGCATTCCTGCCCACCGACCCCGAGCAGCGCGCGCGGGTGGTGGAGCTGGTGGCGCGGGTCGCCGCCGAGGAGAACATGCGCGTCCTGGGCTGGCGCGACGTGCCGATCACCCCGGAGCGGGCCGGCGTGGGCAGCACCGCCCAGAAGTGCATGCCGCACTTCGCGATCCTGCTGGTCGCCGGGCACCACGGCGAGGCGGGCGTCGAGCTGGACCGGCTGGCGTTCTGCCTGCGCAAGCGCGCCGAGCGGGTGGCCGAGCAGGACGGGCTGGAGCTGTACTTCCCGTCGCTGTCCAGCCGCACCCTGGTCTACAAGGGCATGCTGACCACCGAGCAGCTGCCCGCCTTCTTCCCGGACCTCGGCGACGAGCGGCTGGTCAGCGCGATCGCGCTGGTGCACAGCCGGTTCTCCACGAACACCTTCCCGTCGTGGCCGCTGGCGCACCCCTTCCGCTACGTCGCGCACAACGGCGAGATCAACACGATCCGCGGCAACCGCAACCGGATGCGGGCCCGCGAGGCGCTGCTGGAATCCGACCTGATCCCCGGCGACCTCTCCCGGCTGTACCCGATCTGCGCCGGCGACGGCTCGGACTCCGCCTCCTTCGACGAGGTGCTGGAGCTGCTGCACCTGGGCGGCCGCAGCCTTCCGCACGCGGTGCTGATGATGGTGCCGGAGGCGTGGGAGAACCACGCCGAGATGGACCCCGAGCGCAAGGCGTTCTACCAGTTCCACGCCAGCCTGATGGAGCCGTGGGACGGCCCGGCGTGCGTCACGTTCACCGACGGCACGCTGGTCGGCGCGGTGCTGGACCGCAACGGGCTGCGCCCGGCCCGCTGGTGGCGGACCGCCGACGACAGGGTGGTGCTCGCCAGCGAGACCGGCGTGCTCAGCCTCAAGCCCGAAGAGGTGGTCGCCAAGGGCCGCCTGCAGCCGGGCCGGATGTTCCTGATCGATACCGAGCAGGGCCGCATCGTCGACGACGAGGAGATCAAGTCCGCGCTCGCCGGGGAGCACGCCTACGACGAGTGGCTGCACTCCGGGCTGCTCAACGTCGACGAGCTGCCGGACCGCGAGCACGTGGTGCACACCCACGAGTCGGTGGTGCGCCGCCAGCTGTCCTTCGGCTACACCGAGGAGGAGCTCAGCCTGCTGCTCGCGCCGATGGCCACCGGAGCCGGCGAGCCGCTGGGCTCGATGGGCTCCGACACCCCGCCGGCGCCGCTGTCGCAGCGCTCCCGGATGCTCTACGACTACTTCGTGCAGCAGTTCGCGCAGGTCACGAACCCGCCGCTGGACGCGATCCGGGAGGAGATCGTCACCTCGGTGGCCCGCGTGATGGGGCCGGAGCAGAACCTGCTGTCCCCGTCGGCCGCGTCCTGCCGGCACATCGTGCTGCCCAACCCGGTGATCGACAACGACGAGCTGGCCAAGCTCATCCACGTCAACGACGACGGCGACCTGCCCGGCTTCGCCTCCGCCGTGCTCTCCGGTCTGTACGAAGTGGACGGTGGCGGCGAGGCGCTGGCCGAGGCCATCGAGCGGATCCGCGAGGAGGCGTCCGAGGCGATCGCTGCCGGGGCGCGCGTGCTGGTGCTCTCCGACCGCGACTCCGACCACCGGATGGCGCCGATCCCGTCGCTGCTGCTGGTCTCGGCGGTCCACCAGCACCTGGTGCGGACCAAGGAGCGGCTGCGCGTCGCGCTGGTGGTGGAGAGCGGCGACGCCCGCGAGGTGCACCACGTCGCCACGCTGCTCGGCTACGGCGCCGCGGCGGTCAACCCGTACCTGGCGTTCGAGACCATCGAGGACATGATCGCCACCGGTCAGATCACCGGCACGCGGGCGAAGGTGGCGATCCGCAACTACGTCCAGGCGCTGGTCAAGGGCGTGCTGAAGGTGATGTCGAAGATGGGCATCTCCACCGTCGGCGCCTACACCGCGGCGCAGGTCTTCGAGGCGGTCGGCCTGTCCGGGCAGGTCGTCGGCGAGTACTTCGAGGGCACCACCTCGAAGCTCGGCGGCGTCGGGCTGGACGTGCTGGCCGAGGAGGTCGCGCAGCGGCACCGCCGCGCCTACCCGGACAACCCGACCGAGCGGGTGCACCGCAAGCTGGAGGTCGGCGGCGATTACTCCTACCGCCGCGAGGGCGAGCTGCACCTGTTCACGCCGGAGACGGTGTTCCTGCTGCAGCACTCCACCAAGACCGGCGAGTACGACGTGTTCCGCAAGTACACGGCGGAATGCGACCGGCTGTCGGCCGAGGGCGGCACGCTGCGCGGGCTGTTCGAGCTGAACAGCGGCCGGGCGCCGATCGACATCGACGAGGTCGAGCCGATCTCGGAGATCATGAAGCGGTTCTCCACCGGCGCCATGAGCTACGGCGCGATCTCCGCGGAGGCGCACGAGACGCTGGCGATCGCGATGAACCGGATCGGCGGCAAGTCCAACTCCGGTGAGGGCGGCGAGGACGTCGACCGGCTCTACGACCCGGAGCGCCGTTCCGCGGTCAAGCAGGTCGCCAGCGGCCGGTTCGGCGTCACCAGCGAATACCTGGTCAACGCCACGGACATCCAGATCAAGATGGCGCAGGGCGCGAAGCCCGGCGAGGGCGGGCAGCTGCCCGGCCACAAGGTGTACCCGTGGATCGCCAAGACCCGGCACTCCACGCCCGGCGTCGGGCTGATCTCGCCGCCGCCGCACCACGACATCTACTCGATCGAGGACCTGGCCCAGCTGATCCACGATCTGAAGAACGCCAACGAGCACGCCCGGGTCCACGTCAAGCTGGTCTCCGAGATCGGCGTCGGCACGGTCGCCGCGGGCGTGTCCAAGGCGCACGCCGACGTGGTGCTGATCTCCGGCCACGACGGCGGCACCGGCGCCGCGCCGCTGACGTCGCTGAAGCACGCCGGCACGCCGTGGGAGGTCGGGCTGGCCGAGGCGCAGCAGACGCTGCTGCTCAACGGCCTGCGGGACCGGATCACGGTGCAGGTCGACGGCGGCTTCAAGACCGGCCGCGACGTGATCGTCGCCGCGCTGCTGGGCGCCGAGGAGTACGGCTTCGCCACCGCGCCGCTGGTGGTCGAGGGCTGCGTGATGATGCGCGTGTGCCACCTCGACACCTGCCCGGTCGGGGTCGCCACCCAGAACCCGGTGCTGCGCAAGCGCTACACCGGCCAGGTCGACCACGTGGTGAACTTCTTCGAGTTCATCGCCCAGGAGGTCCGCGAGTACCTGGCGGCGCTCGGGTTCCGCACCCTGGACGAGGCCATCGGCCAGGTCTCGGCGCTGGGCAAGGACGAGGCGATGGCGCACTGGAAGGCGCGCGGCCTGGACCTGACCCCGGTGTTCGCCGAGCCCGAGACGCCGTACTCGCCGGTGCGGCGCCGGGTCCGCGAGCAGGACCACGGCCTGGACCACGCGCTGGACCGCACGCTCATCCAGCTCGCCGAGGCGGCGCTGGAGGACGCGCGCCCGGTGCGGCTGGAGCTGCCGGTGCGCAACGTCAACCGCACGGTCGGCACGCTGCTGGGCGCCGAGGTCAGCCGCCGCTACGGCGGCGACGGCCTGCCCGCGGACACCATCCACGTGGAGCTGGAGGGGTCGGCCGGGCAGTCGCTGGGCGCGTTCCTGCCGCCGGGCATCACGTTGGAGATGGTCGGCGACGCCAACGACTACGTCGGCAAGGGCCTCTCCGGCGGGCGGATCGTCGTGCGACCGCACCCGGATTCGGCGTTCGCCGCCGAGGACCAGGTGATCGCGGGCAACGTGATCGGCTACGGCGCGACCAGCGGCGAGATCTTCTTGCGCGGCAAGGTCGGCGAGCGGTTCTGCGTGCGCAACTCCGGTGCGATCGCGGTCGCGGAGGGCGCCGGTGACCACGCCTTCGAGTACATGACCGGCGGTCGCGCGGTGGTGCTCGGCGGCACCGGCCGCAACGTCGGCGCCGGGATGTCCGGCGGCATCGCCTACGTGCTCGACCTGGACCCGGTCCGGGTGAACACCGCGATGGTGGACCTGCAGCGGCCCAGCGCCAAGGAACTGAAGTGGCTGCACGAGATCGTGCAGCGGCACCACGAACTGACGGGTTCGGCGGTGGCGGCCTCGCTGCTCGGCGACTGGCCGCGGCGTTCGGCGGCGTTCACCAAGGTGATGCCGCGCGACTACCAGCGTGTCCTGGATGCCATGCGGATGGCCAAGATCGAGGGCCGGGACGTGGACGAGGCGATCATGGAGGCTTCCCGTGGCTGACCCGAGGGGATTTCTGAAGCACGCGCGGGCCGACGCCCCCAAGCGCCCCGTCGACGAGCGGCTGGGCGACTGGCAGGAGGTCTACGCCGCGCTGTCCACTGAGGACCGGAAGGCGGAGACCGCCACGCAGGCCGCGCGGTGCATGGACTGCGGCATCCCGTTCTGCCACTCGGGTTCGGCCGGTTGCCCGCTGGGCAACCTGATCCCGGAGTGGAACAACATGGTGCGCCGCGGCCAGTGGCAGGACGCCGCCGAGCGGCTGCACGCCACCAACAACTTCCCGGAGTTCACCGGCAAGCTGTGCCCCGCGCCGTGCGAGGCGGGCTGCGTGCTGGCGATCTCGCCGGAGGCCGGCGGCGCGGTGGCCATCAAGCGGGTCGAGGAGACCATCGCCGAGGTCGGCTGGGCCAACGACTACGTCTCCGCCCAGGTGACGGAGGCGCACACCGGCAAGCGGGTGGCCGTGGTCGGCTCCGGGCCGGGCGGGCTGGCGGCCGCGCAGCAGCTGACCCGCGCGGGGCACGAGGTGACCGTGTACGAGCGCGACGACCGCATCGGCGGCCTGCTGCGCTACGGGATCCCCGAGTTCAAGATGGAGAAGTCCGTCCTGGACCGGCGGCTGGCGCAGATGCGCGCCGAGGGCACCCGGTTCATCACCGGCTGCGAGGTCGGCGTCGACCTGACCATCGAGGAACTGCGCGCCGGTTACGACGCCGTCGTGCTCGCGGTGGGCGCCCTGCGCGGCCGCGACGACACCACGATGCCGGGGCGGGACCTCAAGGGCGTGCACCTGGCCATGGAGCACCTGGTGCCGGCGAACAAGGAGTGCGAGGGCGACGGCCCGACGCCGATCTCGGCGCAGGGCAAGCACGTCATCATCCTCGGCGGCGGCGACACCGGCGCGGACTGCTACGGCACCGCGACCCGGCAGGGCGCGCTTTCGGTGACGCAGCTGGACAACTACCCGCAGCCGCCGACGACCCGCGACGACGACCGGTCGCCGTGGCCGACCTGGCCGTACATCCTGCGCACCTACCCGGCGCACGAGGAGGCCGGCGAGCGGAAGTTCGCGGTGGCGATCGAGGAGTTCGTCGGCGACGGCGAGGGTAACGTGCGGGCGGTGCGGCTGCGCGAGGTGAAGGTGCAGCGCGACGAGAACGGCCGCCGGCAGGTCGTGCCGGTGTCCGACGAGGTCCAGGAGATCCCCTGCGACCTGGCGTTGCTGGCCATCGGCTTCGACGGCGTCGAGCACATGCCGCTGCTGGACGGCCTGGGCATCTCGCTGACCAAGCGCGGCACCATCGGCTGCGGCTCGAACTGGGAGACCACCGCGCCGGGCGTGTTCGTCTGCGGCGACGCGCACCGCGGCGCGTCCCTGGTGGTGTGGGCGATCGCGGAGGGCCGCTCGGTGGCCAACGCGGTCGACGCCCACCTCACCGGAGCCTCCCAGCTCCCGTCGCCGGTGCACCCCACCGCGCTTCCCCTGGCGGTGTGATCTTCCAGGGCTGAAAAGGAAGCGCCCATCCGGTATCAATCCGACCGGGTGGGCGCTTCGTCATGTCGTCGGAAAGTCTGGCGGCATGATCCGGAAGTCGATCCAGGGACCGACCGGGAGCGCGGCTGCGGACGGAGTCTCGTCCGGTTGGGCCAGCAGGTGCTCGGCGAGTTCGCGGAGTCCGGCTTCCGCCAGCGGTTCCGGCGCAGCCGGGTAGAAAGGCTGTTCCACGGGCATCGGCGGGTGGTCGTCGACGGTGCGCTCGACCGCGACAGTGCCGTCGGTCTTCTGCTGCACCGGGGCATATCCCGCTTTCCGCAGCGCAGCCAGGGTCTCCTTCGCAGGTTTGCTCGATGCGAGCACGGTCGGCGCCAAGGCGTGCAACGACAGCTCACGCAGCGAACGGCTTTCGCTGATTTCCAGCAGGAGAGCCTCCTCGCCGAGCACGCAGCAGCGCACGTTTCGGACCTGCAACTGGCCGAATTGCCGCCCGACATCCATGATCAGGTATTCCAGCGGTTGCGGCAGATTCGTGTGGGCGATTGCGGTGAGCTTGTCGACCAGGTCCTCGGCGGTGTGGCCCTGGTCCATCGCTCGCCGGACGGATTCGGGGCTGAACCGCCAGGTCGATGCGGTGTCCCGGCCTTCGGGGTCGGCCATCAGGTTCAGGGTGGCGGCAAGTCGGCCGCTGGGCGTACCGCCCACCACCGCGGTCAGGTCCGCTTGCAGCAGCGCGGATTCCCGCGCACTGGGCAGTAGTCGCGTGGCGGCCGACAGCAGCGCTTCCTCGTCGGCCACGCAACGGCCCAATGTGGACAGTGCCCCGCAGGCGATCGCGCCGATGGCTTCGGCCTCGGCCCAGTTGACCTGGATGGGATCGACCAGGCAGTCCGCGCAGCAGTAGAGCACCGGTCGCTTCCAGGCCAGCTTCTCGCCGATCAGGTTCGGCTCGCCCAATGCGGTACTCGCTTCCCAACGGGAAAGCTCTGCCAGCAGGTCCATGCGGAACTTGCGGTCGAACGAGCTGGGGCGCGGTAGCAGCGCCGGATCGGGCTTGTCCATGACCTTGCTGAACATGGCCGCAGCCGGCTGCTTCCACCAGGCTCGCGCCAGGTGGGCGTAGCGTTGTGCGGGTGTTGCCTGCTGCCAATCATCGGCGAGGTTTGACGCAGTGACGCAGCCGGCTCCATCAATGCTGAGCAACTCGGCTGCGGCGGCAGTCTCCAACCAGAGCCGGACCTGGTGCTGGTCGGTCCGCAGGGCCTTGGCGGCCTGCTTGAGCACCCGGAGGCCGACTCCGCCGTTCTGCAGCTGCGCCAGCGGGTTGGCGGCGCAGTGTTCGAGCAGCTGAGCCACTCCGTCGACGAATGCGATTGCGGCCAACGTCGCCGCCTCGTCGATCTCGACGGAGTCGACCAGAGTGGTAGGCGGCATCGCGGGTTCGGGCCGGAGCACCGGTTTGTCCGCGGACTCGCGCAGCGCCAGCCCGATCTCGCGGGGCATTTCGAACGGGCCGCCGTAACCGGCGTACTGGCTCTGGCTGACCAGAAAACCCCGGTCGACCAGCCAGCGCACCTCCGGGCTCCGCGGCGACGGGTCGCCGAGCGAGTAGCCGAGGAGGGAGTCGGCGTGTGCCAACTCCACGGCGAGCCCAACGGTCGGGCCGGGTGCTTTCGCGAGCTCGGCGGACACCTTCGCCGGATCCCGCATGAAATCTTCGATCCGCTGCACCGTGTCGGCCTTCCTCTTGGCGGGCGCCAATCCGAGGGCTTCGGCGATACCGCGGACGGCATTGCTCACGTGCGGGTGGAGGAGCTGCGCGACCGGGCGGCCCAGCCCCGCAATGCGGGCGGCGCGCAGCGGTGCGGCAAGCCGGAACGCTCCCGGTGGGTTCGGCCGGATGAGGGCCTGTTCCTGCAGAGCCTGCAGTGCGCGATCGACTTCCGGGTCGTCGCCGAGCAACTCCTCGATCGCGCCGCAGGTGCACCCGTCCCCGAGGGTGCAGAGCGCTCCGAGCACCGCACTACACCCGGAGTCGAGCTGTTCCAACGCGTGCTGCACAGCGCCGGGGGAGTCGAGGATGGCCGCCAGAGCGGGTAGCGAGCGGGCTTCCACTGACTCGGGCCGGCTTTTCAGCAACGTAGCGAGGCCGTCGCGGCCAAGACTGCGAAGCCACCGGACGAGATCGGAATCCACCCGGCCGAGTGTGTCATGCGTGTTCTGGCGCCTTACCGCCGGTCAGATGGGACTAGCTAAGGCGTGTTCGGGGGAACCTGGTGGGAGCGGGTCCGGTAACGGCTGCGGAATTCGGCCAGCAGTTCGTCGGTCGCCTCGGCCCCGGCGCTCACGGCGGCGTGGACGTCGCGGAAGTAGTTCTCGTAGCCGGCGGGGGTGTAGAGGCACAGGGCGCGTGCGGGGACCAGGCCCGCGTTGCGGAAGCCGTGCGGGGTGCCGCGGGTGGCGGCGAGCAGATGTCCGGAGCCGGCCGTCACCTCGCCGTCTCCGGTGTGGAGTGTCAGATCGCCCTCAAGGACGTAGAAGTACTCGTCGTGTCCGTCGTGCACGTGCGGCCTGGCGCCGATGATGCCGGGAGCGAGGCTGAATTCCTCGAAGGCGAAGTGCCCGCCCGTGTGCTCGCTGGTGAGGCGGAAGAAGTGCGCGACACCGGCGACGTCGATGAGTTCCCCGTCCTGGGGACGGCACAGCAGTGGACGGGCGGGAGCCTGATGATCGGTCATGAGGGCATTGTGACCCAGGTTGCCGACGTCTTTGGTGATCTTGGTGGCGTGCTTTGCGCCGACTTGCGACCACGGTTTCACATGCCGCGCAGCACCGCCGGGAGCTCGTCGGGGTGGACCACGCCGAGGCGCTGGGTAGCCCGGGTCAGCGCCACGTAGAGGTCGTTCAGGCCGCGTTCGGAGTCCGCCACGACCGCCGCCGGGTCGACCACCAGGACCGAGTCGAACTCCAGGCCCTTGGCCTGGTCGACCGTCAGCAGGACGGCCGGTGCTTCCAGGTCGTCGGGCCGGGTGCCGATCACCGCCTCCGGCAGGGATTCCGCCAGCTGCGGCCCGATCCCGGCCAGCAGTTCCGGCGGCAGCAGCACCGCGAGCCTGCCTTCGCCGATCTCGCGCAGCTCGTCGGTGATCACCGCCGGGAGCTCGGCGCCGAGGTCGGCGGCCGGGATCCGGCGGGTCCACGGCCGGTGCCCGCTGGTGCGCACCGAGCGCGGCGCCACCAGGTCGGTGTCCATTTCGGACAGCACGTCGGTGGCGATGGCCATGATCTCGGCCGGGGTGCGGTAGTTGACGGTCAGCTCGACCAGCTTCCAGCGGTCCTGGACGTACGGGTGCAGCACCTCGTGCCAGGAGTCGGCCCCGGCCAGGGCGCCGGTCTGGGCGACGTCGCCGACCAGCGTCATCGACCGGCTCGGGCAGCGCCGCATCAGCACCCGCCACGCCATCGGCGACAGCTCCTGCGCCTCGTCGACGATGACGTGGCCGAAGGTCCAGGTGCGGTCGTCGGCCGCGCGTTCGGCGGCGGTCAGGTCGCTGCTGCTGCGGAACCGCTCGGCCAGCAGCTCGGCGTCGAGCACGTCGGAGACGCGCAGCCGCTCTTCGTCGGCGAGCTCCTCGTCCTGCTCCATGATGTGCAGAACGCCTTGCGCGTAGGCGAGTTCCTCGCGCTCCTGGCGCTCGCGCTCGGCCCGGGCCTGGGCGTCGTCTTCGCCGAGCAGCTCCGCGAGTTCGTCCAGCAGCGGCACGTCGCCGGGCGTCCACGGCGTGCCCGGCAGACGCAGCAGCTCGTCGCGTTCGGCGTCGTCGAGGTGCTTGTGGGTGGCGGAGGCCAGCAGTTCCGGCGAGCACAGCAGGTCGTCCAGGAGTTCCTGCGGGGTGATCTCCGGCCACAGCTCGTCCAGCGCCTTGCCCACCACCGCATCCGCGCGCAGTTCGCGGTTGATGTCGTCGAGGTCGCGGCGGTCCAGCAGGTCGCGGCCGAGCCGGTCGGCGACCTGCAGGGTCAGCGCGGAGAACATCTCGTTGCGGAAGATCCGCCGGGCCAGGTTGTGCGGCTTGCGGGAGCGGCGGGCGCGGGTGCGCGCCTGCGTCGCGGTGCGCCGGTCGATGCGCAGCGCCTCGCGGTCGAAGGTGATCTCGGTGTAGTCGGCGGGCACCTGCTGCCGGTCGCGGACCGCGGTGGCGAGCACCTCGACCATGATCGCGCGGCCCTTGATCTCCGCCGCCCGCGCGGATTCCGCGCCGGTGGCGGTGATCCCCGGGTAGAGACCGCCCACAGTGGACAGCAGCACGCCGGTTTCGCCCAGCGACGGCAGGACCTGCCCGATGTAGCGGAGGAACGTCTGGTTCGGGCCGACCACCAGCACGCCGCGCTTGGACAGCTGCTCGCGGAAGGTGTACAGCAGGAAGGCGGCGCGGTGCAGCGCGACGGCGGTCTTGCCGGTGCCGGGGCCGCCCTGCACCACCAGCACGCCGTTCATCCCGGCCCGGATGATCCGGTCCTGCTCGCCCTGGATGGTGGCGACGATGTCCTGCATCTGCCCGGTGCGGCGGGCGTCGAGCCGGGCCAGCAGCGTGGCCTCGCCGGCCAGGCCCAGGTCACTGCCCTGCTCGGCGGTGTCGAGGTCGAGCACCTCGTCCTCGTAGTCGAGCACCTTCCGCCAGCTGGTGCGGAGGTGCCGCCGGCGGCGGACGCCGTCCCGCGCGGCGGCGGTGGCCAGGTAGAACGGCCGGGCCGCCGGGGCCCGCCAGTCCAGCAGCAGCGGCTCGTACTCGTTGTCCTCGTCGAACAGCCCGAGGCGGCCCACGTGGAACGTCTCGCCGCCGTCGAGGTCCAGCCGCCCGAAGCACATCCCGTGCTCCACCGCGCTCAGCTGGGTGAGCTTGTCGGTGTACATCCTGGTGGAGATGTCGCGCTCGGTGCGCGCCTGCGGCGGTCCGCCGCTGTCCCGCAGCGTGTCCTTCAGGCGCTGCGTGGTTTCCTGCCGCAGCGCGTCGAGCTTCGCGTACAGCATCGTGAGGTACTGCTGCTCGGTTGCGATCTCCTGCGTGCGGACGGCATCCCGATCGGCTCGGGCGTTGGACAATTCGCCACCTCGTGCTGGGGAGGGTCGGGGGGAGAAGCCCGCGTGCGACGCGCAGGCCCGACCCGCCAATATACCTCGCCCGGCGTGCGCGGTCGTGAGCGCGAAAGCGGGGCCCGCGCGCTCACGACCGCGGGGTCACAGCACCGCGGACAGGCCGAGGATCACGGCGAAGGACGTCACCGACAGCAGCGTCTCCATCGCCGACCAGGTCTTCAGGGTCTGCCCGACGGTCATCCCGAAGTACTCCTTGACCAGCCAGAACCCGGCGTCGTTGACGTGCGACAGGAACAGCGACCCGGAGCCGATGGCCAGCGCGACCAGCGCGCCCTGCGCGGGCGGGAGCCCCATCACCAGCGGCGCGACCATGCCCGCCGCCGAGATGGTGGCCACCGTCGCCGAGCCGGTCGCGACCCGGATGCCGACGGCGATCAGCCAGCCCAGCACCAGCGGCGAGAGGTGCGCCCCGCTGGCGAAGTCGGTGATCATGTTGTTCACGCCGGAGTCGACCAGGGTCTGCTTGAAGCCGCCGCCGGCGCCGACGATCAGGATGATCCCGGCGATCGCAGGCAGCGAGCTGCCGATCACGTCGGACAGCCGGTTGCGGTTGAAGCGGGCGCCGGTGCCGAGCACCACGATCGCGATCAGCACGGTCAGCATCATCGCCACGATCGGCGTGCCGATGGTGTCCAGCACCTGGTAGGCGACGGTGTCCTCGGGCAGCAGCAGGTCGGCGACGGACTTGCCGAGCATCAGCACGACGGGCAGCAGCAGCATCGACACCGACGCGAAGAACCCGGGCCGCTTCTCGGGCGAGGCGTCGAGCTGGGACTTGCCCAGCAGGTGCGTCGCTGGGGGCAGCTCGACGCGCTTCGAGATGTAGGAGCCGAACAGCGGACCGGCGACGATGGCGGTCGGGATCGCGACGACGACGCCCAGCGCGAGCGTCAGCCCCATGTCCACGTGCAGCGCGTCGACGGCGGCCAGCGGGCCGGGGTGCGGCGGCACCAGGCCGTGCAGGATCGACAGCCCGGCCAGCGCGGGGATGCCGATGCGCAGCATCGGCTGGTTCGACCGGCTGGCGACCATGACCACGACCGGGACCAGCAGCACGACGCCGACCTCGAAGAACATCGGCAGGCCCAGCAGTGCGGCGATGAACACCATCGCCCACGGCAGCGTCCGCCGGGTGGTGCGGCGCAGCACCGTCTCGACGACCTGCTCGGCGCCGCCGGTGTCGGTGAGCAGCTTGCCCAGCATCGCGCCGAGCGCGACGAGCAGGCCGACGTCGCCGACGGTCTTGCCGAGTCCCTTGGTGAAGGTCTCCACGAGGTCGTCGAAGGGCATCCCGGCGACGACGCCGAGGGCGGCGGCGCCCAGGGCCAGCGACAGGAACGGATGCAGCTTGGCCCAGCTGATCAGCACGACGATCACCGCGATGCCCGCGATGGCGGCGGCCAGCAGCCGGGTGTCTTGGGTGGTCCACGCGCCGGGTGCCTGGGCTAGGACGGCGAGGGTGCCGGAGAGGCTTGGCATAGAGGGGCTCCTCGTTGAGCAGCTGGTGCGCGCCACAGCCTAAAGCAATAAGTATGACTTTATTGGCGTGTTGACCGATTAAGTATGTCTGTTAGGCGGGTCACCCGGCCCGGAGCGCCTATGTTTGATGGCGATTTCAAGGGCGAAAGGGGCGTGCCGGATGGCCGGAGGGCTGCACGACAAGGTGCTGGACGAGCTCGGTCACGAGATCGCGGCAGGCGTCCACCGGCCGGGCGGCGTGCTGCGCATCGACGAGATGGAGCAGCGCTTCGGCATCTCACGCAGCGTTGCCCGCGAGGTGGTCCGCAGCCTCGCGTCGATCCGGTTGGTCATCGGCCGCAAGCGGGTCGGCATCGTGGTCCGGCCGCGCGCGGACTGGAACGCCTTCGACCCGCTGCTCATCCGGTGGCTGCTGGCCGCCGACCGCACGGCGCAGCTGAAGACGCTGGCGGAACTGCGTACCGCGGTGGAGCCGATGGCCGCGGCGGCCGCCGCGCAGCGCTGCGACGACGAGGACGCCGCGCGCCTGGTCGGCCTCGCCGAGCGGATGGTCGCCACGGCGCGCGCCGGCGACCTGGAGACGTTCATGGACGCCGATGTCGCGTTCCACCGGCTGGTGCTGACGGCGTCGGGCAACGAGATGTTCGCCCAGCTGCACGAGGTCGTCGAGGAACTGCTGCGGTGGCGCGCAGGTCACGGGCTGATGCCCGAACACCCGCGCCCGGTCGCCGTGCGGCTGCACTGCGAAATCGCCGAGTGCATCCGCGGCGGTGACCGGGCGCGGGCCGAGTGGGCCATGCGCGAACTGGTCGCCGAAGCCCTGGAAGGAACCCTGTTGGGGCTGACCGACGCCTAGTAGCGGCTATTAGTAGCCGGAGTAGCTGCCGCCGGAGCGGAGGCCCGCGACGCCGGGGACGTCGGCCACCGAGCCGTAGGTCGTCATCGCGTAGCGGGTGGCCGCGATGATGTTGTCGACCGGGTTGTAGATGTCGCCGTGGCCGGGCAGCGCGTAGGACTGGAAGGTCGGCTCGATGGTCTGCATCAGACCGATCGACGGGGTGCCGGACGCCGCGTTGGAGTCCCAGTTGTTGGTGGCGCTCGGGTTGCCGTTGGACTCGTGCATGATGATCGTGCGGATCGCGTCCGCGTCGATCTGGTCGCGCGGGATGCCGTGCTGGTCCAGGACACCGATCGCCTCGTCGATCCAGGCGCCGATCTGGTCCTTGGGCTTCTCCGCCACCTGCTCGGCGGGCTGTTCCTGCTTGGCCGGCTCGGGCGCGGCCTCGGGGGCGGGCTGCGCGGCGGGGGCCGGGGCGGCTTCGGGGGCCGGTGGGACGGCGGCCGGGGCGGGGAGCTGCTCGGCCAGCGGGGCGAAGTGCGCGGCGGCTTCGACCGTGGGGGCTTCGGTCTTGGCGCCGGCGGTGCCGGCGAAGACGCCGATCACGCCGAATGCGGCGACGGCGGCACCGACCTGCAACGACCGCATCTTCGGGGGGACGCGGTGCTGCCGGTCCGCGGAGTCGCCGAGGAACGCTGCGCGGATCCAGTTCGCCGTCTGCGGCACCGCCCTCTCCCAGCGGTGCCACCCGGCCTGTCGGGGACTTCGATCGGGGGTGTTCGGTTCGTCGGGGGTCACGAGAACCGAGAATCCGGTACGGAGAGTGTTCGCGCACCGAGGTTTGTACGTACACGAATACCTAGATTCGCCCAGATGGGCGACATTTCGAGTGGTTACGACTACCTAAAGTGAGATTATCTGGGGGCGATGTCGCTCGCGTCACTCGCCTTCTGCGCGGCCACCCAACCGCCGATCTGCGCGCGGGACGAGAAGTCGAGCTTGGTCAGGATGTTCTGCACGTGGCCCTCGACGGTGCGCTGCGCGATCACCAGGCTCTCGGCGATCTCCTTGTTGGTGTTGCCCTGCGCGACCAGCTCCGCGATCTGCTGCTCCCGCCGGGTCAGCGGCATCGGGTGCACGTTGTCCTCGGCGCGCGGCCGCGCGTGCCGCTTGACCTCCAGCGCGAAGTCGACGGTGTGCGCCACCGACAGCTGGTGGCCGCGGTCGAACGCCTCCTGGAAGGCCGACTCGCCGAGCGCGGTCCGGGCCTGCGCCTCGTGCTCGTCGTGGTCGGTGGCGAACCGCGCCCAGAAGCCGGGCGCCGCGCGCACCGCGTCCCACACGGCCGAAGCCGCGCCGAAGAGCCGGGCGGCGCGGTCGTGCCTGCCCTGCTGCTGCGCGATCCAGGCGAGCGTGTCGATGCTGAAGGCGATGCCCAGCCGGTTGTCCAGCTTGCGCTGCAGGCGCAGCGCCTCCTTCGCCGCGGTCTCCGCCCGCTCCAGGTCGCCCCGCCGCGCCTCCACCTGCGCCGACGCCCACAACAGGTACGAGTGCCAGTACAGCTCGCCGAGGCCACCCGACAGCCGGATGCCTTCGGCCAGCACGCCCAGCCCAGCCTCGGGATCCTCGCCCAGGCCCTTGATCAGGCCTAGGCCGAACAGGGCGAACAGCTCGCCGACGGAGATCTCGTGCTTGCGGAACTGGCCCAGCGCGTCCTCCAGCAGCGCGGCGGCCCGCGGCGAGTCGTTCTGGGCGAACGCCGCCATCCCGCGCACCAGCGTCAGATGCGCCTTCTCGGTTTCCTCGCCGCGCTGCGTGGCCAGCACCGTCGCTTGCTCCAGCGTCGGCTGCACGGTCTCCACGTCGCCGTGCAGCAGCGCGAACCAGGCGCTGACCCGCAGCGCGCGCACCCGCTCGGGCATCTCGCGGGGCGTGGTGGCCAGCACCTGGTCGAGCCAGTGCCGGGCTTCGCCGTTGAGGCCGCGGATGCCCCAGTACTGCCACAGGTCGGTGCACATCCGCAGGGCCGCCCCGGCGGTCCCGGGATTCGCCGCGGCCGTGCGCAGTGCCACGCGCAGGTTGCCGTGGTCGCTGCGCAGCCGGTTGACCCAGGCGACCTGGTCCGGGCCGATCCACTCCGCGGCGAAGCGCCCGGCCAGGTCGGCGTACCAGGAGCAGTGCCGCTGCTGCATGGTCTCCAGCTCGCCGAACTCCGCGAGCTTGTCCTGGCCGTACTCGCGCAGGGTGTGCGGCAGCCGGAAGCGGACCTCGCCGCCTTCCTCCTCGCGCATCAGCACGGACTTGTCGACCAGCGAGTGGATCGCGCTGAGCACGTCGGCGTCGGACAGCCCGTTGCCGGCCACGTGCTCGGCGGCGGCCAGGTCGAAGGAGCCGGAGAACACCGACACCCGCGCCCACGTCAGCCGGTCCTGGTCGGAGGCGAGCTCGTAGCTCCAGTCGATCAGCGCGCGCAGCGTCTGCTGCCGGGCCGGTGCGCCGCGGCGGCCCTCGGTGAGCAGGTCGTAGCGCTCGGCCAGGCGCTCTTCGAGCTGCTGCAGCGACAGCGACCGCAGCCGGACGGCCGCCAGCTCGATCGCCAGCGGGTTGCCGTCGAGGTGGTGGCAGAGCCGCATCAGCGCCGTGGCGTTGTCGGCGGTGACCTCGAACTCGGGGACCGCAGCCCTGGCCCGGTCGACGAACAGCCGGACCGAGGCGAACTGCTCGTAGGCCTCCGGCGGCGGCAGGTGCTCGATGTCGGGGACCTGCAGCGGCGGGACGACCAGGGTCGCCTCGCCGGCGATCCCGAGGGACTGCCTGCTGGTGGCCAGCACCCGCACCCCGGGGCACCAGCGCACCACCGCGTCGACCAGCAGCGCGACGTCTTCGATCACGTGCTCGGAGTTGTCCAGCACGAGCAGCATCTCGCGGGACTTGAGCTGCTCGATGATGGTGTCGATGTCCTCCCCGCCGGTGGGGCCGCCGATGCCGAGCTGTTCGATGACCGCGTCGACCACCAGCGAGCCGTCCCGGACGCCCTCGAGCTCGACGCACCAGGACTTGTCCCGGAACGTGCGGCGCATGTTGCCCGCGACCCGCATCGCCAGCCGGGTCTTGCCGACGCCGCCGGGGCCGGTGAGGGTGACCACCCGGGACTCGGCGAGCAGGCGCTTGGTGAGGGTGATCTCGCGACGCCGGCCGACGAAGCTCGTGACGTCGGCCGGGAGGTTGCCCGCTGGCTCCCGCGCACGGGCTCGAGCAGTGGAGACCACGTCCCGAGCTTAACCCGCTGCGCGACCCCTGACCTGGGATCTTGTTCCGGTGCTAGGCCGTGGCCCGGAGCCCGGCGAGCACGATGCGCAGGTTCCGCCGCCACTGGTCGTCGGCGGCGGGCAGCCCGATGGTGCGGTTCCCGGTCATCACCGAGGTGAGGGCGAACGGCACGTCCTGCCACGGCACGTCCCCGCGCACGGCGCCGGCCTGCTGGCAGCGCTCGACGAGCAGCCGGATCTGTTCGCGCAGGTCGGCCAGCGGTTGGTCGAGGGTCAGCGCGCAGTCCGCGCCCAGCGCCTCGTTGATCCCGCAGCTCATCGCGCGCAGCTGCACGAACTCGGCGGCGAAGCTGCAGAACCCGTGCCACGGGTCCGGATCCTGCAGCGCCTGGCGGGCCAGGCCGACGATCTCGTAGATGGTGTCCTCGACCACCGCCTGCAGCAGGGCCTCCCGGGAGGGCACCCGGCGGTAGAAGGTGCCGATCCCGACACCGGCGCTGCGGGCGATCTCGTGCGCGGTCACGCCGACGCCGACCTCGGCGACCGCCTCGCGAGCGGCCACCACGAGCCGCCGCACGTTGCGCTGCGCGTCCGCCCGCGGCGCATCCTCGCTCAGAAGTCGTTCCACCGCGCTCACCGGACCACCCTAGCAACCGGACTTGACGAGTCCGGTTAGACTCCGGGCTGAAACGGACTTGTCGAGTCCGGTTCGTCGGAATGAAACGGACCTCCTAGGTCCGGTTGGAGGATGTCGTGGGCAGGATCAAGGTCGGGATCATCGGGGCCAACCCGGACCAGGGCTGGGCGGGGCGGGCGCACGTCCCGGCGCTGCGCGCGCTCGACCAGTACGAGTTGACCGCCGTCGCGACCAGCAGGGAGGAGAGCGCCCGGCGCGCGGCTGCGGCGTTCGGCGCCGAGCACGCCTTCGCCGACGCGCGTTCGCTGGCCGAGCACCCGGACGTAGATCTGGTCGTCGTCACGGTCCGCGTGCCCAAGCACCTGGAACTCGTCCAGGCGGCGCTGGACGCGGGCAAGCACGTCTACTGCGAGTGGCCGCTGGCGCGCACCACCGAGGAGGCAGAGGTCCTGGTGACAGGCGCCAAGACAGCCGGCGTGCACAACGTGATCGGCCTGCAGGCGCTGTACTCGCCGGCGATCCAGCACGCCCGGGAACTGCTCCTGAAGGGCGCGCTGGGGCGGATCACCTCTGCCGCGGTGCACAGCGCTCGCGGCAAGGGGGCGACGGGGAAGGTGCCGGCCTGGGCCGTCTACACGCTGCAGTCGGCCAATGCCGCCGGACTGTTGGAAGTTCACGGTGGACACGTTCTGTCCGTGCTGGACCACCTGCTCGGCGACATCGCCCGCCTGTCCGCTGAACTGTCCTTGCAGCTCCCGGACCAGGTAGTGGCCGAGACCGGCGAGCCGGTGGCGGTCGACAGCCCGGACCACCTGGTGCTGCACGCCGGGCTGGCCTCCGGTGCGACGCTGTCGGCGAACATCCGCGACGGCGAGGTCGCGGACCCGCGAGTGCTGCTGGAAATCGTTGGCACCGAAGGAAGTCTGGCCATCGCCTCGACCGGCGCGGAAGATCCGCGCGGCACCCAGGTCCAGATGAGCGACCTCGAACTCCGCGTGTCCGCCGAGCCGGGCCGGCCGTGGGAGGCGGTCCAGCTGCCGCCGGTCCGCCCGGTCGCGCAGGAGGCACGCAACGTGGCGGCGGTGTACGAGGACATCGCCGAGGGGCTGCGCACCGGCGAGCAGGTCGCGCCGGACTTCGCTCGCGGCCTCCGCCTGCACCGAGTCCTCGACGCGATCCGGGCCTCGGCGGCCTCCGGCGCCCGCCAGGCGCTCGGCTGAACCGGTTCACGACCTCGACGGAAGGCGCGTTCCCTGGTGGTGGCGCAGCTTCCAGGCGCCGTCCGCGCGGATCCAGATGGCCGTCCGGAGGGAGGCCGAGTCTTCCATCCGCGCGGTGTAGGTCAGCAGGATCGCGTCCGGGCCGAGCCGCACCGGCCGAAGGTCGTCCGCCTGGATCGGCGTCGAACTGCTCGCGCGGGTCGAGCGCACGACCGTCTCGCGGTCCCAGATCGTCCCGGATGCGCCGAACTCGCGGAAGTCCTCGTGCAGCAGCGCCCGCACCGCATCGTCGTCCGCGCGAACCCCGGGGGTGAGCAGTTCGAGCTCGCTGTTGATGACAGTCTCGAAGTCCTCGTCCATGGCTTCCGAGCCTAAGGCCGCGGTCGCGTGAATTTCCGCTCGTGCGGTCGGCGAGTGGCCACAGTGGACTCGCGTGATCCGGGCGAGTGGCGGACGGCTTTTCGCCCGAAGGGGTGGCATATTCCGTGTTGAGTTGGTATATGCCATATGGCGTGCTTACTGTTAGGGCACGCGAGTGACGTTCGCGTCTTTTGAATATCGGTCATCGGGGTCGCAGTCGATGACCGGTTCATGGCTGCGGCGCCTGACCGGCAACCCCCAGGTTCGGTCGGGCGCCGCAGTTCTTTCTCCACCCCCCGGTGCGCGAACGGCGGGCGATCGCGGATCATCGTCGGGGCGAAGGGGGAGGAGCAGTGGGCGGCGACATCGCGGGGCAGAGGTTCGAGGGCTTCGGCAGGGGAGTGGTCGAGTTCTTCGAAGGGCTCGAACGGGTCCAGGCCGGCCTGGTGGATTCGCAGCGAGAGGTGCACGACGCCAAGGCCTACTGGAACGACAACCTCGCGTTCTACCGGGAGCAGGTCCGCGCGCCGATGGAGGCGCTGCTCGCCGAGTTGGAGCCCGAGTTCGGGCCGGGATTCGGGCAGGGCAAGGTCTTCCGGCCGCACCGGGACGTCCGGTTCAGCGCCGACAAGTCGCCCTACAAGACGCACTGCGGCGCCGTGATCGAGCTGGGGCGCGGCGGCGGCGCCTACTACGTCGAGGTCAACGCGGACGGGATGCTCGTCGCCGGGGGCTGCTACCACACCGAGTCCGATCAGCTGGCCCGGTTCCGCGCCGCGGTCGACACCGACATCCACGGCGAGCGGCTGCGGTCGCTGCTGGCCGCGCTCGTCAGGCAGGGCTGGGAGATCGCGGGGGAGACGCTCAAGAGCCGGCCGCGCGGGTTCTCCGCCGGGCATCCCCGGCTGGACCTGCTGCGGCATCGCACGCTCTACGCGTCCCGCGACTGGGAAGCCGACGACGTCCTGCACGAGCGCGCCTGCATCGACCGGGTCCGGCAGTCCTGGAGCGCGGTGCGCGAGCTCAACCAGTGGTGCGCCGACCACATCGGAGTCACCGAGAAGAAGCGTCGCTGACCCGTCGCACCCGCCGCGCCGCCGTGATGAGCGCCCAGCCCGCCGCCGCGCCCGCCACGTCGACCAGGCCGTCGGCGACCTCGCAGCTGCGCCCGATCGGCAGCAGGCCCTGAATGATCTCCGACGCGATCGCGTAGCCGACCAGCACCGGCAGCAGCCGCGACGTCGGGAACCCGGCGATCCGGCCGGTCGCGGCCAGTGCCGCGAACAACGCGAAGTGCACCACCTTGTCGGTGCCCGGCGGCGCGGTCGGCACCCCGGACGCCGGCATGAACAGGATGAGCAGGCTGGCCAGCACCGCGACCCCGAACGGAATCCGGGTGAGCCGGGTTCTGTAATGATCCAGCAACGATCTCCCCGATCGACGTCGACAGGCATGGCTGCGTGCTGCGCGCGTCGGTCAACAGACTACGCTGGCATAACGTGAGTCGACGAGCCAAGATCGTTTGTACCATGGGCCCAGCCACCGCCACACCGGAGAAGATGGCTGAGCTCGTCAGCAGCGGAATGGACGTCGCCCGGCTGAACTTCAGCCACGGCAGCCACGCCGATCACCAGCAGGTCTACGAGATGGTCCGAGCCGCGGCCAAGGAGTCCGGTCGCGCCGTCGGCATCCTGGGCGACCTGCAGGGACCGAAGATCCGACTCGGCAAGTTCGCTGCCGGGCCGGTGGAGTGGCGGACCGGCGACATCGTGCGCATCACGGTCGACGACGTCCAGGGCACCCACGACAGGGTGTCCACCACGTACAAGGGCCTCGCCAACGACGCCAAGGTCGGCGACCGACTCCTGGTCGACGACGGCAAGGTGGGGCTGACCGTCACCGGCGTCGAGGACACCGACGTCATCTGCGAGGTGACGGAAGGTGGTCCGGTTTCGGACAACAAGGGAATTTCCTTGCCGGGCATGGATGTTTCGGTGCCCGCGCTGTCCGAGAAGGACATCGAGGACCTGGAGTTCGCGCTCGAGCTGGGCGTGGACTTCATCGCGCTGTCCTTCGTCCGCAGCCCGGCCGACATCGACCTGGTGCACCAGGTGATGGACCGGGTCGGCCGCCGCGTCCCGGTGATCGCGAAGCTGGAGAAGCCGGAAGCGGTGGACAACCTGGAGGCCATCGTGCTGGCCTTCGACGGCGTCATGGTCGCCCGCGGTGACCTCGGCGTCGAGTTGCCGCTGGAACACGTGCCGCTGGTCCAGAAGAAGGCGATCCGGATCGCGCGGGAGAACGCGAAGCCGGTCATCGTCGCGACCCAGATGCTCGATTCCATGATCAACAACTCGCGTCCGACGCGCGCGGAGACCTCCGACGTCGCCAACGCGGTGCTCGACGGCACCGACGCGGTGATGCTCTCCGGCGAGACCAGCGTCGGCCGCTACCCGATCGAGACCGTCCAGACGATGGCGCGCATCGTCGAAGCGGTCGAGGCGGGATCGACGGCACCGCCGCCGCTGAGCCACGTCCCGCGCACCAAGCGCGGCGTCATCTCCTACGCGGCGCGCGACATCGGCGAACGCCTCAACGCCAAGGCACTGGTGGCCTTCACGCAGTCCGGCGACACCGTGCGCCGGCTCGCCCGGCTGCACACCAGGCTGCCGCTGCTGGCGTTCACCCCCGAGGAATCAGTGCGGAGTCAGCTCGCTCTCACTTGGGGGACGGAGACGTTCTTGGTGCCTAAGGTGGACACCACGGACCAGATGGTGCGGCAGGTGGACCAGTCGATGCTGTCGATCGGCCGATCGCAGCGCGGCGACATGGTCGTCGTCGTCGCGGGCTCGCCGCCCGGCACGGTCGGTTCCACCAACCTCATCCGCGTGCACCGGTTGGGCGAGGAAGACCACGTCTGATCCGCATTCTCGGACGGGAGCCACCCGGCGCTCCCGTCCGGAGATCCGGCGTACAACCCCGAGGAGCGCGCAGTGACCGAAGCTGCCCGAGCCGCCGCGGCCGATCCGGCCGGAACCCACCTGCAGGGCGAGGTTCCGCTCGACGTCAACGGCATGCCGCACGGTCAACCGGTGCTGGACAGCCTGGTCGCGCTGCTCGACCTCGAACGCATCGAGGAGAACATCTTCCGCGGCGTCAGCCCGGCCTCGTCGCCGGTCCGCGTGTTCGGCGGTCAGGTCGCCGGCCAGGCGCTGGTCGCCGCAGGCCGCACGGTGCCGCCGGAACGGCGGGTGCACTCGCTGCACGCCTACTTCATCCGGCCCGGGGACCCGAGCATCCCGATCGTCTACGAGGTGGACCGCACCCGGGACGGCCGGTCGTTCACCACGCGACGAGTGGTCGCCGTGCAGCGCGGCAAGGCGATCTTCTCGCTGTCCGCGTCCTTCCAGGTCGACGAGGACGGCATCGACCACGCCGAGCCCATGCCCGAGGTCCCGGACCCGGAGACGCTGCCGACCTACGGCGAGCAGATCGGCTCGATGATCGAGAAGCTCGGGCGCGCCCAGCCGCGGCCGATCGACGTGCGCTACGTGACCGAGCCGCCGTGGGTGAGCCGCGAGAACGGCCCGCGCGAGGCCCGCAGCCAGGTGTGGATGCGCGCCGACGGCGTGCTGCCCGACGACGACCTGCTGCACGTGTGCATCGCGGCCTTCGCCTCCGACATGACGCTGCTCGACGCGGTGCTGGCCCGGCACGGCGTGTACTGGGGCCTGGACAAGGTCAACGGCGCCAGCCTGGACCACGCGATGTGGTTCCACCGGCGCTTCCGCGCCGACGAGTGGCTGCTCTACGACTGCGCCTCGCCCAGCGCCTCCGGCGCTCGCGGCCTGGCCACCGGCCGGTTCTTCTCCCGCGACGGCCAGCTGGTCGCGACCGTCGTGCAAGAGGGCCTGCTCCGCGTCGGCGATTGATTTCCGCAGTTTCAATTGAAACTGCGGAAATCACCCATCGCCGGACCGGCGGCGGCGCTTCGGGCGCAGCTGCCGCGGCGGCGTCAGCGCTCGCGTGTGCAGCTGCTCCAGCACGATCGAGCTGGTGAAGTGCCGGACCTCGGTGCGGGACGCGAGCTTGTCCACCAGGAACTCCTGCAGGTGCTTGGTATCCGCGACCGCGACGTGCAGCAGGAAGTCCGCCTGACCGCTGACGTGCAGCAGCGAGCGGGTTTCCGGCTGCCCCATCACGAACTCCCGGAACTGGTCGACGACCTGCCGGGTGTGCGGGCGGACGTTGATCGCCACCACCGCCTCCAGCGCCAGCCCCGTCGCCGCCGGGTTGACGTCGATGTGCGACCCGGTGATCACGCCCTGTTCCCGCAGTCGCCGAACCCGTTGCAGGCAGCTGGAAGCCGCCAGCCCGACCCGCTCGGCGAGCGCCCGGTTCGGCAAGGTCGCGTCGTTCTGCAACTCCTCCAGGATCCGCCAGTCAACCGAATCCAGTTCTACAGACTCCTGCACAACCGAACATGCTACGGCGTAGCTGGCAAGACGGCGAACGAACGGCGGAAGATATGGGCAATCCACCGCTGATTCGATTCGAAGGAGCAGTCGTGCACATCGCCTGGGGGTCGTTCCTGCTGGCGCTGCTGGTGATCGTCCTGGTACCGGGGCCGGACTTCGTGCTGGTGACGCGCAACGCCGCCAACGGCGCGCGCTGGGGCTGGCTCGCGGCGGCGGGCGTCACCTGCGGGCTGCTGCTGCACGCGACGGCGGCGACCCTGGGGCTGTCCGCGCTGGTGATGACCGTGCCCGCGGCGCTGCTGGTGGTGAAGGTGATCGGCGTCGCCTACCTGGGCTGGATGGGCCTGCAGATCCTCCGCAAGTCCGGAGCCGTGGCCGGGGCCCCGGAGGTGGACGTGCCCAGTTCCGGCCGCGCCGTCTTCCTGCGCGGGCTGCTGACCGACGTGCTCAACCCGAAGGTCATGCTGACCTTCCTGACGCTGCTGCCGCAGGCCATGGACCCGGCGGCGGAGCCGGTGCAGCAGGCCGCGCTGCTCAGCGGCGTCGCGGTGTCCGCGTTCGCGGCCTGGTGGCTGGTCGTGGTGCCCTCGGTGCAGTGGCTGTCCGCCTTCCTGTCCGACCCGCGCCGGCGGAAGGTCTTCGAGCGGTGCTGCGGCGGTGCGCTGCTGGCCATGGCGACCGCGATCGCCGTCGGCTGATTACCTGTCTGGCGAACTCGTTTTTCGCGACGGTGCGGGTGGCGGCCCCCTGCGGGAGTTGCTGAGGTCTTCACCAAGGACCGGTTGGTTTCCACGTCAGCATTGAGCAGTTCCGTTGACCGCCTGTGATGATCGTGCTTACTCTGCATGATCTGTTTCGAGCGAGCCGAGGGAGCTGCTCATGCGTCGACGGTGGGGACTGGCGTTCGGGCTCGCTGCGGCGCTGGGCGCGTCTGTCGCCTTCGTAGCACCGTCCGGAGCGGCGCCCAGCGGGCCGGACGCGCTGCGCGTCGACCTCGACGACATCCTCGCCGACGAGCGGCTGAACGGGTCGCACGCCGGGGTCGTGGTGCGCGACCCGGCCACCGACGAGGTGCTCTACAGCAGGCAGGCGACCGACCGCGCGACCCCGGCGTCGAACGCGAAGCTGCTCACCTCGGCCGCGGCGCTGGAGGCGCTGGGGCCGGACTACCGGTTCCGCACCGACGTCGTGACCGCCGGGCGGCAGAACGGGCCGGTGCTGCTCGGCGACCTCTACCTGCGCGGCACCGGCGACCCGACGCTGCTCGCCGCCGACTGCGAACGGCTCGCGGAACAGGTTGCGGCGTCCGGGGTTCGGGTCGTGCACGGCCGGTTGCTGGCTGATGACACCTGGTTCGACGACGTGCCGCTGGGCACCGGCTGGGCGTGGGACGACGAGCCGTACTACTACGCCGCACCGGTTTCCGCGCTGACCGCGGCGCCGAACACCGACTTCGACGCCGGGACCGCGCTCGTGCGGGTCAGCCCGACGGTCGAGGGGAGCCGGGCCGAGGTGCGGCTGGAACCGGCCACCGGCGTCGTGCAGATCGACAACCGCACCACCACTTCGGCCGCGGACGGCGAACCCGACGTGACCGTGCAGCGCGACCACGGCGGTTCCCGGGTGGTGGTGACCGGGAACGTGCCAGCCGGGTCGCCGCCGTTCGAAGACTTCACCTCGGTGCCGGATGCGTCCGCGTACGCCGCCGACGTCTTCGCCCGCGCGCTGGCCGCGCACGGCGTGACGATCAAGGGGACGGGGGAGGGGACCGCGCCGGCCGACGCGCGGGCGCTCGCCTCGAGGCAGTCGATGCCGCTGCGGGAACTCCTGGTCCCGTTCCTGAAGCTCAGCAACAACGGGCACGCGGAAGTCCTGGTCAAAGCGATGGGGCGGGAAGCCCGCGGCGAGGGCAGCTGGTCGGCCGGGCTGGAAGTGCTGACCGAGAAGCTGAGCGGCCTCGGCGTGAACCCGGACGTGCTGCGCGTGGTGGACGGCTCCGGTCTGTCCACGATGGACCAGGTGACGCCGGAACAGCTGGCCCTGCTGCTGGACAACGCGCGCGAGCGGCCCTGGTTCCGGTCCTGGTACGACGCGCTGCCGGTCGCCGGGGTAGCGGACCGCATGGTCGGCGGCACGCTCCGCAACCGGATGGGCGGCACCGCGGCGCAGAACAACGTCCACGCCAAGACCGGATCGCTGACCGGGGTCACGTCGCTGTCCGGCTACGTCACCGCCGCCAACGGCCGCGAACTGGTCTTCTCGGTGGTGTTCAACGACTTCCTCGGCGGCTCCCCGCGCGATCTGGAGGACGCGATCGCGATCCGGCTGGCCGAGTACGACGGCGCCGACGACCGGCCGAGCGGCCGGGTGCACGTGCCGAAGTCGCGCACGCACGTCGACGACCCGGGCACGCCGGTCGACGAAAGTGCCCTGGAATGCTCGTGGGTGAAGGCGTGCTGACCCGGAAGGGCTGGTGTGACCCCGGTCTCAGGGAAGGCTAAGGGGCATTCCGGAGACCGGGGCGCGGTTACGCCGGTAGCGTGAACGGGGTCAAGCCAGCACGCATGCCGAGGAGCCCGTCCCGTGACCTTCATCAGCGACATTCTGGCAGTCGTCGGAGGCTTGCCGAAGCCGCTATTGGTACTGGTGACCGGCGCATTGGTGCTCGGCGAATGCACCCTCGGCCTGGGCTTCCTGGTGCCCGGCGAGAGCGGCCTGCTGATCGCCTCGGCGGCGGTGACCGACGTCGGGTTCTTCATCCTGCTGGCCTCCGTCGTCGCGGTGTGCGCGGCGGTCGGCGACAACATCGGATTCTGGCTCGGGCGCCGCTACCGGCTGAAGATGCGCGAGACGAAGGTGGTGCGCAAGCTCGGCCAGAAGCACTGGGACCGGGCCGGGGAGCTGCTGTGCAAGTGGGGCGTGGGGGCCGTGCTGGTGGCGCGGTTCCTGCCGGTGGTGCGGACCCTGATGCCGGCCGCGGCCGGGGCGAGCGGCATGTCGTACGCGCGGTTCTTCGTGTCGTCGTTGATCGGGGCGATCGCCTGGTCCGCGACGCATGTGAGCATCGGATGGGCCGCCGGGGCTTCGGCGAAGTACATCGAGGAGATGCTGGGGCGGGCCAGTTGGGTGCTGGTCGTTGTCGTGGTGCTTGTCGGGGTGGGGGTTTGGTACGCCAAGCGGCGGCGGTCGCAGCGGGCCGTTGCGGCTTCGGAGGCTGGGGTGGATGGCGAGCTGGAGGACGTTGAGTCTGCGGCTTGATTCTGGGGGTTGTTGGGCGGGCTCTTGGGTTGGCTTCCCGGGGGCCTGTTCTTTTTTGGTTGTGGGTTGGGACCTTCAGAGGTTTGGTGTGTTTTGGGGCCATCCCCGCGATGGGTGGATTGTGGGGGCTGCGGGCCGGAGGTCAAGCCCGGCCTGGCGGCCGCCCCTTCGG